>JBKPDW010000484.1:0-3696 GCA_046728115.1 Acidobacteriota bacterium | reverse complement strand
GTCTCGCCCTTTTTCGCGTAGTCGGTCACGTACCAGCCGGTCCCTTTCAGCTGAAAGGCGGGCGCCGACATCAGCTTGTGGACGGGTCCGCCACACTGGGGACATTTTTCGACCGGGGGATCCGAAAACTTCACGATCACTTCGAAGCGGTGACCGTGGTTGTCGCATTCGTATTCGTACAACGGCATCGTCGCGCGCTATTCCAGCGGTTCGCCGGCATCGTCGCCCAGCATGAGCCGGCGATGCAGCCAGAACGGGGCGGTGCCCTGCGACAGCAGGGTGTCGTGGAAGGTTCGCAAGGAGAACGATTTCCCCTGTTGGGCCTTGCAGTCCTGACGGAGCTTCAGCAGCATCAGCTTGCCGACAGTGTAAACGAGATACATGGGATCGAAGGTGCCGCGTTCGGCCTCGCGGCGCGCGCTGCCTTCTTCCATCAACGCTTCCTCTCGGAAAAAGCGCACCCCTTGCTCCACCGACATGTCTTCCGTGTGCAGCTTGATGCAGACGATGAAGCGCGCGAGGCGGATGAGAGATTCGGCGAGCTGTCCGAGGCGGATGCCGTAGTCCTGGCGGCCGAATCCGGCCTCGATCATCATCTGCTCGCAGTAGTGCGCCCAGCCTTCGACAAACGATGCGGGGGCGAACAGGATCGATTTGCGGGCCTTCGATTCGACACGCCGTAGATGCTGATAGTGCAGGAAATGTCCCGGGTAGACCTCGTGGATCGAGATCGACCAGAGCGTCGGGATGTTGTAGTCGCGGAGATGCTCTTCCTGCCGTTCCGGCGGCCAGGACGGATCGATGTCGGTCAGGTAGTAATAGGCGCGAGTCGGCTTCGATTCGAATGGGCCCGGCGTCCACATGCTGGCGAACGACCACCGGTAGAAATCCGGAGTCGGCGCGACGGTGATTGGCTCGCCCCCAGGCAATGAAATGAGCGATTGCCGCTGGAGGAATGTCGCGAGCTCGCTCAGCTGGTCGCGTCCAACCTGCACCAGCTCGCCGGGACCGGGATGCTCGGCCTTCTTACGCGCCCAGGCTTCCAGGGGATCGCCGCCATTGGCGCGGCCGGCGAGCGCCCGGAACGCGTCGTGCGTCGCTCCGAGCTCGCGTTCGGCGATGGCGAGCAAGCGCTCGACCGGCATCGTGATGCCTTCGTCGAGGCGAAGCTTCTGCTCGAACTTGTCGCGTCCGAGGCGAAACGACGCGCGGGCCTTCGGCGCCATCTCGGTTTCGAGATGCTGCACGTAGGCGCCGATGGCGTGCGAGGCCTCCGTCTGCGCGTCAGCGAGATCGCCGAGCAAATGCAGATCGTCGACATCCGCAAACGCGCGCGGCAGCTCGTCGTCGATGAACGACTGCGCGCCCTTCATCGTCTCGATCCCGACCTTGACGAATATTCCGGGCGGCTCCTTGATGTTGTCGCGAGCGGCCTGAATCAGGCGCGGCGTCTGTCGCAGCTTCGAGAGCACACGGCGGGCCCGTTCCGACGCCGGAGCATGTGTGAACAGCGTCTGGCTGGCGAGGCTCGACGCAATGAGGTCGGCGTAGTACTGGGGGTTCCGCTCCCACGTCCGCACCACCTCGAGCTCGAACGTACGGGCCTGAAGGTGATCGGTGAGCATCTTGTGCTCGAGCCGCTCGACTGCGGTGAGTGCGTCGCGGTTGATTTCGTCCAGCCGGCGCAGATAGCCCGCGAGCGCGTGGGCCTCGGCGTCTACGGAGTGGCGACTCAGGTCCTCGAGCAGGTCATCGTGTGTATGCACGCCATCGAGCGTGGCGTGCGTTGGATGCGTCTCGTGAAGGTACCCAAGGAGATCGTCGACAAAATGGGGCAGGGGCTCGGAGGCAATCATTCAGTATCCCGCACGGCAGCAGAGCTGGGCCTCAATCACGTACCTCGATCCGTCAAATGTTACAATAAATGTCCCTCCGTAATGGCCGGCACGCTGTTCGTCGTTGCCACGCCCATCGGAAATCTGGAAGACATCACGCTTCGGGCGCTGCGAATTCTCCGTGAAGTGTCGATCATCGCGGCTGAGGATACGCGGCGGACTGCTCGCTTGCTTGCGCGTCATGCGATTCGGACGCCGACAACGAGCCTGCATGAGCACAACGAAGCGTCGAAAGCACCGATGCTCGTCGATCGGCTTCGAGCTGGTCAGAACGTCGCAATCGTTTCTGATGCCGGCACGCCCACTATTTCCGATCCCGGCGGCCGCCTTGTCGCCGCGGCGACCGACGCAGGCATCCGGGTCGAGCCGATTCCTGGGCCAAGCGCCATACTGACGGCTTTGGCTGCCTCTGGAATGACCGAAGACGGCTTCTCGTTTCTGGGGTTTCCACCGACTAGGTCGAAAGACCGCACGAAATGGTTCGAGCGAGTAATCAGCATCGGCGGTGCGATTGTGTTCTTCGAGGCACCCCACCGGATCGCGCGAACGCTTACAGACCTTCAGCACGCGGTGGGGGATTGCCAAGTCGTCATCGCCAGAGAACTCACAAAAACCCACGAGGAATTGGTCAAAGGACCTATTTCGGCCGTTCTGAGTCAAGGTCTTGCTACCCGCGGAGAGTTCACCATCGTGGCTAATATCGGCTCAATGACCAAATATGACAAGCCGGATGCGCCGAGCTCCGCAGCACTGGTGGCTGAATTTGGTGAATTGACCAATAATAGCCGTCTGTCCCGAAGGCAAGCTGTCGTTCAGCTCTCCAGGCGGCATCGGATGCGAGCAAACGCGATTTATCAGGCGATCGAATTAGCTAAAAAATCTGGCGAACGACCAACTTGACCGACCGGCTGTCGTTCTGTTAATTTACGGCCACTTCAGGCGATTTCCCCCTGATCGCGTCTTCCCGTTCTGCATCGATGACCAAGCACCGGCGGCCGCAGCCGAAGTCGTTGAAAACCCGCCAGATGCCGGCGGAACGTCAGCAGCAGGCTCAGGTACCACTCCCGGCCGAACGCCCAAGTCCTGAACGGCCGCCACCCCCGGCACATCGATCCAGCTATTTTGAGGCAGTCGCCGTTTATGAGCGGGGGCTGGAAGCTCTGCAGCGCCACGACTACGAGCAGGCGTCGGCGCTTCTTGAGTCCGTGCTCCGTCAGTACCCCGAGGAGAAGGAGCTACACGAACGAGTCCATCTGTACCTCAACATCTGCCAGCGCCACGTGACGCCCCGAGTGGAGGCACCCACGACCATCGACGAGCGCCTTTATGCCGCCACGCTGGCGATCAACGGCGGGGAATACGACGACGCAATCGGCCATTTGCGACTGGTCCGTGATGAGGATCCGGACAACGACCACGCTCTCTACATGTTGGCCGTTGCCCATGCTCAGCGTGGAGAGCCGGCCGAGGCCGTGGCCCACCTCGAGCGCGCTATCGCCCTGAACCCCGAGAACCGAAGCCTGGCGCGGACCGATCCCGACCTCGAGCCTCTTCGCGGTGACGATGCCTTTCGGTCAGCATTGGAGACGCCCAGCCTCCCCCGTGCGGTCGACCGGCGACGACCGATCAAGGCGCGGACCGGGAGATAATTCCATTGCGGAGTGCGAAATGCGCGTTGCGGGCTGGATTTCCGCAATTGGCATCCTGCCGTCCGCAATGACACATGTCTGACCTCCACATCGTCATCCTGGCGGCCGGCAAGGGGACGCGCATGAAGTCTCAACGGCCGAAGATCTTGCAC
>JBKPDW010000483.1:0-7166 GCA_046728115.1 Acidobacteriota bacterium | reverse complement strand
GCCATGAACGATCACATTCGCGTCTGACGCGGCGAGCCGTTTTGCCACGAGCTTCCCGACGCCGTCTGTGGCTCCCGTAACGAGAGCTGTTCGTCCAAAGTCTGTGTTCATGTGCTCATCTTCGTGTGCAAGCCCGACGCCGTGCCCGGCTCCGCTGTTGGGCCACCACCGGCACTATGCTGGCTCAGCTCTTCTTCGATGTGACCGCCTGAACGGCGCTCCAGGTGCGTTCGACGTTGGTGCTCCCGCAATGAGGACACTTCGCGCCTGCCGACGCCTCGGACATGGGTCGCGTGACCTCAAAGCCCTTGTGACACGCTCGACAGACGAATTCGTAAATCGCCATATGTACGCTCCTCGGTTCCAGCAATCGCAAGTAAACGGCGTTCGGGTGAAACCGGCGGGATCGGCGGTGTCGGTTCCGGTTCCGGTGGAAAGGGATCGGTCGGCGGCGGCTTAGGCGGGACCGGCGCAGGGAGGGGATGCGGCACCGGCCACGGCTGGGGCGGTCGCGGAAGGTCCGGACGATCGACCATAGAGGTCACTTGCTGCAAGCGGGAAATCGTGCTTGGAAATTCAGGGCTGCGAGACGACACCAAGCACGGTAGCTGCTTTCTTCACGTCGCGTGGCGCCACCCAGCAGAGTGCGCCGTAACGTTCGCTGACGCTCACCGCGTCGATCGCAGTCACATCGATCTTCGCGTCGGCCAGGCGCTAAAGGCGCGTTCGTTCGTTGCCGTCGTCTTCGAACGTGCAGTCGCGCTCGGCATGTCACCGGGCGGAGAAGTACATCGCGATCACGGCAATGATGACCAGCAGGAGAACGATGCTTGCGATTACCGCCCAGCTCGACCCAGTCAGGCGTCGCTGCGGAGGAGTTGGCGGTGGGAACGGAAATGCTGGAGCCATGGTTTTCCTCCCCACTTTAGAGGTTCGCAAAGGTGGTGCCGGGGTACGAATCCTGAACTGCACATGCGAGTGCGAGCCGGCGTCAGTCTCGGCCATTGGTTGAGCGTGCCCGTCGGGCTTCATTACAGCTGGTTCGTTGTCGAGTGGCTGATTGACGATGCCGTGCCGCCAACGTTCGTCGAGCGGGCGGTCTATTAAATCGTGTCGGTCGACTCGTCCTCTGGTTCCTCCTCGCCATCGACCCGGTCGCTAGTCCCTTGCGGCCGCTCCGACGCATTCCTTACGTCCGCTGTAGACGCGATCTCTTCATCGTCGGCCGCCTCTGCGTACTGTTCCGTTTCGACGGCCGCCCCTTCATTCACCTCTGATTCGAGATCATCATCGTGTTCGTTTGGCTGAGTCATTCGTTCTTCCTCACGCAGGTGGGCGGCGCGGCGGCAGAGGCCTGTTCAACGCGCGGCCGATAGGCGAAATAGATGTCTCCGCGTTCCAACACTCGAGACATCTGTTATACGCCTTTTATGGAGCAACCGGCATTCCCGAGTCGAGCATGTCGATGAGCAGCATGTTCTTTGCGTCGGCATCGCCGGAAGGTGTCCTATGTCTGTCGCTCGATTTGTTGAGATCAGTTTCGACATCGTCGAAAAGCTTTGACGATGCGATCGTGCAGGGCATCGACCGCGCCAACAACAATTCGGCGACCAGTGGGCAACGCACCTTTCGCTCCACCTATTCTCGTACGCCGGTACCCATTTCTATCCAGTCGAATTCCTCTTCCAGCTGATGGAACGCGTCGTCGCCGATCTCGTCTGTCGCCCTCAAGTCGAAGATCACTTGGCGAGCCGCCGCTAGCGCGCGGCTGTGGAGTTCGCCATGGTCGGAACCTGCTCCTTCAGTTTCACCAGTCGAGCCCCGCAGATGTGCAGCCAATTCTTGCCGTACGGCCCGAGCCGCATCTGACCCATCGCTGTCGAGGGTGGCGAGGGCTGCTTTCAACGCGCGGTCCCGAGCCGTGTTTGCTTCTCGCGCGACAGGATCATCATCGTGGAGGTCGAGCTTGCGGAGAAGAGGCCGCAACGTCAGGCCCTGAATGACCAGGGTCCCCAGCACCACGGCAAATGCGGTGAGCACAATCAGGTCCCGAAAGGGGAACGCGTTGCCGTTCAACTGAATGGGAAGCGCGAGCGCCGCGGCCAGCGTGACAATACCGCGCATCCCGGACCACGAGACGATCAGGACCCCTGCCAGGGAAGGTGGCTGGCGCGGCCGTCGTGGATGAAAACCGAAATGCCGGATCCGCCACCTGACCACCCCGTAATAGATCATCACCCACGCGAACCGCACCACGATGACGGTGAACAGCACAGCGCCCGCCACCACGAGATATCGCAGGCGCCGCGACGGATCGAGACTACTCAGAATCGGACGAATCTGCAGACCGATGAACACGAACGCCAGCACATTGAGCACGAAGACGACCGTCTCCCAGACGGCGTACGAGGGAATGCGAATGCGCGCGGGAGTCAGCTCTGGCGCCCGTCGGGCAGCTGCCACGGCATAGCAGACCATGGTCAGCACGCCAGAGAGACCAATCCGATCGGCGAGGATCCACACACCAAACGTGCTGATGAACTGCACGATGATCGCGGTCGGCACGTCGCGAACGTTCTTCATCAGCCGTAAGATGAGCCACGCCGCGGCCAGACCAACGGCGAGGCTGCCGGCAACCGCGAGCAGCAACGTGGGCCAGACCGCTCGAGCCGAGAACGTATTCGCCGCGAGCGCGCCTAACGCGAGACGGTAGATCAGCAGCGCACTCGCATCGTTCAATAGACTTTCGCCTTCCAGGATCGTCAGAATCCGGTGTGGCGGCCTGACGTGTCGCAGCACTGCGGTCGCGGCCGTCGCATCGGGCGGCGAGACGATGGCGCCAAGAACAATCGCCGCCGCCCATGGAATAGCCGGCACGAGCGCTCGAACCATCCAGGCAACGGCCACCGTCGTCAGACCGACGCCGACCACGACGAGATTCACCAGCGGGACCCAGTTGTCTTTGAGGTCCCTCGGCGATGCATCAAAGGCCGCGTCCAGGAGCACCGGCGCCACAAAGATCGCCAGGGCAAGCTGAGGCTCGATGGCTAGCCCGGACACGCCTGGAACGAACGCCAGGATCGCGCCGCCGAGCGCCAGAAACGCGGGATACGGGACGCCAGCGCGGCGCGCCAGGGCCGCGAGGATGACGGCGGCGAGCAAGAGGCCAACGAGTGCTTCGAATTCGCTCACGGTGTGTGCGAGGACATTGCAGAGAGGGCGATTGACTCAGGCACGATGACGACGTGTCGGTCGCGGCACGGTGCCCTGGCAACGAGTCGGGAACGCTGCGAGCTGAGAGCGAATATCCCGAACCGGGACGTCTTCCTGGGACGCGTGCTCCGATTAGACGTGACGGCCAGTCTACTTCAACCGCTCGACGAGGAACGGTGGCGCACGTCGAGTGCTCAGAAGCGGCAATCGTTGCTTTTGTGTGGCGCTGCGAATGCTTCCAAGCGATGCCTTCAGAGCTGCGGGTCGGCGATGAGGTGCAGCGATGATCCTGCTCTCACGATGCGACGCGGTTGAATGCCGCGGCTCGACTCTGCGGGGCATCATTGAGCCTCCCCCATTCGCCTCTGTAGATCGGGGCCGCTCATGCCCGTGTTGTACACCGCTGTGTTCGGCTCGAACTCCCTGCCCCGTGCGAGCGGGCCGACAACTACGGGATCGAACCCAGCGTCCCGCACCAGCTGGGCAGCCGTCTCCAAGGCGTTCGGATCATCCCCGGCGAGCGGAATGCCGAGACGGTCGCCATCTCGATGCGCTTCGGTCTCGAGCGTCTTGTAATACACCGTGTTGAACCCTTTCACCCAACGGCTTCCCGGAAACATGGCCGCGGCCCAGCCCGCAGACCCCTGCGGGTGTTGCGATGCCTGGCGTGCGATGTCGCCGTCACGTCGTTCATACGAATTCCCAGTATCGAGGACAACTTTGCCCGTGAGCGACGCGGACAGGTCTTGCGCCAACTCCGGAATCGCCTTGAGCGGCACAGTCAGCATCACGACGTCCCCGAATGCCGCCGCGCTGACTGGCGTGCCTGCGGATCCGCGGTTTCCGAGTCGTTCAACCAGTTGCCGCAGCTGTTCGGGATGACGTGAGGCGACGCGGACATCATGTCCGGCGTCGGCCCAGAGTTTCGCGAGCGTCGAGCCGATCATGCCGGCGCCGACGATGCCGATCTTCATCGTGACCTCCCAGACGCGGATTGGGGACGACGCTGGCGGTACACGCCGCGTCGCCACCGCAGCGTTTTCAGTTCAAGGACCGGAGGCCTTGACCAGGCCTGTCCGCGTTCAGTACTCGGCAAACCCGTCGTCAGGATAGCAATACAGCCATCGCTCGCCAGGTTCCGCCGACGCGACCACGGGATGGCCGCTCGCCTGCGCGTGTTTCGTCGCGTGCCGATTGGGTGAGTTGTCGCAGCAGAGTGTCGCTCCACATGTTTGACACGTGCGGAGGTGAACCCACTGCGCACCAATCTTCACGCATTCTTCGCAGACACGCTGGCGGGCATGCCTCACCGACTTCACGCTCGCGATGTGCACGCAGGCCTCAACAGACATGTGCCGATCTCCTCGTTGTCATCGTCCGTTACCCTGAAGACGTAGGGACGCCAACCTGCAACAGATCGACGAGCGACCGTCGCGGCTTCCACTTGGGCTTCGCGAATAGGACCGAGGCGGGATCGCGGTCGAGCAGCGTGATCATCACCTCCGCGACAATGCGTCCGGCGACCGGGCCGAGCTGATCGCCCGCGGTCGTGACGGCCGCCTCGCGCAAGACGTAGTACCAGAGCGGCGTCTCACCCGTCCAGCCGGCCGCGCGCAAACCCACCTGGTCGCTCGTCAACGGCGTCACGCCGAGGTGCCGTGCGACTGCCTCACCCGATGGCAATCCCACCCCTTGGCCGCGCTGCAGATCGCGCACGGCCAGCGAGTGATACTCATCGATCTCGCATTCGCCGGTAATCGCCACCGGCAGATTGATCAGCGACGGCGCGAGCCGGCCGTCGATCTTCTTCGCACGCTGCGCAGGCGCGGCACCCGGCGCATCGAACAAGAGCCTCCAATCGATACGACGTTCGCGCGGCACAGGACGGAAGCCGAGCAGATCCGGAAAGATCGGCACCGGCTCGGTGGTTCGATTGAGCTGGTACGTGTGACGAATCTGGCAATGCCCATACCGATAGGCGGCATCGGCGAACTCCAGCGGAATGAAGACATTGCCATCGGGATGAAACCAGCGAGGACCGTTCGCGAGGATCTCATCCACCAGCGGCCGACCGACCAACGATGGCAGGAACTCCTCCAGGACGGCCCATTGATAATGCCATCGCGTCTCACGTGCGGCGCTATCGAACACATCGTCATCGGCAACGCCGCCTCGGCGCGCCTCGTCCACGAAGAGGTTATGTGCCTTCAGCATCGCCAGATGCATCTGCGACATCAGCATGTGCGAGTCGTTTCGAGGATCCCCGATGATCGCGATGCCCTCGACGTTGCGGGGGACATCGGCATCATCCACACCGAGCAGGAGTTTCCCCGGATGATCGCGCTGGAACAGAAAAGGGTGTCCCATGGGACCGTCGCCGTACAAACATTCGAGGTTCAGGAGTGGCGCGCGCGCATTCCGCAGCTCCCGCGGATCGACGTGACTGCGAAGCGCGGATCGATCCGCGGTGATGTCGTGGGCGACGAATTGACCGAAGATCGGCCAGCCCGCGGCAACGGTGCCGAGTGAGCCGGGCGTGTCAGCTTCGTCGCCACAATCACAAATTCCGCCGGCGCGACCGATCGCATGGAGAAATGCTTCGTCGGCCTCGAATGACGGCAAATCTGGAAACATGCGCCCGTATCTGGCGGGCCCAATCGGGGCATCCACCGGCCGAAGCGCCCGGGAGGGCGAGAGACAATGCGTCCTGGTCGTAGGCATCGTTCCTCCGACGAAGAGAGTGATTTTAAATGCGGTCACATGAGGCCGCATCACCCATTCGGAGGGCTATGCGATGCTACTAGCCCGACCAGGTACGCTCCAAAGACCTTCGACCGGTCCGAGGTTTCTCCGGGGTCCTGATGGAGATACTCATCGGGCGGGGCGATCTCGAGCCGCGGGATATCCGGGGATGCCTGTGGCGTTCGTGATGGCCCGAACGATTGCTTCGCTGACCATATCGGCCGCAAGCGCTCCGATCGCTGTCACATCTTCCGCGACAATGTCGCCCGTCGCAAGCGCGAACACCGTGTCACCGTCGTACATCGTGTGAGCCGGGTAGATGGCTCTTGCAAACCCATCCTGTGCCATTTGCGCGACCTTGGTGGCTTGCGCCTTTGTCAGTCTGGCGTTGGTCGCGACAACGCCCAGGGTGGTATTTCCACCAACCGCCGCGCGAGGCTGCGCCCCCGATCTCACGAGCGCTTTGATGTCGTCGATCGCCGCTCCGTCAGGTGTTCTGACTCCTGCAATGACGCGTCCAGTCTGCGGATCCATGACATCGCCGACGGCATTCACGGCAACGAGCGCGGCCACGGTGAGACCCGTATGCAGCGTGATCGATGACGTCGCGAGACCACCTTTCATACCGCGCCCATACCCAGCGAGTTTACCGACTGTTGCACCGGCGCCTGCGCCGACGTTTCCCTCTGCAATTTCCCCATCCGTTGCGGACTGAGCCGCTCGATATCCACAGTCTGCTGTAGGCCTGATCTTTTCGCTGGCGCCCACCTCGAGATCGATAAGGATCGCAGAAGGCACGATCGGCACGGTGGCACGACCGATCTTGAATCCGACGCCCTTTTCGTCGAGGTAGTGGACAACGCCGCTCGCCGCGTCGAGCCCAAAGGCGCTGCCGCCCGCGAAGACGATTGCATGGACCTGTTCCACGGCGTTCACCGGGTTGAGCAAGTCGGTTTCGCGAGTACCAGGCGCACTCCCACGAACATCAACGCCGGCAACAGCGCCGCGTTCGACGAGAACGACGGTGCAGCCAGTCGGCCGTTCCGATAACGTGAAGTGCCCGACTTTAATCCCGCGAACCATAGTCAACCCTCGCGGCGCCTGCGCCGAAGGCATAGTTCCGAGGATTTCAACTGTGAGTGCAACGGCGAGTACTGTGCGCATGCAGCCCTCCCAGACACCAGCATATGTAATACCGAGCATCACTATGC
>JBKPDW010000482.1:0-5787 GCA_046728115.1 Acidobacteriota bacterium | reverse complement strand
ACGCTGGCGGAACATCCGCAAACACCTCGCCAACGAGCTCGCCGCGCGCGTAGCCTTGCTCCCAGATCCGGCCCTGCAGCGTCTTCAGCGCGGTGGACTTTCGGTCGCGATCCATGAGCCAGTCGCTGTACGCCGCGACCGACTCCAGGCGTGATGCGGAGGGAACGTCAACCCACGCTGGCGCACCCTTGTCGCGGTCCAGTTCCCATTCCTTGCGAAACTGATCGAAGAGCGCATCATCGTCTCCCAACGAGGCGTGCTGGTCGAGGTATTCGCGCAGATGGCGTCGCGCGTACGGAAACAGCACTTCGGCGACGAACGCGATCGGCGTCGTCGTGCCTTCGATATCGAGAAGAATTGCCTGGACGCTCGGAGTCGGAGCCTCGGTGATCACGCGCTCGTCGGCGCGGATGCCGACACGTACGCCGGCCCGAAACACACAGGCTGAAATCCCTGGTCGATACCCGACTCGGTGTAGTGGGGCGTCCACCCGCTCGTGTCCTGGAACAGACGGATAGCGCGGATCCGCCGTTCTGCGCACAGATCGAACCAATGGTGCGTGCCGCGCGGGACTCTGATCAAGTCGCCGGCTTCTACTTCGAGGGCGAACACGTTCCCTCCGCGCGGGTGGATGTGGAACAGGCCGCGGCCCTCGACGATGAAGCGCACTTCGTCCTCGTCGTGCCAGTGCTCGCGATTGAATTTCGCGAGCATCGCGTCGAGATTCGGCACATCGGGATGAACATCGATCACGTCAGCGGTTCGATATCCGCCCCGTGTTTTCAGCGTTTCGATTTCTCCACGGTAGGCCGCGAGCAGCATTTCCGGCGTCGCGTCCGCGGGCAGGGGATGGTCGGTCGTCCATCGATCGTACTCGATGCCCTGAGCGGCCAAGAACGCCGTCACGTGATCCGCGTCGCGAAGCACCCTGTTCTCGGCTGGAATCTTGACGACGGCCATTAGTCCCTCCTCGCGCGTCGATCGGCAGGCTGTTCGAGAGCGGCAAGCGGCGCGTTACGTGAGATTGCTGCTACGGGCGACCGCCTCGAGCAGGAACTCGACGATCTCGACGTGTCGCACTGCTTCCGGCAGCGCGGTTCCCCAAGTGTACATCCCGTGACGCCTCAACAGGAACGCGTGCGCATCGGGATGGTTCGTCAGCGCTTCTCGAACTCGACTGGCGAGACGGTGCATGTCCTGGTCGTTGTCGAGAATGGGGAACCACTCGCGGTGCTCGTGAGTCGTCACACCCTCGAGACCTTTCAACATTTCGTATCCTTCGATGGCCAGGCCTCCCGCCGCGGCACACCGGTCGGAGAGCAGCGTGCTCCACATCGAGTGCGTATGGAGCACGGCGCCCGCGCCACGGACCTTGACGATCTCGACATGAAGGCGTGACTCAGCTGACGGTCGGCCATCAGCCGGGTTCAGCGCAATCGCATCGGCATCAATTTCGAGGATTTGATCTGCGGTCAGATCACCCTTCGCGGCACCACTTGGTGTGATGGCCAGACGCAGCGGCTCGCGAGCGAGCACGGCGCTGAAATTGCCGCTGGTACCCAGCACCCACCCGCGCGCGTCGAAGCGACGTCCAGCTTCCACCAGCTGCCGGCGGATTTCCACCGATTGGTCCGACATGCCAACTGATCTTGCCACGCCGGTGCGTCGAAACGAAGTAGTGCGAGATGCGTTGTCGTTGTTGATATGGACGCGGGGCGGTTGGCGGCGACGAGCCGCAACCGCTCATGAACAACGCGCGTGCCGCGTCGACAGGAGTCGCGTCACGATCTGTCGAAGTCGCGACGAGAATCGGACGGCCGCCTATCCGGGGCACGGCCCTTCAAGTCATTAGCGGCGTGACGGGAAACGACGTGGTCGTCAGCAAAGCGCCTGTCTGCGCTGCGCGGTTCCCGTCGAACGGGGGCGGTGGAGGCTTTCGCGCGAGGTTCCCTGGAGGGCACAGGTCGTGAGTCTTC
Source organism: Acidobacteriota bacterium (assembly GCA_046728115.1). Classification (GTDB taxonomy): domain Bacteria; phylum Acidobacteriota; class Vicinamibacteria; order Vicinamibacterales; family CAVVIG01; genus CAVSWN01. The sequence continues at coordinate 3,811 of JBKPDW010000482.1, read as the reverse complement.
GGCAGACGCCCAGCCCTCGGCAATCACCAAACCTGCTTCGAACGGCGGCAGGTCGAACACATCGCCAATCTTCCGGGTACTGAGATCGACACCATCGATGCGGTCGGCCAACTTGCGGGTCAACCGGATCTTCATCGCTCGCCGAACGTCAGCAGTTCCACGTCCTCCGAGACAAGGCTACACAATGCGTTCCCGTAAAGTAAAGCTCATCAAGCAGTTATAGCTGAAGTGTCCGAACTCGACGTTGTCGATCTGCCGCCGACGGACCCCAATCGGCACGGCTCGGTTTAGGCGGCGGCAATTCTTGCACTGGTACCAGCTGGAGCGTGTGGGGCCGTGGACCGAACTCGCAATCGCGTGTTGGCGGAATTCTCGCGCTCGAGTCCAGAGGCTTCGTCCCGATTCTTCCGGGAACTGGAGCCGGTCGCGCTCGAACGTCACGCGGTGCTGGGGACAAGCCGGGAGCGCACGGAATTCGTGTACTTCGTCGAATACGGAATCGTGTCCCTGGTGGCGTCAACTGCTGGCGGGCGGTCGCTCGGCATCGCGATCGTCGGCCGCGACGGCGTGGTCGGCGTGTCGGATGCACTGGGCCGATATCCGCTGCCGTACTCCTGGGTGGTTCAGGTGGCAGGCTTCGCCCACCGCGTGCCGACTGCGATTATTCGACACCACATCCTGTCGTGTACGGACTTTCACGAGCTGCTCATGGCGTACTCGCAGCTGGTGATGCATCAGCTCGCGCAATCCGCGCTGTGCAATTGCTTCCACACGTCGGTGCAGCGCCTGGCACGCTGGCTCCTCCTGACCGCCGTGCGCGCCGGGACGAACAGGTTCGAATTGACGCACGAATTCATATCGCAGATGGTGGGTGCGCCGCGATCCGCGGTGACGCAGGCCGCTGCGTCGCTTCGCGGCAAGAAGATCATCGATTACCATCGCGGCGTTCTGACGATTCGCAACGTCAAGCGCCTGCACCAGGCCGCGTGCGAATGCTTCGATGCGATATCGCATGCATCAAATGGCGACGAGCTGCACGATCTCGTCCAGGCCACGCTCGACGAGCATCAAGTGGAGCAGCAGGAATCGTCTTCGGTGTAGCGGGCCGTCCATGGTGCTTCGCAATTGGTGCGTGGTCTGAACGTCGGCGGTTGTCGTCTTTTGTTCCGTGGCACCTGGCCTTCCGCGTGGATCTCCCGTGACGAGGTAGTGCGGACCCGGGGCCGAACACACAGGACGGACGAAGGCACACGCCGATAACCCCGTCGGGGGCACGTGCCCTGGCGGCGTCCCGCCGAATTTGCGCACGGCAACCGAAGCTCGTGCATACTCTTCTCCAGCACCGGCGCCCTCAGGCGCCGTTGGATGGATCGGAGAAGAACCGTGCACCTCGAAACGATGTACTCCGAAGTTGCCGACCGGGTTGCGACCATTGTCCTCAATCGGCCAGGCGTGCTGAACTGCGCTAACGAACAATGGGCGCGCGACCTCAACACGCTCGTCGACGACATCGCGGCGAACCGCGGCATCCGGCTCGTGATCCTGCAGGGCGCCGGCCGCGCCTTCTGCACCGGGATCGATCTCACCGCTCTGGCGGCGGGCGAGACAACGATGGCGTTCTTCAGGAACTGGGAGTCGGCGCTCCGCAAGCTCGAAACGATGGATCCGACCGTCCTCGCGGCGATTCACTCGCATTGCATCGGAGGCGGCCTGCAGATCGCTCTGGCATGCGATCTTCGCGTTGCCAGAGACGACGCGCGCTTCGGAATCACCGCGGTGAAGGAGGGGATTGTGCCAGGGATTGGTATGTGGCGAATCGCGCGCTTCGCCGGGCTCGGTCGCGCGAAGCGGCTGGCGCTCGCGGCGGATGTCATCGATGCAGCCACGGCGCACGACTGGGGCCTCGTGGACTGGGTCGTCGAGGCCGATCACTACGAAGCCAAGATCGCCGAAGTGGCCGATCGGATCCTTTCCACGGCATGGACGTCGACGCGACTGACGAAGAAGCTGACGAACATGGCGCTCGAAACGCGGTTCGAAGATTTCGTCGAGACCTACTACGAGTTCCAGGCCCTTTCAACATCATCTGCAGAGCACCGCGAGGCCATGGCGGAGCATCGGGCCGCCAAGGCTCGTCGAGCCGCCCGCTGACGAGGACCTATCATGACGCGACGCATCCAAGCAGGCGATCTCCGCGAACCCATCGAGCGTGCCAGCCTGGACGAGTTGCAGCACCTTCAGCTCGAGCGTCTTCGGTGGTCGGTTCGACACGCCTACGACCACGTGCCGCACTACCGGTCGAAGTGCGACGAGGAGGGCGCGCATCCGGACGATCTCCGGACATTATCCGACCTCGCCCGTTTTCCATTCACGACCAAGAACGATCTTCGCGACACCTATCCCTTCGGTCTGTTCGCGGTGCCGCGCGAGCGGATCGTCCGGATTCACGCGTCGAGCGGCACGACGGGCAGGCCGACTGTGGTGGGGTATACGGCCCGAGACATCGACACCTGGGCATCGCTCATGGCGCGCTCGATCAGGGCGGCCGGCGGCCGCCCTGGCGACATCGTACATGTCGGCTACGGCTATGGACTGTTCACCGGTGGCCTTGGCTCCCACTACGGCGCGGAGAAACTCGGATGCACGGTCGTCCCGATGTCGGGAGGGCAGACGGAAAAGCAGGTGCAGCTGATCGTCGATTTCAAGCCCGACGTCATCATGGTGACGCCGTCCTATATGTTGAACATCGCGGAGGAATTCGTTCGTCAGGGCCACGATCCGCGCAAATCGTCGCTGAAGATCGGAATCTTCGGCGCCGAGCCCTGGACCGACGCGATGCGGGCCGATATCGAAGCGCGCTTCGACATCGACGCGATCGATCTGTATGGCCTGTCAGAAGTGATGGGCCCGGGCGTGGCGTGCGAATGCGTCGAGACGAAGGACGGCCCCGTCATCTGGGAGGATCACTTCTATCCGGAGATCACCGATCCGGAGACGGGGCAGGTGCGAGCCGATGGCGAGCGCGGCGAGCTCGTGTTCACATCGCTGACAAAGGAGGCGCTCCCGATCATCCGGTATCACACCCGCGATCTCACCACGCTGCTGCCTCCAACCGCGCGATCGATGCGGCGCATGGCAAGGGTAACGGGTCGGACCGACGACATGCTGATCATCCGCGGCGTCAACGTGTTTCCCAGCCAGATCGAGGAGCTGATCGTCGGTCACCAGCACCTGGCGCCTCATTATGTGCTCGAGGTCAGCCGGATCGGCACGCTGGACGAACTGACCGTCAAGGTCGAACCCGAGCTGGGCCTGGCGTTGGAGTCAGCAGTCTGCACGCAAGCGGCAAGCGAGCTGCAGCATCTGATCAAGTCATACATCGGCGTCACAGCGGCGGTCCTGATGTGCGCGCCCGGTTCCGTGGAGCGATCGATCGGCAAGGCGAAGCGGGTGATCGACCTGCGTCCGCGGTGAGAAGGGCGCGACCGTCAAGGTAATCGGCATCGGCCGTGACGCCTCGCAATCGAGGACCTCGTGCTGACCGCGAGGCACGAGCGCGAAAACGCGGGGCTCGGGTGCTAGCGAGCGCGATAGCTGGCGATTTCGGCGCGCACGACGCCGAAGTCGCCTTCGATCTGCAGCGCCACGGGTACGCGCCGGGGATCGGTGCTGATCCACGCGGTGAGCGCATGTGCGGCGCGGCGCTCGACGGTCTGGCGCAGGCGCGCATCGACCCGCCACGCGCTCCAGGCCTGTCCCGTCAACGCCAGCGATTCCTCGGCGCCAACCGTGGCTTCCATGTACATCTGCC
>JBKPDW010000481.1:0-11942 GCA_046728115.1 Acidobacteriota bacterium | reverse complement strand
GGACGTCACGGAGTCGTCTGAAGGCGACACGCTCTTTTCTGCCGCAAAAGCCGCGATTCGAATGAATTGATCCGGTAAGATCGGGCCGACACGGCCCCGGTGAACAACACCAAACGCGACGCGGAGCGGATCGAAATCCTGGGAGACCTTCGTGGCGAAGTGATGGTCTTCCAGCCGATGGCGATCAAACAAATCAGCCGCGGCGGCGCACAAGTCGAGACGGGATTTCCCCTTCATCTCAACTCACTGCACGAATTCCGGCTCACACTCGGCGAGTCTTCAGTCGTCGTGATGGGACGCGTCGTCCACTGCCATATCAGCGACGTCGATCAGGAGATCGTGCTGTACCGAACCGGCATCGAGTTCGTCGAGATCAGTCCCCATGCCCGGAGCGCGATCAACGAGTTCCTGGACGCACTCAAGAGCAGCCGCCAGGGACGCCCGTAGGGTCACTCGTCCTGGCCGACGGTCCGGATCGGCGTGCTCGCCCGCGGAGGCGTCACGTACGCGGAAACGAAGCTTTCGTGACCGCCGGCGTCGATGGCGGCGACTCCGAACACGTAATCGTCGATCTGCATCTTCGGCATCACCAGCGTAGTGACGTTACCGACGAGCAGTTCGTGTTCCCAGTCGGGGCCCCAGGCCTCACGCCAGAAGATTCGATAGGCGACGGCGCCCGGCGATGCAGTCCACCGAAGGTTGGCATCGTAGCCGGTCGGCGCACGCGTGATCGTCGGTTGCCCGCGATCGTTGGTCACAGTTGGCGGCGGCGGCGCCAGCGCGAGCGTCGCCGCGGACGCGGCGTTGACGCGCGCGTTCTGGGCGAGGTACGGCAAGGAGATGCCTTCGAACGTGTCGCGAACGTCATGCTGACGCGTGAAGTTCTCGCGCGATTCGCGGAAGCCGACGGCGGTAAATCCCAGCTGGTTATAGGCAGAATGGTCGCCGCCTCGCCCGAAGCGATCCGGACGCGCCATGGGGCGCACTTTGTGCGACGGGACGTACCGGCCACCCCATCGTTGGATGAATCGCGCCAGCTCGCGGGACGGCGAATCCTCAGGGCCTTCGGAATACACGCGAATCGTGGCGCCGTCGACAATCCCGCTGCCACCATGGTCGCCGCCGACGATGTCGTTGTTCAGCACCGCTTCGATGGGAATCCTCTCCGCCACGGCTCGCTGCGCGTGCAGCCGCGCGCCGACCAACCCCTGTTCTTCGCCGACGTGACACATGAACACGAGCGTTGCGTCGAAGTCGATGCCGCTCTGGCTGAACACACGCGCCAGCTCGATCGTCAGCGCCGTGCCGCTGCCGTCGTCGTTGACGCCCGGAGCGAGGTTGTCGACGGGTGCGTTCGGATCCGCCGGCGGCGGGCCCGCCGCGTCGGGATCGCGCGGCGCGCCGCTGGCGTTCGCTGCGCCTTGACCGCCGGGCCGCGCGACGGTGTCGTAATGCCCGCTGACGTAGATCCGCCGCGGGCTGCGGCCCGGTAGGACCGCCATCACGTTGCGCAGTTCGACGTCGCGGGTTATGCGTCCTTGTTTGGCAACGTGGTATGTATCGAAGCTGACCTGCAGCTTCGGGCCGTAACTCTTCATCTCGTTCAGAATCCACTCGCGTGCGGCGCCGATCCCGCGCGTAACAGAATCGGTCGACGACAGCGTGTTACGCGTTTCGAAGCTCTCCAGCTTCTTGAGCGTGGCACCGAGCCGCTCTTCCGAGATGGAATCCACCAGCTTGACGATGCGAGGATCGAGTTCGCCGGCGGATTGTGCCAGGACGGTCCGGCTGAATCCGGTGAACGAGAAGATCAGGACAGCCGAAGTCTTGAGGCAGACCAATCGCCGCAATGTTGTTGTCATCGGCGAGGAGTCTAGGTGGGGAACCGAAAGGCGTCAAGGTAGGCCTTCCGGGGAGAATGCGTGCGTCAGCGCGCGGGTGGTTTCGGGAGCTCTTCTCGTTGTTTCAGCCCGCGGATGATGTCGAACACCTCCGCCGGCACATCGAACGAGAGGGCGACGGTCTTGCCGGTGCCGCCAAGTTCGAGCGATTGCACCATCGCCCGCAATTGGGGATTGGCGTTGGCCTGCAGCTTGCCCAGCGCCAGGAAGCCCCGCACGACATCGCGCAGGTTACTGGCGGCCTCGTCGTCGCGCGTCTCGGCGCGGATGACACCGCGAATCCCACCGTTCACGTGCGCGCTGACCGAAAACCAGGTGATGGCGGGGATGCGGTCCGCGAGGTCGCCGGGCAGACGCGCCTGCGAGGTGAGGGCATCGAAGCGGCCGACCGCCCACGCGTTGCCGCTCTCGAGCGAGCGCACAAGGTTCATCAGCTCTTCGTTTCCGGTGACGCTTTCAAGTCCTGCCTGGGGATTGTTACCCGTCTGATGCAAATCGATGGCGGTCCGAACGAGGGATGTGCTGCCGAGCGCGACGAGTCCGGGTTCGACGAACGCGACCGAAAACATGCCGGGATGTTCAGGCACCATCTCGGCCACGATCAAACGCTTCGTCTTGTAATCCTCGACGTGGGCGCCGTGCTCGCGCATCAGCGATTCGATGCGCGCTTCGTCGAAGCGGCCGCGCGCCAGGACCATTCCGGCGCCATGTGAGCTCGCGGTGTCGCGGTTCGGATTCAGGCACGCCACGACGCGATCGATATCTGTTTCGAGATTGATGCCAGTCTGCTCCTCGAGTTCGCGCTGACCGTTTTCCGGAATCGGGACCGCGCTGCGGATCTTCTGGCGCAGTTCGGAGGTCATCACTTCGCGCACGTTCGCGTAGGCAATCACCGTCGCGTCACGAGGGATGTACCCGAGCTCTTGGGGTCCGCCTCGAACCTGGAAGGCACCCGCAGGGAACCCGACGTAATAGGCCACCAGGCCGGTTCCCAGGCCGACGCCTATCACCAGCAGCGAAGCGATCACGAAATAGCGCGTCCTCGTGGTCATACGAGCGCCTCAACCATGTATACGGCAGGTAAGCCCTTATTGTTCCAGTACATACTCGCGTTGCTCAACGGCACGACCGGCCATCCACAGACAGATCGCGGTAATGATGGCGAGGCAGACCAGACTGACCGGGACCGTCGGTACTTCACGGAACAGCTCGAGCAGCGTCGACAACCCTGAATCCTGCGGCATTTCGTGCCGAACCAGCGCCTGCAAGTAGTAGGCGACGGTCAAACGCTTCAGATACCCCGGGAACAATAGCACTGTCGGCTCCCAGCCGAATGCAAATACGAGCCCGATGATGAGCGGGCGCTTCAGACGGGTACCCACGAGCGCGAAGACGGCGCCGTAGGCGACGAGACCGGCGACCAGCATGCCGAGGTCCGCCATCAGAGATGGAAACTCGGCGGCAATCGAGCTTCCGCCCATCGGCACGATGAGGAAGAACACCAGGATGACGGACGGCAGCACGAGCAGGACGGTGCAAGCCACATAGGCGAGGTATTTTCCAATCAGCACGGCGCTTCGCGGAATCGGCCGGGTGAACAGATAGGTGATCGTCTTGTCGTCGACTTCGTCGGCGATGAGCGATGTGCCGAAAAATACGCCGAGGATCGGGATGATGAAGCGGATGTACAGCAGCCAGATCATCAGGCCGAAGACCGTCGACCCGACTGCGGCGGCGCCATTGATTCGAAACCCGGCCGCGTACAGCGCGACGAGGATGCGCACGGCCGCGGCGAGCAAGACCGGCCCGCCGAGCAGGATTCCGAGAATGACCGAACGGCGCGACCACAGCATCTGCCCCAGCGACAGGTCGAAGATGCGCATCGCCGATGAAAGCACCGTGGGTCGCCGATTCGTCGTCATGTCTTCACCAGGTACTGGAACACGGCGTGCAGGTTGTCGTCGGGCGACGTCACCTCGTGAATGGCGCCCAGTTCGCCTGATGCCGCCAGATCGGTGAGCCGCGCATAGAAGACATCCGGCCGGCCCGTCTGCACCACCACCGCCTCGTTTTCGAACTTGAGGCTCAGCACGTTGTCCTCGGTCAGGAACTCGCGTGCGAGGGCGCGCGGCTGATCGGCTTTGATATAGACGGTGTGCGGATGTTCGTCAATCAGATCGCGAATCTGGTGCACGTTGCCTTCGGCGAGGATCCGGCCCTGGTTGATCAGCAGGATGTTGGCCGTCATCGATTCGATCTCGTGCAGGATGTGGCTCGAGACGATGATGCTGCGGCCGGCGCGGCCCCAGTCCTTGATCATCCGGATCGTCTTGCGGCGCGCAATCGGATCCATGCCGCCAAGCGGCTCGTCGAGGATCAGCAGTTCGGGATCGTGCGCAAGCGCCTGAGCCATCTTGATGCGCTGGCGCATGCCTTTGCTGTATGCGCCGATTTTCTTGTTCGCCGCGTCGGTCAACTCCACGGCTTCAATCGCGCGGTTGGCCATCGCTGCCGCCTCGGTGTCGCTGACCCCATTGAGCCGTACCAGCGCGGTCACCCATTCGTGTCCGGTCATCCGTTCGTAAAATGCATCCTGCTCGGGGCAGAACCCCAGCCGGAAATAGAGCGAGGGGTTGCCCCAGATCGGCTCGCCGAGCACCGTGATCGTGCCTTTGCTCGGCTTGAGCTGTCCGGTGATCAGCTTCATGAAGGTGGACTTGCCGGCGCCGTTGGGACCCAGCAGTCCTGTGATGCCGGAGGGAACAGCCACCGACACGTCGTTGAGGCCGATAACCTGTCCGTACCATTTCGACAGGTGATCTGCGGCGACGATCGGTCCCATTACGCCACCACCTCGACGCCGCGGACGCGGCGCTCGAGGATCAGGCCGGAGGCGAAGACTACGAGGACGATGACCAGCAACGAAACCGGCCAGGGCGTGTCGTATTTGAGCGGAAGCCGGAAGATCACGTTGCCGACCTGCTCCAGACAGGCTGAAAAGGAAATCCAGGAGAGGCTGCTGCTGCGCGTCACGGCGTACAAGACACCATAGACGGCAGAGCTGAAAAAGATCACGGCGGCATACAGAATGCCGACATAGCGCGTGCTGTTCGACAGCGACGACAGCGCGAGCATGGCGGTGGACACCATGATCACCTCGACCGCAGCGAAGACCGTGATGGCGGGGAACAAGAAGAAATTGTTCTGAAGGAACGTGAAGTTGCCTGCAAAGGCGATCTGCACCAGCAGCAGGAGGATTGCCGGCACCCACGTGACGAACAACAGGAAAATTATCAGGATCGCCAGCTTCCCGAACACGTACTCCGCCCGCGTCAAAGGTTTTGAGAGGTAGATTTGCAGGGCGTTCGCGCGCCGATCGTTGGCGATGAGTCCCGCGCCGACGTACACGGTGACGAAAAAGACGAACGTGGACTGCTGATCGAGAAACTGCCGGAACGTTTCGGCGGTTGGTGCGAGGAACGCCGCCCGGGGCAGGTTGGCGGCGGCGTAAATCTGGACGGCGCGGACGAAAAACGGAAACCATGACACGAGGAGCAGCCCCAGGAACATGCGCTTGGCGAGCATGGTCCTGACGCCGGCACGCGTGATCACGGTCCACGCCTGTCCACGCGGCGCCTTCGTGCCGCCGTACCGGCGATAGCCTTGGTCATGAATGGGCATAACGTTCAGCAATCAGAGTTCAATGGCACCCTCACTCCTCACCCACAGCATGTGCAAACACGTCTTCCAACGTTGGAACGCTGGGCCGCAGGTGCCGCACCTGCACGCGGTCCGCGGCGGCGAGCGCAAACAACGCACGGGCGCCTTCATCACCGGGGACGAAGACGCGCATCACGTCCTCGTCGGTCGCGTGGCACTCGAGGCCGGCGACTTTGAGCCGCTCGAGGAACGGCGCCAGCTCGCCGCCGGGCGTCTTGACGCGCAGCTCGTATACGCGTCCGCGCGGCTGCTTCAGCGCGTTGATCGGGCCGGCAGTCGCCACGGTGCCTTTGTCCAGCACGACGACGGCATCGCACGTGTACTCGACGTCCGGGAGCAGGTGCGATGACAGAATCACGTGCATGCCCTTGTTGTGTGCGAGATCGCGAACCAGGTCGAGCATCTCGTCGCGGCCCTTCGGGTCCATGCCGTTGGTGGGCTCGTCGAGGAACAACAAATCGGGATCGTGCACGAGCGCCTGCGCGAGCTTGATGCGCTGTTTCATGCCGGTCGAGTAGGTTTCGACGTTGCGGTAGCGTGCTTCTCCGAGGCCGACGTAGAAGAGCATCTCGTGCGCGCGCTGCATGGCGTCAACGCGCGGAAGGCCGGCGAGCTCGCCGCAGTATGCGACGAACGACACGGCGTTCATGCCGGGTATGTGGCCATCGGTCTCCGGCATGTAGCCGACGCGAGCGCGAATTTCGAGCGGAGCGCGGGCAACGTCAAAGCCCAGCACGTGCATCTGACCCGTCTGCGGCCCAACGAATCCGAGCAGCGCCTTGATCATGCTGCTCTTGCCGGCGCCGTTTGGTCCCAGCAGCCCGATCGCGCCGGCAGGAAACGTCGTCGAGACGTCGCGCAGGGCCGCATGCGCACCGTACATCACGGTGACGTTCTCGAGTGTAGCGACCGAAGCGGAATCAGACATCCAATTGGATATACGGACGCCCCTCGCACGGTGTTCGCGGCGTCACAATCATAGCGAGCCACGCAGACCGAGCGCGTCGGCGCGCACGCGCATGAACCCGATGACGTTCGTGATGTGATCCTCGAGAGGCAGTTCGAGCAGCTCCGCGCCGGCCCGTAAATCCTCCCGGCTTACTGCCCGGGCGAACGCCTTGTCCTTCATCCGCCTGACTACCGACTTCGCCTCGAGGTCGAGGATGCTCTTGCTGGGACGTACGAGGGATGCGGCCGTGAGAAATCCGGCCATCTCGTCGCAGGCGAAGAGCGTCTTCTCGAGGAGGCTGTCGCGCGTGACGCCGGTGATCTCCATCGCGTGCGACAGAATGGCGCGGATCATCCATTCCGGATAGCCCTTGTCGCGAAGGATCTCGCTGCCCTTGATCGGATGGTCGCCGAGCGTCGGCCACCGCTCGTAGTCGAAATCGTGCAGCAGCGCGGTAATGCCCCAAGCTTCTTCGTCCTCGCCGAACTTGCGCGCGTACCCGCGCACGGCGGCTTCAACGGCCATCGCGTGCTTCAGCAGGTTGTCGCTCTTCGTATACTCGGTGAGAAGCGCCCAGGCATCGTCGCGATTCATGGTAAGTTTCAGCATCTTACAGCACGTCGCCCGGGTTGAGCTCTCACCACGGGGGCCACGGATTGGCAGGAACAACACGATGACGAATAGCCCTCAATCAGCCGTTGCCGTTCAGTCAGCAGCAACGACGCTGGACACCGAGTTCAACCGCGGCCTCGGGCTGTACGACTCGACAATGGTCGTCGTCGGCTCGATGATCGGGTCGGGCATCTTCATCGTGTCCGCCGACATGGCGCGCACGATTGGAAGTCCAGGCTGGTTGCTGGGCGCCTGGGTGCTGACCGGCCTGCTGACGGTCGTCGGCGCGCTGTCTTACGGCGAGCTCGCCGCGATGATGCCGCGCGCCGGCGGGCAGTACGTCTACCTGCGCGAAGCCTTTTCGCCGCTGTGGGGATTTCTCTACGGCTGGACCCTCTTCCTGGTGATTCAGACCGGCACGATCGCGGCGGTGTCCGTTGGTTTCGCGCGCTACTTCGGCGCGCTCGTCCCGTGGATCGCTGACGACCACTATCTGATCGCGCCGATTCACCTGTCCACGGGCTATGCGCTGTCCTTGTCCACGACGCAGCTCGTGGGCATCGTCGTGATTGCACTCCTCACGTGGACCAACACCCGCGGCCTTCAATACGGGAAGATCATCCAGAACGTGTTCACGACCGCGAAAACCGGCGCGCTCATCGGCCTGATCCTCGTGGGTGTGCTGCTCGGCTGGAACCACGCGGCGGTCGCGGACAACTTCGGCAATCCATGGACGGCGCGCGGAACCGTGGACATCGTGCCGGGCCTGACCGCTGTGACCACGTTTGGATTGTTCATCGCCGTGTGCGTGTCTCAGACAGGATCGCTCTTCTCCGCCGATGCATGGAACAACATCACCTTCACAGCCGGCGAAGTGAAGGAGCCGCGGCGCAACATTCCGCTCTCGCTCGCGCTCGGCACGTTCATCGTGATTTCGCTGTATCTGCTCGCCAACGTGGCGTATCTCGCGACGCTGCCCTTCGATCAGATCCAGCACGCGCCGGGCGACCGCGTCGCGACGGCGACCGTCAACGCGATCTTTCCGGGCCTCGGCCAGACGATCATGGCGATCGGCATCATGATCTCGACCTTCGGCTGCATGAACGGATTGATCCTCGCCGGCGCGCGCGCTTACTACGCCATGGCACGCGACAGCTTGTTTTTTCAAGCCGCCGGACAATTGAATACGGCGAAGGTCCCTGCCTGGGGACTTGTGCTGCAAGGCGTGTGGGCCGCGTTTCTGGTACTGCCGCGCACATACGACCCGGCTGCCCGCGCATACGGAAATCTGTACAACAACCTCCTCGACTACATCATCTCCGCTGCGCTCGTGTTCTACATCCTGACCATCGCGGGCATCTTCCGGTTGAGGCAAACGCGTCCAACGGCCGATCGGCCATACCGCGCCTTGGGTTATCCGATCGTACCGGCGCTGTACATCCTCGGCGCGGCGGCGATCCTGCTCGTGCTGTTCGTCTATCGAACGGCGACGACGTGGCCTGGCCTGATCATCGTGCTGCTGGGCGTACCGGTCTACTTTGCGTGGAAGCCAAAACGGTAAGTGCGGACTTTGCCGCCGTCGCGCAGGCCTTCATTTCAGGCCCGCGATAGCGAAAGCTCGAACGCGCGCGCAATGGCGGACTTGACTTTCGCGGTCAATTGATAGATCTCGAGATCGGCGCGATCGACCCAACGCGCATCGTCCGCATCAGAGCCGCATGCCAGCAGACCACCGAGCGGACGGCAGAGATAGTCGAGGATCACGTAGTGATACTCGACACGGCCGGCGTCGTCGCGCGTGATGCGATCGAGTATCTCCACAACCGGACCCACTTCCACCTGAAGTGAAGTCTCTTCCGCCACTTCCCGCGCAACCGCGGCGGGCAACTCTTCGCCCGCCTCGACGACGCCGCCCGGAAGACTCCACTGCCCCTTCAGTGGCTCCTGCCCGCGCTTGACGAGCAGCACGCGATCGCCGTCGATCACGACGGCGCCGACGCTGAGGATGGGTTGATCGGGATAACGTCTCACGCTCCCATCACCTTGACGACAACGCGCTTCTTCCGCTGGCCGTCGAACTCGGCGTAGAACACCTGCTCCCATGGTCCGAGATCGAGTTTGCCGTCGGTAATCGGCAGGATCACCTGATGGCCCATGATCGTGCGCTTCAGGTGCGCGTCGGCATTGTCTTCGCCGGTCGCAGGGTGCCTGTAATCGAGGCCCGACGGAGCCAGTTTTTCGAGCCACGTCTGAAAATCCTCGATCAGGCCGTTTTCCCAGTCGTTCACATAGACGCCCGCCGTGATGTGCATGGCCGACACGAGAACCATGCCGTCCTTCACACCGCTTCTCTTGACGATCGCGGCGATCTCGTCGGTGATGCGAACGAATTCCTGACGTTTCTTCGTATTGAACCAGAGATACTCGGTGGAGACGGGCATGTGATGAATTGGAGAGTTGGTGAATAGAGTCAAAGAGGCAGGGCAGCGTCAGCATTCAGGTCGAACCCTGCCGTAAGGCCAGCGCGGTATTTCCGCAGTCCAGCGGCGGCGATCATCGCGGCGTTGTCCGTGGACAGCTGCAAGCTCGGTACGAATGTCGGTATTTCGCGCCGTGCGCCGCGTTCCGCCAATTCTGCACGGAGTCTGCTGTTGGCCGACACACCTCCCGCGATCCCGATGCTCTTCGCCTGATACCTGCGCGCGGCGTCGAACAGCCTATCGAGCAAGACGGTGACGACGATGCGTTGAAAGGTGGCGCTGATGTCGGCGATCTCCTGCTCGTCCAAAAGGGAAACGGCCCCTTTCTCGGATTGCCGAGCACGCACGTATCGTATGACGGCCGTCTTCAGGCCGCTGAAGCTGAAGTCGAGATCGCCTTTCAATGCGGGAGCGTTGCGATCGGCGTGCGTCAGCCGCGTGGTCGGCAGCGGGATTGCCCGATCGTTTCCGGTCCTGGCCAGGCGATCGATCACCGGTCCGCCCGGATAATCCAAGCCGAGCACTTTGGCCACCTTGTCGTACGCTTCGCCCGCCGCATCGTCGCGCGTCCGGCTGAGAAGCTGATACATGCCAGGCCGATCCACGAGGTACAGGCTCGTATGGCCGCCGGACACGACCAGCACGACGGCTGGCAGAGCAATCTCGCCATTTTGCAGCACCAGCGATTCGATGTGACCTGCGAGATGGTGGACCGCGACGAGCGGCAGGTTCAAGGCGGCGGCCGCCGCCTTCGCGAACGACACGCCGACCAGCAGCGATCCGACCAGACCCGGCCCCTGCGTGACGGCGACGGCGCCGATGTCGCTCCATGACGTCGCGGCATCGTCCAGCGCGCGTTCGACCACGCCACAGATGTCCCGGATGTGCTGCCGCGAGGCGAGTTCGGGGACGACGCCGCCCCACTCGCGGTGAATCTGAACCTGCGAGGCGATCACGTTGGATCGAATCGCCCACGGCTTCGCCGCGTCGCCGGTCTCTTCGACAACGGCGGCTGACGTTTCGTCGCAGGAGGTTTCAATGCCCAGGATTCGCATGTGTCGGATCGCTCGCCTGAAAGGCTCGCCTACCGGTTTTCCCGAACGCGATAACGTGCGAATTCGAACGTGATCGTACCGTGAGCCTTTCGGGGTGGAGCGCAAGCCTGTCAGGCGAGCGTCACCTCTTCGAACGCTCGTTTCAGCGACTCGACGTACGGCGCCCTGAAGATCCCCCGCTCTGTGATGATGCCGGCGATGAAGTGATGGGGCGTCACATCGAACGCAGGATTCCAGATGCGTGCGCCCTCGGGCGTCAGCTGGGCGCTGCCCACGTGCGAGACCTCGCGCGACTGGCGTTCTTCGATGGGAATGTGGTCGCCGTCGGGGGTGTTCAGATCGATCGTCGAGAGCGGCGCCGCGACGTAAAAGGGCACTTTGTGTTCGTACGCAAGCACCGCGACACCGTACGTCCCAATCTTGTTGGCGGTGTCGCCGTTGGCTGCAATGCGATCGGCTCCGACGACCACGAGGTCGATCGGAACCTGGCGCATCAGCGCTGCGCTCATATTGTCCGTGATGACGGTCGTGTCGATGCCGTCCCGAACCAGTTCCCAAGCGGTCAGGCGCGCGCCCTGCAGAAACGGCCGGGTTTCGTCGGCGAAGACGGCGACGCGCTTCCCCTGTTCGACCGCGCTTCTGATGACACCGAGCGCCGTGCCGTAACCCGCTGTCGCCAGCGCGCCCGCGTTGCAGTGCGTGAGAACGCGCGCGTCGGCCGGCACGATCTCGGCCCCGAATGCGCCCAACGCGCGGCAGCCTGCGACGTCTTCATCGTGAATCGCCGTGGCTTCACGATCGAGCCGATCCTTGATCTCGTCGACCGATTCGCCGGCCTGCGCGGCGGCGGCAAACGATCGCTTCATCCGGTCGATCGCCCAGAACAGGTTGACCGCAGTCGGACGCGTGGCGGCCATCTGTTCGCAGATCTTGTGAAACTCAGCCGCAAACTTCTGCGTGCCGGTCGCGCTGCTCTTCCGCATCCCCAACGCGATGCCCATTGCGGCGGCAACGCCGATGGCTGGCGCTCCACGGATCACCATCGTCCTGATTGCGCGCGCGACATCGGCGGCGGTCTTGCAGCGCACGTACACCTCCTGAGCGGGCAGCTTGCGCTGGTCGATCATCACGACAACGTCGTCTTCGCGGGCGATGGTGGGAAGCACTGATGCGATCTTATCGTAGCGCGAGGCTTTCAGCCGAGCGCCCGATCGGCAAGCCCCGC
>JBKPDW010000480.1:0-6683 GCA_046728115.1 Acidobacteriota bacterium | reverse complement strand
AAGCAATACATCGTGATGACGCTGCCGACGACGAACGGATCGCCGCGACTGGTGAACGTCGGCGCGCGTGTGCGATTTTCGGGACGCTGAGGGCGTATAACCAGCACGATGACGACATAGACAAGGACAACTGCAATCAGCGGCACGAGAACGCCTGGCTGTCGGCCCGCCTGTCGTTGCGGGCGCGTAGACGACGAAATTGTGATTGAGCCACGCAAACGTCCGTTCGACCACGCAGCGAGCGGAAGAGCTAGCCGCTCCAAGGCTGGCGAAGATGTTGCTGCGAGTGCCAGGGCAGGACAGTTGCGGACAGGCCCGCAACCTCTGCCGACGCGACTATATGAAACTCATCGTCCAGCCGGACTCCGGTGTCGCCCCCGTCATTACGGCCATCAAGCAGGCACGCAAGTCCATCGACGTGCTGATCTTCCGGTTCGACCGCATCGAAATCGCGCGCGCCCTCGGCGCGGCCGTCACGCGCGGCGTACGCGTCCGCGCGCTGACCGCCCACGCGAATCGCGGCGGCACGAAGAGCCTGCGCAAGCTCGAAATGCACCTGCTGGAAGCCGGCGTCACCGTGTCCCGAACTGCGGACGATCTTGTTCGCTATCACGGCAAGATGATGATCGTGGACGCCAAGATCCTGCACGTGTACGGCTTCAACTTCACGGCGCTCGACATGGAAAAGAGCCGCAGCTTCGGCGTCACGACGAAAAACGTCAAGCTGGTCAACGAAGCCATGAAGCTGTTCGAGGCCGACTTCGAACGGCAACCCTACGTGCCCGGGGCGGACCGCTTCGTCGTGAGCCCCGAGAACTCGCGCGAGCGGCTCAGCGCGTTCCTCAAGGGCGCGCGCCGGGAGCTTCTGATCTACGACCCCAAGGTAACCGACGATGCCATGCTGCGCATCCTGACCGAGCGTGCGAAAGCCGGTGTCGAGGTGAAGGTGATTGGCAAGGTCGAATCGAAATGGGACTGCAAGTGCGAGAAGTACCCGGGCAGGCGGCTGCACGTACGCGTGATCGTTCGTGACGGCAACCGTGCGTTTCTTGGCAGTCAGAGCTTGCGTCGGCTCGAGATCGACAAGCGCCGGGAGATCGGTGTGATCGTGACCGACGAAAGCGTTGTACGCGAGTTGCAGAGCGTGTTCGAGGCTGATTGGGCGCTGACCGACTCGGGCAGGAAAGAGGCGAAGAAAGCGGGGAAAGCTGCGAAAAAGGAGGAGAAGCTCGCCGCCGCGAGCTGACGGTCCACGCTTCGCCGTCTTGTGTCGTCGTCGGAACGGGCGGCTCCTTCGGGAGCCTCACGGCCGTCCTGATCCAAGTCGCGTGGCGACGGGCGACGACTGGTGATCGCTTACCTGTTTGTTTCGCCAGAAGTCCATCGTCGACACGCGATGGACGCAGCCCACCGTGCAGTAGGGCGCGCACGACTTTGGAGTGGCAAATTCCCGCCGGATGTCGTCGATCGTATAGGTTTCGAGCGGAACTCCCGGAAAGCCGCGCTGCTGTGAGCAGTAGTGGACCAGGCCATCTTCGCAGATGTAAAGGTAGCGGGCGCCCGCCCGGCACCGCCACTCGTTCGGCATGCCATCCGCCAGATTGTCCTGGAAGCTGCGAATCCCCGAGTAGAGGTTCTTGAAAACCTGCCACGGGCCGTTGATGGCCGCTGACACGTCGTCGTAGACCTTTCGCTCGGCCGGCGCGAGCGGCATCAGCCTGCCGGAGCCGTCGTGAATGATGCCGATCGACGTGGAGAATCCGAGTTGCCGCGCGCGGGTGTTGATGGTGCGCGCGTCCTCCGGGTTCTTGATCCCGCCGCCGAGCACCGAGTTGATGTTCACGTCGAACGTCGCGTAGTCCTTCAGCGCCTGCAGTTTCTTGTCGAGCAGCCGCAGGCTCTTCTTCGACACGTCGTCGGGTTCGACGTTGTCGATGCTGATCTGCAGAAAATCCAGACCCGCGTCGTTGAGCGCTTCGATTCGCTTCGGGACCAGGAAGTAACCGTTCGTGATCAGCCCGGCCATCATCCCGCGCGCGCGAATGTGGCGAATCAGGTCGTCGAGATCCGGATGCAGCATCGGTTCGCCGCCGCTGAAAGCGACGACCGATGTGCCAAGCTCGGCGAGCTTGTCGATTCGGTGCATGAGGATGTCGGAGGGAACCGGCGGCGACACCTTGTCGTACTCGTTGCAGTAGCCGCAGTCGATGTTGCAGCGGCGGATCGGGATGATCTGGACGAGCAGCGGGTGTGCGGTATCCGTCAAGCCGCGCAGGAATTCTTTGAGCGATCGGGCCTTGCGGCTCAGAGTCCGCCTGGTAGCGCCTCCAGCCATTCGCATCAGGCCGCGGTCGGCTCCACGGGACGCATCCGCCTGACGCGCTCGCCCACCTTCAACGAGTTGTCGAAGATGCGGCCGATGGGGATGAAACCGAATAGCTCATGGCGTGCGACCGCTGCCAAGCCGGCTGACGCGATGCATCCGCAATTACTGCAGTCCGGGTTCCCACCAAACTGACAGGGCGTAATCCGCGTCGTCAGATCGGCGGAGATTGTCGTCGTCGTACGCGCAAAGACGCATTCGTCGGGGGAGTCGGGCGGATTGGCGTACACGTTGAGCAGGCCTTCGGGCAGCGCCAGCTTTGCGTATTTCAGGCGCAGCGCGCGCAAATCGTCTACAACCTGGGCCCGATCGACGGGACGCAGGCGCTCGTCGGACACCTCGCCAACCTGCGGCGTATACAAACTGACCCAGATCTTCTCGACCTCCTCGCGCGCGGACCAGAACCGCAGGAACTCGTCGAAATAGCCGGGCCGGTTCACCTGCTGTCGCGTGGCTGTGCAGTGGACCGTGATCGAGTGACCGACGATATGCTTCAGGATGCGATCGTAGGTGGCTGGCGTTCGTCGGGCATCGTGTTCTGGCTGAAGGCCGTCAATCGAGACGACCAGCGAGAGCCGTTTGATGCCGCGCCACTCCGCGGGAATCTCGCGGACCGCGCTGGTTACCAGCTGGACGTGCACGCCCCGCTGCGAGAGCAGCGGCAGGAGCGTATTCAGCTCTCGATATCGTACGAGCGGCTCCCCGCCGACCAGCGACACATGAAGCGGCCGCAGCCGATCGACGACGCCGAGCACGCCGTCGATGAGCGCCTGGCCCTTGAAATCGCGCACATCACGAAGTGTCAGGTCGCCGCCGAGGTGGTCATCGCCGTAGGCGTAACATCCAGGACAACGCAGCGGACACTCTCGAGTGATCTCAATCGAGAGCGCCGGCGTATACCCGGTCAGGATTCGTCCCCAAGCGCCGAATATCCACTCAAGGGCCATCTCTTCACTATATCGTAGGTCTGCTAGGATCTTGGCCGTATGAATCGACGAACGTTGCTCCGCTGGGCCGCGTCCGCTGCCGCCGTCCTTCCGTTCGAACGCCTGCGCCTGCTGGCGCAACCCCGCGATCTGACCCCGGAGGCGATTGCGATCCTGCGCGAGATTGCGCCCACCGTGCTGCCGGCGTCACTCGGCGCGGCGCGGATCGCAGTCACCGTGGACAAGTTCGTGGCCTGGACGCGCGGGTACCGCGAAGGCATGGCGATGACCCATGGCTACGGACACCCGCGTCTGCAGAAAACCGGCGCATCGCCCGTGCCTCGGTATGGCCTGCAGTTGACGGAACTCGATCGCGCGGCTCGCGCCAGGGGCGGCGGATGGTCGGCGCTGGATCTCGAGACGCGACGCCTGCTGCTGGACGAGGCGTACACGAAGGCAGGCGTTCGGACGCTGTCCTCTCGTCCGTCGGGACAGCACGTTGTCGCCGATCTGATGGCGTTCTATTTCCGAAGCAGCGAAGCCAACGACGATTGCTACAACGCGATGATCAACCGCGAGGTGTGCCGGCCGATTGCCATCACGACGCGAAAGCCGGCACCGTTGGTCTGACACGACGATTAACGCGGATCTCGGGAGCCGCAGAGCGTTCAAGGCTCGGCGGGTTCTGCGGTTTCTGCGTTGATCGTCGTGAGGAAATTGCTCATGCCAGCACACGAATCAGACATCTGCATCATCGGTGGCGGCATTACTTCCGCCATGCTTGCGCAGAAGCTGACCGAATTGCGTCCGAAGCTGTCCATCGCCGTCGTCGAAGCGGGACGATCGATTTTCGATGTGCAGAATCGCGGACGCTATCGCGAGCGGGCGCTCGCCTATGGCGAGCATCCGTGGCCCGACGACTACATCGAGGATCAACAGGCAAACGGCATCATCTCCATGACGATGGCCGTGGGCGGGCTGGCGCTGCATTGGGGCGGCGCGTGCAATCGGTTCTCGGAAGAGGATCTGCGGCTCCGATCGCTGTACGGTCTGGCCGTTGACTGGCCCATCGAATGGCCCGAGCTCGAGCGCTACTACTGTGAGGCCGAGCGGCGTCTGCACGTGAGCGGCGAGCCCAGTCCGCATCCGGAAGATCGGCGGTCCGAGCCATATCCGCAGGGCCCGATTCCTCTGTCGTACAACCTCCAGGTGCTGAAGGCGTGGGCCGAGAAGAGCGGCCTCAGGTTCGTTGGGCTCCCGATGGCGCGCAACCTGGAGCCCTTCGGCGGGCGCGGCAGCTGCTGTGTCTATGACACGTGTGGCGAAGTGTGCCCATCCGGCGCACGCTACTCACCAGACTTCACGTTCCGGCAGCTGATGGAGCCGAAAAAGATCGTGCTGCACGATCGAACGCTCGTCCGCCGGCTCGTGCTCGATGATCGGCGTCCGGTAGTCGTGGCCGCACGCGGATTCCACCAGGATCGCCCGACCGAGCCCGTGGAGTATCGGGCCCGGACGTTCGTCGTGGCGTCCGGGTACTGCTGGAGCTCGCATCTCCTCCTGCTGTCGACGAACAGCCGCTTTCCGAATGGGCTGGCGAACAGTTCGGGCCTCGTCGGCGAATACATGAACGGGCACAAGTTCATCTCGGCCACCGCGAACATCGACGATCAGACGTTTCCCGGGCAGAACATGACCCACAGCTTGATTTCGCGGGAGTATTTCCGGTGTCGAACGGACAAGCCGTTCGTCCGCCACGACACGCGGGTGTGGGAGAGCGCTGCCGGCCGCGAGCCGCGCCTTCGTGGATCCGATGGCCGGCTGCTGCTGGGGGACGAGTTGATGGCGGACTGGCGATCGCGCACGAAAGGCAGCTCCGTCCGCCTGCGAGCGTACGTCGACGTGCATCCGTCCGCCGACAGCCGGCTCACGCTGGACGCGTCGAAGAAGAATCGGTACGGAGACCCGATGCCGAAGATCGAGCACCGGTTCGACGCGGCGACGCTCGCGCGTGAGGCGGTTACCAGAGAGCACGTGCTCGGCGTGTTTCAGAATCTCGCTCGTGCCAGCAACGGCCGCATCGTCAACACCGGCGAAGGTGACTACCTCGATCACCCCGGCGGCGGCTGTCGCATGGGATCGGACCCCGCGACCAGCGTGTGCGACAGTTTCGGCCGCACGCACGATCACCCGAATCTCTTCGTCGTCGGCGCGCCGACGACGCCGACGGGTGGGTGCACGAATGGAACGTTGACGTTCGTCGCACTGACCCTCAGATCCGCCACAGAAATCGCGCGCGAGTTTGCGGCGGTGTAGCGGTGCGACGCGTCGCTACTTCACCGCCGTGAACATGATCTCCACTGCCGCGTCCGCACCCATCAATCCCGTGCCCACCGTGGCTCGCGCCGGAAAGTCCTTCGTGAACACTTCGCGATACGCGGCGTTCATGTCCTGGAACTTGGTCATATCGGGCAGATACACGACGCCGTCGACGACGTTCGACCAGTCGTAGCCGGCGGCCTTCAACGTTCGCCCGACGCGCGCGAGGACCTCGGTGGTCTGCGCCTTTACGTCGCCCTTGTTGCTCGCAGTGTTGCCCGTGATGCCCGCAACGTAGAGGCGGTTCCCCACCTGGATTGCAGAGCTGAGATTCGGATTCGTGTTGCCAGGCGTGCCATCGGCGTTTGGCGTAGTGAGTGCCTTCCGCCCCGAGTCCTTCACAGCCACCATCGTGATCTCCACCTGGTAATCGGGACTTGACAGCCCGGTCTTCACTGTCGCGCGCGCCGGCGGCATCGTCGGAAAATAGCTGCGGTACGCGGCATTCATGGCCTGAAAGGCGGTCTCGTCGGTGAGGTAGACGCGCGACGAGACAACGTCGGCGAAGCTCATGCCGGCTTCCTTGAGAATTGCGGCTCCGTTGTCGAGAACGGTCTTGGTTTGCGCTGTGACGTCGCCCTTGACCGTGGTGTTGTCCTTGCCGTTCCGGCTCACGAGTCCGGACAGGAACAGCGTGTTGCCTGTCTTGATCCCGTAGCTGTACGGATTCGGCGACTTCATCCAGCCGCTCGGGTGCACCACGACGCGCTCGCCGCCGTTGGGGATCGCGACCATCGAGATCTCGATCAGCCCGTCGGCCAGCGCCAGTGGCTGAGCCACAATCACCGTCGTCCGCGTGGGCGGATCCTTCGGCCAGTAGGTGGTGTAGACCTCGTTCATCGCGGCGAAATCGCTCGCGTTGCGCAGATACACCATCACGCTCGCAACGTTGGCAAGGCTGGATCCTGCCGTCGCCAGCGTGGCGCTGATGTTGTCGAGCGTCTGCCGTGTCTGAGCCTTGATGTCGCCTTTGGCGATGTCGCCCGACGCGGGAC
>JBKPDW010000479.1:0-5614 GCA_046728115.1 Acidobacteriota bacterium | reverse complement strand
CTCGAGCACTGGCAGCCGAAATACATCCAGTGGTGGCGCGACATGGGCCCGCAGGGGTTCCAGGACTACCACCAGGTCTACGTGCGTACGGCGACCAGCGTCGATCCCGAAGGATGGGCACATTTCGAGTACGTGAAGCTGCCCGAGTACCGGTGGGGAATTTTTCTGGCCGATCCCTTGCCGGACCGGCGGATCGGATTCGGTGACTTCTTCGGGCGGCCGGTGTGGCAGGAGGTGCCGGGTGAGTTTCGCAATCAGCTGCGCCGGCTGATCGTCACGCAGGGCGACACCGAGCCGGCCAGCGTGGAACAGCAGCGATGGCTTGGCCACCGCTGTCCGAGTCTGTACGATCTGCGGAATCTGTTTCAGGTGAACGTCGAGGAAGGCCGGCATCTTTGGGCGATGGTGTATCTGCTCCATTCGTATTTCGGCCGCGACGGCCGTGACGAAGCCGAGGAACTGCTGGAGCGGCAAAGCGGCAACCGCGACAAGCCGCGCATCCTCGACGCCTTCAACGAGCCGATCGACAACTGGCTCGATTTCTTCATGTTCACGATGTTCACGGATCGCGACGGGAAATCACAGCTGATGTCGCTCTCGGAGAGCTCGCTCGATCCTCTGTCGCGAACCACGAGATTCATGCTCACGGAAGAGGCGCATCACATGTTCGTCGGGGAGACCGGCATCTCGCGGATTCTCCAGCGCACGTGCGATCTGATGAAGCAGGCCGGCTTCTCGGAGGACGTGCGGAGACTTGGCGGGATCGACATTCCGACGATTCAGAGACATCTCAATCAATGGTTCAGCCTGAGCCTCGACCTGCACGGCGGCGAGGTGTCGAGCAACGCGGCGTCCTACTTCGCGAACGGCCTGAAGGGACGCGCGAAGGAAGAGACCTTCGCCGATCACATGCTGAAGGAGGCGTACTACTCCATGGAATTCGTCGAGAACGGCCGGTCGACGACCAAAGAGGTGCTGATGCGCAACGCGATGAACGAGGTGCTGCGCGACTGGTACGTCGGCGATTGCGCGGCAGGTGTCGCGCGGTGGAACCGGATCCTCGAGCACAATGGGATTCCCGATCGGTTGAGGCTCCCGGACCGCAAGTTCAATCGCCGCATCGGCATGTACTCGGGTCTCTTTGTCGATCCGAACGGTGTTGCGCTGTCGAAGGAAGAATGGGAGCGCCGGAAGTACGAATGGCTCCCGTCACCAGGTGATTCGGCGTACCTCCTGAGCATCATGGCCGAACCGATCTACGAGCTGGGCAAGTTCGCAAACTACATCGCACCGCCACGTCGCGGCATCAACCAGAAGCCGGTGGACTTCGAGTACGTCAGAACCGAGCAGTGACATCCCTCTCCTTCACCTGGCTTGGTCATTCCACGTTTCTCTTCCGAAGTCCGGGTGGAAAACGGGTGCTGATCGAGCCTTGGGTCGCATCCAATCCGGCCTGTCCCGAATCCGCGAAGAAGATCGATCGGCTCGATCTCATCCTCATCACCCACGGCCACAGCGATCATGCGGGTGATGCGGCCTCGATCGCGCGTACGACCGGCGCTCACGTGATCGCCAACTATGAGGTGTGCCTCTGGCTCGAAGCAAAGGGCATCCAGAACACGGCGCCGATGGGGCAGGGTGGCACGCTCATGGTTGGCGAGATCGCAGTGACGATGGTGAACGCCGTGCACGGAAGCTCGGCGGTCGAGGACGGCTGCGTGCCATACCTCGGACAGGCGGCAGGCTTCGTGATTCGCTTCGAGAATGGCCTGACTATCTACTTTGCCGGCGACACCGATCTGTTTGGCGACATGCGACTGATTGGCGAGATGCATCGTCCCACCATCGCGTTTTTGCCGATTGGCGATCGGTTCACGATGGGCCCGGCGGGCGCCGCGCGAGCGGCGGAACTGCTCGGCGTCAAGCAGGTCGTGCCGATGCACTACGGAACGTTCCCGTTTCTGACGGGCACGCCGGCCGAGTTTCGAAAGCTCGTCGATCCCAAGGGGATCCAGGTGCTCGAGCTGCGACCGGGCGAGACCGCCACGTAGAAAGGCCACCACGGTTCTTCCCGTGTCCGAAATCCGTGTCCGCAGTTCGTGCCCCAGCCTTCGGTGGTGTAGCCTTTTACTCGATGTCTTTCGAGAAGATTAGGTACACCGTCGCCGACGGCGTCGCGACGATCGAGCTGAACGATCCGCCCGCGAATACGTACTCGTACGAAATGATGCGGGAGATCGATGCCGCGGTGCTCGGGGCGCGGATGGATCGGGCGGTGCACGTGATCGTCGTGCGCGGCGCTGGCGACAGGTTCTTCTGCGCCGGCGCGAATATCGGGATGCTGAATAAGGCCGATCCCGAGTACAAGTACTATTTCTGCCTGCACGCCAACGAGACGCTGAATCGACTCGAACAGACGCCGAAGCTGGTGATCGCGGCGCTGAACGGGCACACGGTTGGCGGCGGCCTCGAAGTGGCGATGGCGGCTGACATACGCATCGCGCGGAAGGATGCCGGAAAGATCGGCGTGCCCGAGGTTGCGCTCGGAGTGCTGCCGGGCACGGGCGGTACGCAGCGGCTGGCTCGACTGGTCGGCAAGTCGCGCGCCATCGAGCTGATGATTTCCGGCCGGTTGATGACGTTCGACGAGGCTCGATCGATCGGCTTGGTCAACGATGTGTGGGATGCGCAGCACTTCGCGCAGGCGATCCAGGAGTACGCGATGCAGTTCGTGCCGCCCAACAAGGCGAGCAAGGCCGTCGGTCGCATCAAGCGCGCCGTGCAGTCTGGACTCGAGATGAGTTTCCTCGATGGCCTGGCGCTCGAGCGCGAGCTGCAGCAACTGTCGTTCGAATCGAGCGACGCGCGCGAAGGCATTGCGGCGAATCTGGCAAAACGAAAACCACATTTCTCCGGTCAATAGCGGTTGCATTTCATCGTGAGGCGCTGAATGACGACATCGGTAGTGATGCGGAAGCAACTTTTCATCGATAACCAGTGGCGCGATGCGTCAGGCGGCCAAACGATCGAGGTGGTCAATCCCGCGACGGAAGAGACGATCGTCGAAGTCGCCTCGGCCGAACGGGCTGACGTCGATGCCGCGGTCGCCGCGGCGCGTGCGGCGCTCGACGGTCCCTGGGGAAAACTGTCGGCGCGCGATCGCGGCCGGCTGGTCTGGAGGATTGGCGAGCAGCTGATCGCGAGAGCAGACGAGATCGCACGCCTCGAGACGCTCCACAACGGCAAGCCGATCTTCGAATCGCGTCAGATCGAGGTACCGGCGGCCGCCGAATGTTTCCAGTACTACGCAGGCTGGGCGGACAAGATTCACGGCGAAACCGTCCCGGTCAAAGGCAATTTCCTGACCTACACCTTGCGCGAACCTGTTGGGGTCGTGGCGGCCATCGTGCCGTGGAATTTTCCGCTGCTGCTCACCGCCTGGAAGGTGGCACCCGCGCTCGCATGCGGCAATACCGTGATCATCAAACCGGCCAGCCAGACGCCGCTGACCGCGTTGGCGCTCGCTGAGGTTGCCGCCGAAGTAGGTCTTCCGCCCGGCGTACTGAACGTCCTGACCGGGCCGGGAGCCACGGTGGGCCAGATGATCGTGGAGCACCCGGGGATCGACAAGATCGCTTTCACGGGCGACACGTCCACGGGCAGGCAGATCATGAAAGGGTCGTCCGATACGCTGAAGCGCATCACGCTCGAGCTCGGCGGGAAATCGCCGAACATCGTGTTCCCCGATGCCGATCTCGATGCCGCGGTACGCGGTGCGACGACCGGGATTTTCTATGGCAAGGGCGAGGTGTGCGCCGCGGGATCACGTCTCCTCGTGGACAAGTCGATCAAGAACGAATTCGTCGACAAGGTGGCCGCCCGCGCGAAGAAGATGACGCCTGGCGACCCGCTCGATCCCAAGACGCGTCTCGGTGCCATCTCGTCGAAGAAACAACTCGAGACCGATTTGCGCTACATAGCGATTGCGCAGCAGGAGGGGGCATCGCTCCTCGTCGGTGGAGGCCGGGCCGACATCGGCACCGGAAAAGGCTATTTCCTGCAGCCGACGGTCTTCGACGGCGTCACACCCGGGATGACCATCGCGCGCGAGGAGATTTTCGGGCCGGTGCTGGCCGCTATCGAATTTGCCGACGTGGACGAAGCGATCGCGCGCGCCAACGACTCGACCTACGGCCTGGCCGCGGCAGTCTGGACGAAGGACATCAAGAAGGCGCATCACGTCGCGCGCAAGCTGCAAGCCGGCACGGTCTGGATCAATACGTACAACGTCTACGACACGGCCGCGCCGTTTGGCGGCTACAAGCAGAGCGGCTTCGGCCGCGAGATGAGCATGCACGCGATCGAGCACTACACGCAGCTGAAGAGCGTCTGGGTGGACCTCGCGTAGCGGGCGCTGTCAGACTGCGGCCCTGCGCACCTGCGTCGTCCGAACATGACGGCCGCAGCGGGAAAAGAACGGACGTAAGCTTCGTGGTCAGATGGAGACAACGATCATGAGAAACCGCAGCCGCAGAGACTTCCTCGGCGTGGCTGGCGCTGGCGTCGCCGGCGCGATTGGCGCACCCTGGATCGGCGCGCCGTTGAGTGCGGCACAGGACGTGGACGCACGCGATGCCGATCTGGTCGTCCTCAACGCGAAGGGCTACACCATGGATTCGCGCACGCCGCGCGCGGAGGCGTTTGCGGTCAAGGGGGGACGTTTCATCGCGGTCGGCACGACCGCGGACATCCGGGGGCTCGCCGGCAACGCCACTCAGACGTTCGACGCGAAGCAGATGACGATCGTGCCCGGATTCATCGATTGCCACAATCACGCGCCAGGCACGACGCTGCTCGAGGAGGTGCTCGTCGGCAATCCTTTCGAGGTCGAATTCGTCACGATCCGCAGCATCGTCGACAAGCTCCGCGCGCGAGCGAAAGATACGCCTCCCGGCACGTGGGTCGAGGGTTACTTTTTCGACGATACGAAAGTGAAAGATCAGCGTCTGCTCAACGTCCACGACCTCGACGAAGTGTCGAAGGATCACCCGGTGGTGGTACATCACCGCGGCGGCCACACGTCCTTCTACAACAGCAAGGCGCTGGATCTCGCCGGCGTCACCAGGTCGACGAAGGATCCGGCCGGCGGCACGTTCGACCGCGACGAGCTTGGTGACGCGAACGGTCGCGTCACCGATCGTGCGCGGACCGTCTTCAGCAGCGTCGGCACGCGCCGGACCTTCAGTTCTGAAGACGTCGGGCGGCGCAACCGCGACGGCCTCGCGTACATTTCCAAGCAGTTCGTCCGCTTCGGCCTGACGAGCGTGCATCATGAAGGCGGCGATCTGCTCGCGTTGCAGCAGGTACGCGAGCGGGGAGAGCTGCTGCACCGGGTGAGTTACGAGTCGAGCGGCCGCGTGCTCGACAGCATGATCACGGGCGGCATCGCGACGGGATTCGGCGACGAGTGGATCAGGTTGGGCGCCACCTCCGAACACACCGTCGATGGATCGTTCTCCGAGCGAACCATGGCGCTCAGCATCCCGTATCCCGGCCTGACGCCTTCCTACAAGGGCAATGTCACGGAGACGCAGGACGAGCTCAACGCCTGGAT
>JBKPDW010000478.1:0-8057 GCA_046728115.1 Acidobacteriota bacterium | reverse complement strand
CATCTGTGCGGCGTGATTCTGGGCGAGGACCGGAACCCGCATCCGTTTGAACGCGAAAACATGGTCCGCTGGCTGCAGTTCGATGAACTGTCACTCGGCATGTCGGTTCTGTTCGACGTGGAACTCAACGGGCGCGCGTTCAACGTCGAGCGCCGATTACTCAATCCGTAAGGCGCCGCCGAGCGCACAAATCGCTTTCGCTCATCGACCACACCTCGCGACTGCACGATGTCTGACGCATCGGAGGCAGCCAAACTCAAGGCAGAGAAGAGCTACAGCCCCGCCAGCGGACATGACCACCCCTGGCCTTTTCCGCCGAGCATTTCGACGCGTGACGCCTCACAACCATCATGCGAGGGTCAATAAGTGAAAGGTGCCGACGCTAACAGAGGCTGCGTATCGTAGATGCGAACACCCGACATCCCGGGAACGGGCGCCCAATCCAGCCGGCCGAGTGCGTTCGTACTTCCGAACCGCTTCCTGAAGAGCTCTTCCTCGTACGGCTCGAGCACGATGTACGCGTGATGTCCCAGTCCGGACAGGAACACGATGCCGCGATCGAGCCATGAGGCGTCTAGAAATTCGAACCGAACCGTGGTACGGCCGGTGTAGTACCGGAGCATGCCGCTGTGCTCGCCCGCCACGAATACCGCTTTCTCGTCGGTGTTTCTCCTGACCCACGCGGCAGCGTCGGTGCACCTCGCTTCCTGTTTCTGCAGTTGAAACACGCCCTTCGCGTCCGAGGTTCGATAGCCGTGGACGAAGATCACGACAGCGAGAGCAGCGAGCACCACTCCGCCGCTCGGCACCTCGAGGCATCCCAACACGTCGGCCGCCAAGGCGGCTGCAAGCACAATCGTCACGGGCCACATCGGCAATAGAAAGCGAAGCCACCACCACGTGTCAAACGGATGGTAGAAGAGGTACGACAACCAGATGACCGCGGTGAAGCCGCCGAAAAGCAGGCGGGTGGATGCGCCTGGGCAGGTTCGAGCGATCGAACGGGGCCACAGGACGAGCGCCGCCGCCGTTCCAAGCAAGGCATACGCGGACCTGCTTTCGAACATCCAGGCCACGAACTGAACAGCGTTTGTGCGCAGGTAACCGAAGGAGTACAGCAGACGCGGATCGCCGTAGCCCGACGCGAAGGCGGAGCCGTAGAGGCTGCGATTGAATAGCGCGAGAACGATCACCCCCGGAAGAATCGCGGCCACGAAGGCAACCGGTGGAATCAGCGCCTTCCACGCGATGCCGCGCGATCGAATCGAGGACCACAGCACGGCCACAGCGAGCACGATGGCCGCAGGTGACAGATTCGGCCGGATGAGAACTGCCACGCCCGCCGCAGCACCCGACGCGAGGGCTGCGACCACTGAAGGCGACAGAGCGAGGATGATTGCCAGGGTCCACACCGCTGTCGCGGGTACGTCACTCAGTGGCGGCATCAACACGAAGAGGAACGGCGGACTCGTGGCGAGAATCAGAGCCGCGGCAAGACCGATGCTCGATCGCCCCGTCACACGACGGCCGAGGACGAATGTCAGCCAAACCGCGAGAGCGCCGAGAACGGGGCACACGTAATACTGTCCCTGCGGTCCGAGTACAGCCCGGAACGCCACCATTACGAGCGGAAGTCCCGGCGGATAGGCCGGAACGACGTCGCGCCTGCTCGGACCTGGCACATAACCGAGAGGCGTGAGCGTCTGCAGCGGAATGGGCCAGGGCAACACCATCGCCAAAGGTTGCGCTACGTGCAAGTTCCCCTTCTCCCACAGTTCGGCTTCGCTCACATACCCATACGTATCCGCCCCGCTTGCGACGAAGGTTCCGTGCTGGATGGCTACAACCAAGACGAACAGGCTGGTGGCCGCAGCCAGCAGTGGCGCCCGTCTGGCCGCGGCAATCCTGATCCTGCTGAGTTCAGGTCTCGCCTGAGCAAGACCAACGACACGAACGTAAACAGCGATCAACAGCGCTATGAGCAGAAGGGCGCGAGTTGCGTCCCGCGATGCAAGCCGAAACCAGCCCCATTGAACTGTGAAGCCGCCGAAAATCAGCACGCAGAACGCCCACATGCCGGTGGCGACGATCAGCGTGCGCAGCGTTGATCGCAATACAGACTGGGAGAGCATCAGGCCGAGAGCGTCGCGCTGAGGCGAGTCCAGCGCCCTCGAGCGCGGAATATAGCGCATGAGCCGATGAGCGTCACGCTGCAGAGCGATCTCACGTGCGGTACGACTCGGGCGATGTGTGAGAGGCGCATGGCTGAAAGCCAGGCGGCGTCCGAGTGCGTTACGGACTCGCCTGCAATCCAAGGGCGGGCAAATTGCCCGGCGGAATCATCCCGTCACGCACCATGAGGTATTGATTCATCGCCGCCTGATCGCCGCGCACGGCGGCGCGGACTTTCAGCACCTCGGCGGGAGCGGGCCTGAATTGGGCGAGGTGCAGTGTCTCGCGATAGTCCTCCATCTGGAGTCTTCCGTTCATCACGTTCCTCCGGCAGGAGCGTTCCATTACCATGGGAGCGACTCTGGTACCATTGCACGGTGCCCACGGTTGGACGTCTCGAATCGATCAACACGTCGCGAGGCGGCGTGCCGAAGACGAGCGCGTACGAGGCGTTCATCACGGAAAGCGGCCTTGACGGCGACTGGCAGCGCGATCTGCGTTTTCACGGCGGCGCCGATCGCGCCGTCGTGCTCTATTCCCTCGACGTCATCCGCGGACTGCAGCGCGAGGGACACCCGATCGCCGTCGGCAGCACGGGCGAAAACCTGACGGTTTCCGGCGTGGACTGGAGACTCGTCGCGCCCGGGGTTGAACTGCGGATTGGCGAGGTCCGGCTGCTCATCACGAAGTACGCGAGCCCCTGCGTGAACCTCGGGCCCTATTTTCTGAATAACGATTTCACGCGCGTCTCACAGAAGCTCCACCCGGGCTGGAGCCGCGTCTGCGCGCGGGTGATCGAGGGCGGAATCGTCAGGATGGGAGATCCGGTTCACGTAGATCGGGGCGCGGGCCTTTCAGCCGAAGCGTCAGTGAACCGTTGATGACGCGGGAGCGCCAGACGTCGCCAACACACGTGTAATCATCTGTTCCAGCTTCGCTTTCTCGACATCGAACGGACCTGCCACGGCCGCGCCGAGGGTGATCTCGACGGCAATCACCACACCGCCTTCGTCGTACGGATTCACGATCCAGCTCAGGCCGCGCAGTGCAATCGAGCGATCGGCCTCCCCGGGCCGCTGCTGACGATCCATGGCCCGCAGCATTCCCTCCAGGACCGCACGAACGTCATCGTCAGTCCACGCGTCGGGCGTGCGTGCGATGCCTTCGATGGTGTCGGTTCTCGCGAAGTCGGTGCCGCGCAGCCAGATGTCGACGGGAACCTTCATACGGCAGCTTTCAGCTCTTCTTCCAGCGCGTCGGGGTTCGTCACCGGCCGACGGCAGGTGAAGTTGGTGCACACGTACGCGGCCGCGTGGCCGTCGATCGCATCCATGGCTGCCACAAACGGCAGGCTCTTGCCGATCGCAGCCTGGTGTTCGCGTCGGACGCGAAGCGCGAACGCGAACGGCAGATAGTGCGTCGCGACCGCACGTTCGAGCGCGTCTGATCCGGGCGCGTCGTCGCCGTCCACGATCACGATTTGCTGGAGACCCGCGACATAGACGGACAGTGCCGACGCCATCATCGGCACGGCCCTTCCCATCTGCTCGAGTCGCGCACCGAACAACCGCAGCGTACGGTCTATGCGATCCGTCCACTGAGGGTTCGGTACGAGGTGCGTGAGCGTCAGCAGGTTCATCACCGCAATCGCGCTCGCCGACGGCTCCGCGCCATCGTAGTCCTCTTTCATCCGAAGGAGGACACTCTGATCCCTGCCCGACGTGCTGAACCAGCCGCCGGCGGCCTCGTCCCAGAACAGTTCGTCCTGCCGTTCCTGCAGGGTCCGAATCCACGTCAGCCACGACACGTCACCGTCGGCCTGAAACAGCTCGAGGAGACCGAAGATCAGGTATGCGTAGTCTTCGGCGTACGCCTCGATGTCGGCATCGCCATTGCGATATCGCCGCAGCAGCGTACGCGACTCGGCGTTCCACATGCTGGCGCGAATGAAGGCAGCTGCGCGCCTTGCCGCCTCCAGATACTTCGACGCTGCGCTACGACTATCGGCGTCGCGACCGCGGAGATAGCGCGCCAGCCGCGCGCAGGCCGCGATCATCAGACCGTTCCAGGCCGTGAGCACCTTGTCGTCGCGATGGGGGCGGGGACGGCCGAGCCGCGCATGGAACATGCGCGTGCGCGATCGGTTCAGCACGTCCGCGACGGCCGCCGGCGTCGAGCCGGTGCGCTCGGCCAGATCCTCGAGCGAACGAGCCACATACAACAGGTTCTTGCCGGTGAATTCCTGCTGCGGATCCTGGGGCGCGTTGCCGTCGGGTTCGATGCCAAATCGCAGCTTGATCGTCTCGGCGTCTGCTCCAAGCAGCAAATCGATTTCGGCCGCGCGCCACAGGTAGAACGCACCCTCTTGCTTGCGCGCGGTGGCGGCATCGGATTCCTCGGGCGGCACCGAATCGGCGTCTTCGGCCGAATAGAACCCGCCGTGTTCGTCCGTCATCTCGCGGAGGACGTACAGGACGGTGTCTTCGGCTACTTCCGCATAGAACGGATCGGCAGCAACGAGGGCGCCTTCGATGAACGCGAGCGTCAGCTGCGCCTGGTCGTACAGCATCTTCTCGAAGTGAGGGACGCGCCAGGCGGCATCGACCGAATAGCGATGAAATCCGCCCCCGACGTGATCGCGCATACCGCCAAGCGCCATCGATCGAAGCGTGCGCAACACCATCTCGCGCGTTTCGGTGTCCCCGGTGCGGGCATGCTCGCGGAGCAGAAACAGCAGTTCCGACGGTCGCGGAAATTTCGGCGCCTCTCCGAAGCCGCCGCGTCGTGCGTCGAACGCCTGCTTGAACTGTCGGACGGTTGCCGCGAGCGCATCGCCAGTGGGAACAGTCCACACCGGCGCCGCCTGCTCGAGCGATCGAAGCCGTTCGGTCACCGCAGACGCCGATTCGAGCACGCGACCGCGTTCGTCTCGCCAGACGCGCGCGATTTCCTGCAGGATCTCGACGAACCCGGGCCTGCCCCAGCGCGATGCCGGCGGGAAGTATGTGCCGCCATAGAAGGGCTTCAATTCAGGCGTGAGCCACACGCTCATCGGCCAGCCGCCCGATCCGGTCGTGGCCTGCACGAACGACATGTAGACACGATCGACGTCCGGTCGCTCCTCGCGATCGACCTTGATCGACACGAACGAATCGTTGAGCACCGCCGCGACCGCGTCGTTCTCGAACGACTCGTGCTCCATCACGTGACACCAGTGGCATGTGGAGTACCCAATCGAGAGAAAAATGGGCTTGTTGTCGGCGCGAGCCTTCTCGAACGCTTCTTCGCCCCACGAAAACCAGTCGACGGGATTTTGCGCATGCTGCAGCAGATACGGGCTGTGCTCGCGCGCGAGTCTATTCATCGGCCCATTATGACACCTGGCCAATTGGCAATGTTCAATCGGCTCTCAGCCGTCAGCGGTGCAACGAGGGTACAATCGCGCGATGACCGATCCGTTGACGGTGTCGGGCAGACGCGTTGCGATGCTCATCGAAGACGAGTTCGAGGATCGCGAACTCACGGGTCCGCTCGAGGCGCTGCGCGCGGCCGGCGCGACGGTGACGCTGGTCGGACCGACCGCCGGCACGGAATTCAAGGGCAAGCGCGGCACCGCGGTCACCTCCGATATCGCCGCCGGCGCGGCGCGGATGAAGAACTTCGACGCGCTCGTCATTCCTGGTGGTCACGCGCCCGACAGAATGCGCATGCGGCACGCGATGGTCGACCTGACGCGAGAGGCGATCGATAGCGGCAAACCCGTCGCTGCGATCTGCCACGGCCCGCAGCTTTTGATATCTGCCAACGCCCTGCGAGGACGCACGCTCACCTGTTGGCCGTCGATCGCGATCGATGTGAAGAACGCCGGCGGCCTCTATGTGGACAAGCCGGTCGTCGAAGACGGAAACATGATTACGTCACGCAAGCCGGACGACGTGCCCCTTTTCTGCGACGCGATCATCCGCGCGCTCGCAAGAGTCCACGTCTAGCGCGATTGGCGAGTTCGGAGACTTGGCGGTTCGTCCACAGGATCGAATCGCCAACTCTCCAACGCTCCAATTCATCAACTGTACGTTCAGATGTCAGGTACGCGGCGTTGGCGCAGCCGGCACTTCTTCCGGCCGGCCGCGCCGGAGTCTGGCATACGCGGCGGTGAACTCCGCGCCGTACAAGAGAATCACCGCCTGCACGTACACCCACACGAGAAACACCACGACAGCCGCGATGGAGCCGTTGACGCGCGTGAAGCGTGACATGTCGCGTATATACCAGGAGAATCCTTCGAGCGCTCCTTTCCACAGCAGCCCTGTCACGATCGCGCCGACCCACACATCGCGAAAACGCACCTTCGCGTTCGGCACGAAGTAGAAGACGAATCCGACGACGGCGATGAAGAGCAATGTCGTAGTGGAACGGACGGTCAGGCTGCGCAGGATGCCGAGCCCCGGAAAACGGGCGAGGACTCCCGCAAACCAGGTGGCGCTCACGACCTGCGACGCGCTGACGAGCAGGAGCGCCAGCATCAGCATCGAGCCCGCGACCAGAAGCATCGCGAACGAAAAGAGCTTGTGCTTCCAGAAGCTGCGCTGCCGCTCGACACCCCATGCGTAGTTGACTGCCGTGCTGACCGCGCCGAAGACGCCAAGGGCCCCCCACAGCGACCCGATCGCGCCGGCCACGCTCAGCGTGATCGTGTTCGTGCTGAAGCCTTCGAGCTGAGTGGTGATGAATTCGAACTGGCGCGGGAAATACTGCAGGACGAACTCGAGAACGGCCGCTCGATCCGCCGCGTTCGCGGTCACGTGGCCAAGCAGTGCGAGGACCAGAAGAAAGAATGGAAACAGCGACAGCAGTGAGTAGTACGCGATCGACGCTGCGTACGTCAGGTTATCGCTGCTATAGAAGTTGAGGAACCCGCGCCAGAACGACTCGCCGGTCAGGCGCGTGATATCGCGCGCGCGCTGCGCCAACCGCACGGCGTCACTATGTCAGGCGGCCCGGCTCGACTCTACCCACGCCCGTCGCGTCTCCGCCAGCACGTACGGAACGCCAGCACGCAGCCAGATTCGAATGGCGCCGATCGCCAATCGACGAAGCTTGGGCCTCCGCCAGATCAGATACGCGGCGCCAACACCGGCCGAAACGAGCACCGCGTTCGCAACCGTGCGCGCCGCAGTGCTCGTCACCCCTTCAGCTCCTCGACGTCGGTCCCGACGAGTACGTGCTGCTCGACGGCGGAGTCGACGTGGCTTCCTTCACGTACCGCTGCGCTTCGTCGGTCCCGCGCGACACTGCGTCGCGCGCTTTCTCCACGTACCGCTGCGCTTCGTCGGTCCCGCGCGACACCGCGTCACGCGCTTTGTCGACGTAATCGCGCCCACGATCGGCCAGATCGCTGGCCACCTGCGTCGCCTTGCGCACGCCCTGCGACGCCGTATTCTTCAGGTTCCCCGCTTGCTCGGACAGCTGTCCCCGCAGTTCCGAACCGGATTTCGGCGCGAACAACATGCCCAGGCCCGCACCCAAGACGGTTCCAGTGAGCAGCCCCATCACGAAGCTGCCACCGCCGCCCCCTTCGTTCTCGAATCGATCGTATCCGTCTCCCATGGCGTGTTCCTCCACAAAGGTCGAGTAGGTCGAGTAGATTCAGCAGGTCAGCCGCGCCGGGCGTGCGGCTCGCCGCTCGTCGACAAGAACGTTTCAATCGCAACGCGCAGGCCGCGGATGAATCCGACTACACGACTGGTCTTCGCGCGCATGTTCGACCGCACGCGATCCGCCGTGTCGTCCACACGCTCCATCGTCGACCGGATGGCATTATCGACGCGATTGGTTTCCTCCTTCACGGTGGCGGTCACGCCCTTGAGGTCGTCCAGGATAGCGTT
>JBKPDW010000477.1:0-21827 GCA_046728115.1 Acidobacteriota bacterium | reverse complement strand
AGGTATCGGCTCGTGTCGTGTGTAAACCGTATCGTAGCGTTCGACGACAGGCTCAGGTTGACGCGGCTCTTCAGCTCGATAGCCGCCGTCAGGAATTCGCCCGCAGGCCACGACACGCCCGCCGCCGGCGCGGTTGCACGCAGCGATGGCGTCGCGGAAGGCGTCGGTGCTGTCTCTGGTGTTGTCGCCCACGGCGCCGAACTTCGTGATATCGAATTCGCGTGCGGGAAACACCGGCGGACGAATGCGCGCAAGAATGCGCGGTACCTCCAGCCACGGGTCGGTGCGCGTCTGCGCCGCTAACCATCGCGGCGGTGGATACACCGCAGCGGCTGCGCCGACGGCGAGAGTTTTCAGAAATGCGCGTCGAGTCGTCATCGGCTCTCCTGTCGCACTGGCGCGAGCTCGAGAAACGCGGCGGCGTTCGCGTAGCAGATGTTTCGGATCATGCCTCCGACGAGCTCCTCGTCAACGGGAAGCTCGCCCCGATCCATCTCGGAGCCGAGGAGATTGCAGAGCACGCGGCGGAAGTATTCGTGGCGCGGAAACGACATGAAGGATCTCGAATCGGTCAGCATGCCGACGAAGCGCGACAGGAGCCCGGTCGCCGAGAGCGCGTTGAGCTGCCATTCGACCCCTTCCTTCTGATCGAGAAACCACCACGCGCTGCCGAACTGAATCTTTCCGGCGGATTCGCCATCCTGAAAACAGCCGGCCAGCGTCGCGAATGCGTAATTGTCCGCCGGGTTCAGGTTGTAGACGATAACCCGGGGCAGCGACCGTTCGCGCGCCAGCATGTCCAGGTACCCGGCGAGCGCCCGCATCTGCAGACGATCGTCGATGGCGTCGAATCCGGTGTCGGGTCCGAGCGTGGCGAACATCCGCGAGTTGACGTTGCGGAACGCGCCCAGATGGAGTTGTTTGGTCCAGCCGCGCTCGGCGTCGAGCCGGCCGAAAAAAAGCATCAGATAGCTGGCGAACCGCGTGACGTCCGGAGGATCCGCCGGGCGCCCGCCGCGCACGCGATCGAAGATGCGCGCCGCATCAGTATCCGTGCAGGGTTCCCCGAAGCACTGGTCGAGGCCGTGGTCCGACAAACGGCAGCCGTGCGCGTGGAAGTCGTCGTGTCGCCGGCGCAGGGCGTCGAGGAACTGCGGCAGACGGTCGATCGTGATGTCGGCGGCGGCGCCGAGCCGATCGACCCACCAGTTGAATTCGCCGGCGTGCGCCGTGCGGAGAGCGGCATCCGGCCGGTACGTCGGATAGACGGCCGTCTCGAGCGACGAGGCCGCAATCCGCTCGTGATCGCCAAGGCTCCCCGCCGGATCGTCGGTCGTGCAGACGCACCTGACGTCGAACCTGCGCAGGATGCCGCGGACGCTGAGATCGGGATGCGCCAGCTGCGCGTTGGCTCGCTCCCAGATCGCCGGCGCGGTCCGTTCGTTCAGCAGTTCGTCGATCCCGAAGTAGCGCACGAGCTCGAGATGGGTCCAGTGATACAGCGGGTTGCGCAGCGTGTGAGGGACGGTTCTCGCCCAGGCGAGGTATTTCTCGTACGGAGACACGTCGCCAGTGCAGTAGCGCTCGGGGATGCCATTGGCGCGCATGGCGCGCCACTTGTAGTGATCGCCAGCGAGCCAGATGTCGAACAGCGTGTCGAACCGGCGGTTGTCGGCGAGATCGCGCGGCGAAAGATGACAGTGATAGTCGAGGATTGGCTCGCGAGCCGCAAAATCGCGATACAGGCGTCGCGCGGTCTCGCCGTGGAGCAGGAAATCGTCGGTGATGAATCCGGTCATGCCCGATTCAGAATCGTGCTCGTGCCCTCGGTGTCGTTGAGTGGCCTAACCACTGTCTCTCATCGTCGGACCCGGCCCGATGCATCGCCCGCGACCAGCGCCTCCACCTCGGCGACGGTGACGCGGTTGAAATCTCCAGGAATGGTCTGCTTGAGCGCGCTGGCCGCGACTGCAAACCGCAGCGCCGCGTCCGGCGGGTCTCCGAGCGCAAGGCCGCGAATCAGGCCGGCCGCGAACGCGTCGCCGCCGCCGACGCGATCCACCAGCCGCACGACGTACCGCTGGCTCTGGTGCAGCATGCGGGCGGCCGCGTCCCATAGCACGGCGCTCCAGCCGTTGTCGCTCGCCGACAGGCTCTCGCGGAGCGTGACGGCCACGATTGGCGGACCGAACTCGCGGCTGACACGTTCGGCCGCGTCACGATAGGCGCCGACCTCCAGCGCGCCGCCGGCGACGTCCACGCCCGCAACAGGCACACCCAGCACGCACTGCAGGTCCTCTTCGTTTGCGATGACGACGTCCACCTCGCTCATCATCGGGCGCATCGCCGTCTGCGCCTGCGCCTCGCTCCAGAGTTTGCGCCGGTAATTGAGGTCGACGCTAACGCGCGCGCCGGCGCGGCGGGCATGCGTAATGGCGGCACGCGTCGCGGCTGTCGCCTTCTCGCCGAGCGCCGGCGTGATGCCGGTGACGTGCAGCCAGCTGGCGCCGTCCAGCACCTCGTCCCACCGAACGGCGTCCGCCGCCATCTGGCTGATCGCGGAGCCCGCACGATCGTAAATCACCGTGGACGCGCGCTGGCTCGCGCCGGTCTCGACGAAATAAATGCCGATGCGATTGCCGCCGCGCACGATATGGTTCGTGAGCACTCCCTCCGCACGAAGCGCGCGGATCGCGGCGTCGCCCACCGCGTGCGGAGGCAGGCACGTGACGTAGCAGCTGTCGAACCCAAAGTGCGCGAGGCTCACCGCGACGTTCGCTTCGCCGCCGCCGAACGTGGCGGTCAGGACCGGCGACTGCAGCAGACGCTCGAACCCCGGCGGGCTCAACCGCAGCATGAGCTCGCCGAACGTGACGATTTTCATGGCCGCGTCCTCGCCGCGTCCACTGATGCCACCGTTTGTCGCGCCCGCTCACTGACGGCGCGCCACTCGCCCCGGGCGATTGCGCCGGCATCGACGAGCGCAGATCCGATGCCGATCGCCGCCGCGCCGGCCCGAATCCAGTCGCCCGCGTTCGCCGGCGTAACACCGCCGGTTGGCATCAGCTTCAGCTGCGGCAGCGGCGCGCGAAGGTCCCTGATGTACTGCGGTCCGACCGTTGTCGCCGGAAACACCTTGATGATGTCCGCGCCGGCATCGTGCGCATCGAGGATCTCGGTCGGCGAGAAACAGCCCGGCAGCGCCGGTACGCCGCGCTCGTGGCACGCCGCGACGACGTCGACTCGAAACACCGGGCTGACGACGAATCGGGCGCCGGCATCGACCACCGCTCGTGCCGTCCCGGCATCGACGACCGTTCCCGCGCCGAGAAGAAAGCCGGCCGGCAGCGTCGGGGCGATCTCACGAATCAGCGCGACGGCACCGGGGACCGACATCGTGACCTCGAGCGCCTTGATGCCTCCCTCGATGAGCGCGTTCACAACCGCGCGCACCCGTGCGGCGTCGGGCAGGCGGATGATCGCGACGATGCCATGGGCCTCGATGGCCCGGATCGTCTGCGTGCGCTCGACGCTCGCGTCGGTTGGCTTCATGGTCGTCGATGCAGCGATTGGTTATACCACTTCTGTTTCAGCCGGAACAACGCGGTGTCATTGTTTGGCCGCTTTGGGCGCACGAGCGACTCTCTGCGGCGTGGGGGTAACCCTTGACGTCCCTGGAATTCAAGTGGTAATACCTCTTTGCGCTTTTTTGAAATTCCGCAGGAGGATGTGCATGCCGTCACCCCAGGCGCGCCGAGCGCTCCCCGCCCTCGTCGCAGCCGCGTCGTTCCTCGTCGTCCGACCCGCGGCCGGGCAGGACTTCCGCGGCTCGATCACCGGCACGATCGTCGACTCGTCGGGCGGCGTGCTGCCCGGCGTCACGGTGACCGTCACGAACGAGGAGACGGGCGTCTCGCAGGAAGTGATCACCGACGAAAAGGGCCTCTATCAGGTCTTGTACCTCAACACGGGCCGCTACACGATCTCGGCCGAGCTGCAAGGCTTCAAGAAGGTGACTCACCCGGGCAATGAGGTTCGCGTCGGCGAGGTCCTGCGCCGAGATATCACGATGGCGCCGGGGATGGTGGAGGAGACCGTCACGGTGATTGCCATGACGCCGCTGCTGAACACGACAACCGGCGTTACCGGAACGACGGTCGAGAGCAAGCAGATCGCGGAGCTTCCACTTGGCGACGGAACGGCCTACATGCTCACACGCCTGGCGCCGGGCATCATGGACGCCTCCGATCTGCACTTCGCGCGCCCGGCCGACAACGCCAATCTCGGCGGCATCGTGGTCAACGGCGTGCAAGGGGGCAACGAGTTTTCGATCGACGGCGCGCCGAACGTGTCGAACGCGCGCGGCGTCGGTTTTTCGCCGCCATCGGACGCGATTGCGCAATTCAAGGTGCAGACGAATGCCTTCGACGCGTCGGCCGGTCACACCGCCGGCGCCGTCGTCAACGTCGCCATCAAGAGTGGCACCAACGCGCTCCATGGAGTCGGCGCGTACTTCAACCGCGACGGCAGTCGCACGGCGATCCCGCTCCTGACCGAGCGCGCGGGCGGCACCAAACCGACACGCGAGTACAACCGGTACACGGGCACGGCGGGCGGCCCGATCGCGCAGAACCGGACGTTCTTCCTGGCGTCCTTCGAACACCTCCGTGATGTTCAGCCCGAGCCCGCCACCTACACCGTGCCAACCGAGAAGATGCGGCGAGGCGATTTCAACGAGTTCACGACGCCCATCTACGACCCGTTCACGGCGACCGGATCGACGGGTGCGCGGACGCAATTCGACGGCAACCAGATTCCGGCTGGCCGCATCAGCCCCGTCG
Source organism: Acidobacteriota bacterium (assembly GCA_046728115.1). GTDB lineage: Bacteria > Acidobacteriota > Vicinamibacteria > Vicinamibacterales > CAVVIG01 > CAVSWN01. The sequence goes on along the minus strand of JBKPDW010000477.1, from coordinate 16,986 downwards.
CGGCGGCATACGCGGCATTCTACCCGCTGCCGAATCGTCCCGGCACCGAAAGCAACTACTTCACCAACCAGCTGCGTCCGTACGACTACAACGCCGTGATGGGGCGTATCGATCACAACATCACCTCGTCGCACCGCCTCTTCGGTACGGGCTATTTCAACAAGCGTCGCGAAGATCGGTACAACTGGGCGCAGGATGCATCGAACGCGACGGATGGCGGCGTCGTCAACGGATTCGCCGTGACGAAGGGCTTCGACTATCGGACGAATCTCGGGTTGAACGGCGGCTACACGGCAACGATCAGCGACAAGCTGCTATTCGACAGCCGCGTCAGCTTCTCGCGTTTCGGCGAATATCGCGATCCGGCGCAGACGTTCGACCCAGCGACGCTGGGATTCTCACCCACCGCCATTCAGCTGATGAACGGCTTCCAGTACCTGCCGTTCTTTACCTTCGGCAGCTTCAGCACGACGAATTCCGGTTCGACGATTGCGTCGCTCGGATCGATGCGATCCGACTTCGGCGACGGCTTCAACCGGCCCATGGTCACCCTCTCGGTTGCGCCGACGCTCACACGCATCTGGGGCGCCCACACGACGCGCGTCGGATACGACATGCGGTTCCAGCGCTGGACCATCGTCAACAACGGATTTCCGGGAGGACGCTTCCCGTTCAACGGTGCCTATACCCGCGCGAACAATTCCGCGGCCCTGAACGATCGCGCGCAGTCCTGGGCGCAGTTCCTCCTCGGGCTGCCGACCGTAGCGAGCGGTAACGTCGCAACGCCGGGGACCACCTCGAGTCAATTCGAGATCGCTGCCCCGGGCGAGTTCAGGCAGCAGTATCACGATCTCTTCCTGCAGGACGATTGGCACGTCAACGCCAGGCTGACCGTCAATCTGGGCATGCGGCTCGAGATGAACCCCGGCATGAGCGAAGCGGAGAACCGGAATCTTGCGCGGTTCGATGCGTCGGTCTCCAATCCGATCCAGGCGGCGGCGCAGGCTGCCTATGCGAAGAATCCCGTCCCCGAGATCCCAGTCAGCAGCTTCAAGGTGCCGGGAGGCCTGCTCTTCGCGGACGGCGCGACGTACAACACACTGTTCAAGCCGCTGCCCCGCGGCGCCGTGTCGTACCTCCTCAACGACCGGACCGTCGTTCGCGGCGGTCTCGGTCTGTTCTCGTACGACTTGTTCTTCGACGTGATCAATCAGCAGGGTTTCTCGCTCGGCACGCCGGTGTTGACGACCAACGACAACGGCTTGACCTTCACGGGCGCTACGCTGGCGAATCCCATTCCCACCGGCGGGCTCGTGCAGCCGGTGGGCGCGTCGAACGGGTTGGCCAGTTCGCTCGGACAGAATCTGACGAGCAACTCTCCGGCGGGCGGCGGCCCTCAGGCAACCAACAATCTTCTCGGCGGCGACCGCAGCTCGCCGTACTACACGCGCTGGGAAGTGAGCGTGCAGCACGATTTCGGATCCGGATGGGTGACGGCGTTCACCTATACCGGATCGCGTGGCACGAACCTGCCCGTGTTCCGCGACATCAACAGCATCCCCTTCCAGTACCTTTCGACTTCGCGTTCTCGCGACCCCGCGAATGAGACGTTCCTCACGCAGCAGGTGACGAATCCGTTTGCGGGACTGCTTCCGGGCAGCACGATCAACGGCGCGACCGTCCAGCGCCAGCAGCTGCTGCGGCCGTTCCCGGAGTTCGGGACGTTCGGCATCGAGCAGCAGACGGGATCGGACTCGTACCACGCCGGCACCGCGCAGCTGGAGCGCCGCTTCGCAGGCGGCAACTCCTTTACAGTGCAGTACACGCGATCGAGAACGCGCGACCGCCTGAAAAACCTGAATCCGCAGCAGGATGTGCTCGAGGATCGCGTGTCGCTCAACGACCGGCCGAACCGGCTTTCGGTGGGCTCGAGCGTCGTGCTCCCGTTCGGACGTGAGCATCATTGGGGTCGCGGGTGGAGCGGCCCGATCGATACGGTTCTGGGCGGCTGGCAGGTCAGCGGCACCTATCAGTATCAATCAGGATTTCCGCTGACGTGGAACAGCGTCTACTACGACTCGAGCTGCGGCGATCCGACGTCGCTCGTCTCGAACATCGGCAAGACGGTCGACGGCAAGATTCTCGGCCTCGACGTGCCGGCCTGGAACGTGTCGTGCTTCTACTTTCACGATGCGGCCGTCCAGACCAACGGCGCGGACGATCCGGTCAAGCAGCGCAACGATCAGCGCATTCAGCTCGGCAACAACGTGCGCTATTTCCCATCGACGCTTCCGGATGTGCGGACCCATCAGCTGCATCTGCTGGACATGGGACTCTTCAAGAACTTCTCGGTGCCGCATGGCGTGAAAGTGCAGCTGCGGTTCGAGTGGATCAACGCGCTGAACTACACCGTTCTGTGGAATCCCGACACGAATCCGCGGAATTCCACGTTTGGGTTCATCAACCAGGACCGCAACAACCCTCGCGACATGCAGATTGGCTTGCGCGTGACGTTCTGATCATGGCGCGTATGTCCTCGCCGCGACGATCCAGACACGCCGATCGCACGGGCGAAGGCGGCTCCGAACAGGTCGTGTCGTACGTTCGGGGGTTGATCGTGCGCAAGGAGCTGCGCCCGGGCGACAGGCTGCCGCCGGAACGCGATCTGGCGGCACAAATCGGCGTCAGCCGTCCAACCCTTCGAATGGGCTTGCATGCCCTCGCGGCGATGGGCTGCGTCGAGTCGCGCCACGGATCGGGCACCTACATTCCGGCCGGTCCTCCCGCGCTTGGATCCGAGCCGCTCAGCCTGATGGCGGCGCTGCACGACTTCACGCATGCGCAGATGTACGACGCGCGCCGGATCTTCGAAGTCGGTGCGGCCGGCCTGGCGGCCGAATGCGCAACGCCCGATCACATCGCCTCGCTCGCCGAGGAAGTGGCGAGTCTGTTTGCGACGATGGACGATCCCCAGCGGTTTCTCGTGCACGACATCACCTTCCACCGCATCGTCGCTGCGGCTTCGGGCAATCCCATTGTGGCGGCGGTCGTCGAGATGGTATCGACCCAGTACTATGAGCAGCGGCGCAAGACGGCCGAGCAGGCTTCCGATCGCGACCTGCGCGATGCCGCCGAGGCGCATCGTGAGATTTATCAGGCCATCCGCGCGCGTGATCCCGAGGCAGCGCGGCGCGCAATGAACCAGCACCTGCTGCTGGCCAGAGCGCATCAGGCCCAGGAGCGGGCGAAGCGGTTGCCGCGTGCGGGTCGGCAGCGCCGCAGCGTCCGCTGATGCCGGACCTCTTGCCGCGATTTCTCGCTTGCGATGACGCTCGGCGCGTGATAAACGTTGCGCCCCTCTTCCCTTCAACCGAGGCTCAGACGATGATCGTGTCGACTCGCTGGCTGATTGCTTTTGCCACAGCGTTGGTACTCGCCGGATCGGTGCCGACCGGTGGCCAATCCGGATCTCCACAGCCCCGAAAGACGGCGCAACACCTCCCAGAGATTGACCTTGCGGAACGGCCGGCATTTCCGTTGGCCGCGCACGTCGAGTCGGCGGACATCGCCGCCGGGCGCTACACGTTCAACCGCCTGTTCGAGGCGGGGCGGCTCCTGTTCCATGCCTCCTTCAACGGCCTCGACGGCGTAGGCATCGCGGTTCGCCCCGATGGCAGTCATGTCCAACGGTTCGCGCCGATTGGCCCCAAAGGTCCAACGGCCCAGGGCTGCGCCGAGTGTCACAATGCGCCCGCTGTCGCCTCCGCGGGCCTCGCGCACAGCAGCGTCGCACGGGATATCGCGGGGAAAGGCCAGGCGCCCTTCAACGTACGGTCGGTCATCTCGCCGTTCGGTGATGGGATCCTTCAGCTGCTCGCGCAGGAAATGACCGAGGAATTGCAGGCTGCGCGTGCCGCGGCGGCGGCGGATGCCAAGGCATCGCCCGGCAGGGGGGTGACACGCGCGTTGACGTCAAAAGGGACCTCTTTCGGCGCAATCACGGCAACCGCCAGCTCGGATGGCCAGGTCGTGTTCGACGTCTCGCGGGTGGTCGGCATCGACCCGGACCTCGTCGTGCGCCCGATGGGTTGGAAGGGCGACGCGCCAATCATCCGCAACATCACGGTTGGAGCCGCGACTTTTGGTATGGGGATGCTCGCGGAAGAGGAAGGGTGGAAGACGCCGGACGCCCAGAAGACGTCAGACCTGGATGGCGACGGCGTCGAACGGGAACTCTCGGTCGGCGATGTCACTGCCATCACGGTCTATACCGCCGCACTGGAGACGCCAACCAGCTTCTCGCAGTTGGCCGCGCTCGGCTTTGTGAAACCGCCCACGCCAGCGCAGGCCGCACAAATCGAGGCGGGCCGCGCGGCATTCATTGCCAGCGGCTGTGCGACGTGTCACACGCCCGACATGCCTCTGGACAACACGCGCTTCGAGGAGCCGACGATGCGTGGCAACGGGAATTATTACGACCGCACGCTGGCGACGCGCGATCCCGGCTACGACCCGAAGCGTCCGTTCGCGTTCGACGTCCTCGTGGACGCACTGACGCCGCGCGCAGATCGGCGCACCGGCGGCGGCGCGATCATTCACCTCTACGGCGATCTGAAGCGGCACGCAATGGGACGCGTGCTGGCCGACCCCGCCGGTCCCGACGAATCGGATGGCGCCGACGGCCAGGCTCTCAAGTACGACGGGAAGCCCGTGACGATCCCAGCCGACCAGTTCCTGACCGCGGAGCTATGGGGTGCCGGCAACACCGGACCCTGGCTGCACGACAATCGCGCCGGCACATTGCGCGAAGCCATCCTCCTGCACGGGGAGGATGCGCCTCCCCCGACAGGCAGCCCCGGACGGAGCGAGGCCCAGGAAGCGCGGGACGCCTTCAAAGCGCGTCCGGCTGCCGATCAGGACGCCATCGTCGCGTTTCTGAAGAGCCTGAGGACGTTTTCGCCACGGTCGCGCTGATGTACAAGCCACACGGCTCCGTGACGTGTGTCCGATGGAATCGCGCGAGTCCTTGTTGCGCTGACCGCGAAGGGCGCGAAGAATGATTCCGCCTGATTGCTGGCGCACTTTTCGGTCGATGGCTGTTCCCAGACGGTACTGAGTCGGGCGAGACAAAGCACCCGTCAGTACCGATAGTGCTCGGGCTTGTAGGGCCCTTCCACCGGGACGCCGATGTAATCGGCCTGATCCTTCGTCAGCGTCGTCAGCTTCACGCCGAGGTGATCGAGGTGCAGGCGCGCGACTTGCTCGTCGAGGTGCTTCGGCAGCATGTAGACGTTCTTCGTGTACTTGCCGGTGTTCGCATGCAGCTCGAGTTGCGCGATCACCTGGTTCGTGAACGACGCGGACATCACAAAGCTCGGATGACCCGTGGCGCAACCGAGATTCAGGAGACGGCCTTCGGCGAGCACCAGCACGCTGTGGCCGTCGGGGAAGCGCCACTCGTCATACTGCGGCTTGATGTTGATGCGCTCGATCCCCGGGAACTTCTTCAGCCCGGCCATGTCGATCTCGTTGTCGAAGTGGCCGATGTTGCCGACGATCGCCTTGTCCTTCATGCGGTTCATGTGGTCGACGGTGATGATGTCGTGGTTGCCGGTCGCGGTGATGAAGATGTCCGCCGTCGCCACTACCTCATCGAGCGTCGTCACCTGATAGCCTTCCATAGCCGCCTGCAGGGCACAGATCGGATCGATCTCGGTCACGATGACGCGGCAGCCCTGTCCGCGCAGTGCTTGAGCGCAGCCCTTGCCCACTTCGCCGTAGCCGAAAACCACCGCGACTTTCCCGCCGAGCATCACATCGGTCGCGCGTGCCAGCCCGTCGGGCAGCGAGTGACGGCAGCCGTAGATGTTGTCGAACTTGCTCTTCGTCACCGAGTCGTTGACGTTGATGGCCGGGAAGAGCAGCGTGCCGGCTTCCATCATCTGATAGAGACGCCGAACACCGGTCGTGGTCTCTTCGCTGACGCCGCGGATCGACGAGGCGATGCGCGTGTACCGCGTCTTGTCGGCGGCCATCGACCCGGCGAGCGTATCGAGGATCACGCCCCACTCTTCGGGTTCGCGATCCGGATCGAACGGGGGAACCTTCCCGGCCTTCTCGAACGCCACGCCTTTGTGGACCAGCAGCGTCGCGTCGCCGCCGTCGTCGACGATCAGCGTAGGACCGCTGCCGTCGGGCCACTCGAGGGCCTGCTCCGTGCACCACCAGTACTCTTCGAGCGTCTCGCCTTTCCACGCGAACACGGGCGTGCCCTTCGGATCTGCGGGCGTGCCGCCGGTTTCCGGTCTGCCGACCACCACTGCCGCGGCCGCATGATCCTGCGTCGAGAAGATGTTGCACGAGACCCAACGCACGTCGGCGCCAAGGTCGACCAGCGTTTCAATTAGCACGGCGGTTTGAATGGTCATGTGGAGACTGCCCATGACGCGCGCGCCGGCGAGCGGCTTCTTTCCGGCGTGCTGCTTACGAAGCGCCATCAGGCCCGGCATCTCCTGTTCGGCCAGGCGGATCTCTTTGCGTCCGAACTCGGCGAGTGAGAGATCGCTTACCTTGTACGGTTCGCGCCCGGCGGTCTTCGCCGCCGCGAATGCATGCATCTTCTCGGTTACGGTTGACATTGGTTCTCCTCTTTCGCGGCCCCACCCAGCCGCCTTTCATCCATCGACGGTTGCTCGGGATGACCTGAGCGTAGTCGAAGATCGGGCCTGCGTCGCACTGGCTTCAAGCCCGCGTTCCGGCTGCCACGAACAATCCTGGTCCTTTCGTTTTGCGCTCCGGTGGCATCGGTACTACTCGAACGCCATCGAAGGCCGTCTCGCGCAGCAGTCTCGTAATGTGCTCTTCCGAAAAACCCAACCACACGTGGCCCATCTGCTGCCGATAGTTCTCGCGATCGTGCGGCAGCATGTCGACCAGGATGAGCGGCGCACCTGGTTTGAGCACACGCGCGACTTCGGCCAGCGCCCGCTGCGGCTCCGGCACGTGATGCAAGACCAGCATCATCGTCGCCGCATCGAGCCGCGCGTCATCGATCGGCAGCGCCTCCAAGTCTCCGCGCCGCAGATCGATGTTGCCGAAGCCCTGCAGACGTTTTTTCGCAGCCTGCAACATCGCCGCCGATCCGTCCACCGCGACGACGCGCGCAACGAACGGGGCCAGCGCCGCGCCGACGGATCCGGTTCCGCATCCGAGATCGCCCACGACCCAGTCCGGGTTGGCGAATCCCGCGAACGCCGCGAGATGAAACCGATCGCCGAACAGGTCGTCGCGCAGCCGATCCCACTGACCTGCCGACGAGGAAAAGAATTCCTGCGACATGCTGCGCCGTGCTGTTAGAGCCGCTTGCAGCCGCCGCTGGTCCTGGTTCGCGGCCGACGTCGAGCCGACCTGCTCCCGCACGAGGCCCCACAGCCGGCGAGCGGATCCATCCAGCTCGCCGGCCGTTGTCATCGTATACAGGTTGCTCGTTCCCTCGGCGCGCGAGGAGGCCCACCCCGCATCGACCAACGCCTTGAGATGACGGCTGACCGTCGACTGCGGAAGCTGCAGGATCCCGCACAACTCCGACACAGTCAGCTCGTGCCGATCGAGGAGCAGGAGCAACCGGCTTCGGGTCGGGTCCGACAGCGCTGACAGATGGTCGAGAATTTGAGGCGTCCTCGTGTTCATCCGTAAAACCGGATAGAAGGATAGCATAAGTGGGGAGGTGTTCCCAGAGGGCCGGCCGCTTTCTAGAACCCTGGGCTCAAATTGAACTAAAAGACCCAGCCACGGCCGGGCGCTGGAAGGGACGTGAGAAATCGAACTCGCCGACTGCGAACCCGAGGATGTTGACGCGCAAGGTGACGCCCGCGCTGACGACGCCTTCCCGCGATCCGCCGAAGAGCTTCGGCTTCTCACTGTTGGTCCAGGCAAGCCGCCGTCGGTGCTCCAGGATTGTCCTGGACCATCTGAATCGGTCTATCTGATTGTGGTGTTGCAGATTTGAATGCCCGCGCCTCCGTTGGGTTGCGCCTCGCAATAGCGAGCGACGGCTGCGCGCACCTCTTCTTTCGCTGCGGTCTCCGCACGGGCGCGTTCAGCACTGCTCACGGCGTTGATCGCCTTTCCGGCGAGATATTTTCCAACCAGGTTTTCGATCAGGATGGTCAGGAGCTCTCCCTGATTGAACGCTGCATATGGCTGGCGGAGCGGATTGTCGACGGCTGGAAACATCTGTCGCTGCTGTTCGTATCCATACAACCCACCGCCGGGCGCTGGCGAGCTCTTGAAGTTCAACGTGGCCAGCAACTCCTCGATTTTCTGGCGTTCGAGAATCTGCACCCTGAACGTCGGACTTTCGTCAAGCGTCCGCAAGGAGAGCTGGGAAGGGGGCTGCAGCAGGGCCTCTTTGATCTTCTCGAGCGAAACGGGCAAGTTCAGGCTTTCGGTGGGTTTGTCCACGGTGGAGGGCGGTTGCGGGTCCTGGGCGGACACGGGCCTCGCCGCCAGACAGGCCACAAATACCAGGCTCATCAACCGCATACAGGTTGGACGCCGCCGATGGGTCGGCGGTCGCACTTGTTCACCTGCCTATTCTGCACGACTTGCGCCAAGGGGCACAGCGTCCGGTTCCGAACAGATGCGCCCGGCGCTTGACACGCGTAAAATGCTCCCAGGAACTGACATATGCATCAAGTGCCGCGCGAAGATCAGATCGAGCTCGCCCGGGCGATCGTCGAAGGCGCCCGGCGGCGGCCGACGCAGGCGTTTGGCGAGTACTTCTCTGAAGCCGGCGGCTCGTGCGTGCTTGGTGCGGCGTACGAAGGTGCGTATGCGCTGCCCCGCGATCCGCACGAAGTACGGTCGATTCGTCCGCGGCTGCATCGGCTGTTCGATTGCCTGGAGAACGTGCGGCGCCGCTGTCCGGTCGGATGCAACAAACGCCTCCCGCTGAACGCGATCATCCTGCACCTGAACGACGATCATCACTGGACACGGGAGCAGATTGCGGACTGGTTGAAGGCGGACTAGCATCAGGTTTTTTGCCGGAACTCCCCGACGTCGTCGTTTACGTTGAAGCGCTGTCGCGCCATGTCGCGGGGCAGCCTCTCGAGCGACTGCACCTCCGCAGCCCCTTCGTGCTCCGATCGGTCGATCCTCCGGTTGCCGCCATCACCGGCCGGATGGTGACGTCAGTCCGGCGCGTCGGTAAACGCATCGTGCTGGTGTTCGACATCGATCTGTTTCTCGTTCTGCATCTGATGATCGCCGGGCGACTGCGATGGCGCACCGTTGGCCAGAAGGTCGGCATTGGCGCGAAACTGATCCTCGCTACCTTCGAGTTTCCCGCCGGCACGCTCTTTTTCACGGAAGCCAGCTCGAAGAAGCGCGCGTCGATGCAGATCGTGCGCGGCGAGGAGGCGCTGCGCGCGCTGGATCCCGGCGGCCTCGAGCCGCTCGATGCAACGCTCGAGCAATTCCACACGGCGCTGACGCGGGAGAACCACACGGTCAAGCGGTCGCTCACCGATCCGCACCTGTTCAGCGGTATCGGCAACGCGTACTCGGACGAGATCCTGCATGCTGCGCACCTGTCGCCGCTGAAGCTGACGCGGTCCTTGAGCGACGAAGAGATCGAGAGGCTGTTCCACGCCACACGATCCACGCTTCACCTTTGGGTCGATCGGTTGCGCGAGCAGACAGGCGGCAGCTTCCCAGAGAAAGTGACGGCATTCCACGATCAGATGGCGGTTCACGGCCGCTTCAGGCAGCCGTGTCCGGTCTGCCAGTCGCCCGTTCAGCGGATCGTCCATGCCGAGAACGAGTGCAACTACTGCGCGAGGTGCCAGACGGCCGGCCGGCTCCTGGCCGACCGATCCCTGTCGCGGCTGCTCAGGGACGATTGGCCCAGGTCGATAGACGAACTGTAACAAAAGAGACTCACACGACGCTTTCTTCGAAGACTCTCCAAGACTCGTCGATCGGGCGGGTTTACAACGACACATCAATAAATGTAGATTTATAGATATGAGGGCGGCGTCAGCGTTGTACCGGCTGCTGGGCGACGAAGCCCGTCTGCGGCTGCTGCGCGTCCTGGCCCGCGAACGGCTGAACGTGACCGAGTTGACGGGCGTGCTGGGCCTGGCCCAGTCGGGCGTGTCGCGCCACTTGGGACTCCTGAAGGATGCAGGGCTCGTATCCGAGGACCGCGACGGCGGGTTCAGCTATTACCGGCTGGCCCCCGGCCTCTCCGAACAGGGTGGGCACCCATTGGCCGCGGCGCTCCACGATCAATTCTCGGCGGCGGCCGCCGATTCGGCCGTCCGCGCCGACGACGCGCGCCTGCAGGAAGTGCTGCGGCTGCGCAAGGAGAATTTCGAGACGCACGGCGGTCCCGACACACGCGACGCGCGTCAGCTCGTCCCCGGCCGCAGTTGGGCGGCCTGGTCGCGTGCGCTGGCGATGCTGCTGCCTTCGCTGACGGTTGCGGACCTCGGCTGCGGTGAAGGGTATTTGACGATGGAAGCGGCGCGCTGGGCGTCCCGGGTGATTGCGGTCGATCGTTCCGAGCTGGTCCTGAAGCGCGCCCGCGCGCTCGCTCGACGCCGGCGCGTCTCCAACGTCATCTGGAAGAAGGGCGAGCTCGAAAAGCTGCCGATGAAGGACGCGTCGGTTGACGTCGCCATGCTGTCGCAGGCGCTCCACCATGCCGCCAGTCCGTCGGAGGCGGTCGCGGAAGCCACACGCGTGACGACTCCTGGCGGACGCGTGCTCGTGCTGGACCTGCGCACGCACCACGAGGAATGGGTGCGGGCCAAACTCGGCGACCGCCGGCTGGGTTTCGACGATGACGAGCTAAAACGGCTGATGGCGGGCGCGGGACTGGAACACGTCAAGGTTGGCGTCGGCGCGCGGAAGGCAGGCGATCCCTTCACCGTGCTCATCGCGAGCGGCACCAAGCCGGCGGCACATCGCATACGAAGGTCGGACCGATGACAACACGTGCACGACTGGATCGGCTGCTGGGCGAACGCATCCTCGTTCTCGATGGCGCGATGGGGACGATGATTCAGCGGCTGCAGTTGACCGAGGCCGATTTTCGCGGACGCCGATTTGCGTCGCATCCTCACGATGTGCGGGGCGACAACGATCTGCTCGTCCTGACGCGGCCCGAGGCGATCGCCGCAATTCATCATGAGTACCTCGCAGCCGGCAGCGACATCATCGAGACCAATACCTTCAACAGCACCTCGATCGTCCAGGCCGACTACGCGCTCGAGTCGGTCGCGTACGAGCTCAACGTCGAAGCGGCAAAGCTCGCCAGGACCGCCGTGGACGAATGGACCGCTCGCACCCCGGACAAGCCGAGATTCGTCGCCGGCTCGATCGGACCGATGAACCGAACGCTGTCGATCTCGCCGGACGTCAACAATCCCGCGTTCCGGACGGCGACCTTCGATCACGTCAAGGACGCGTTCAAGGAACAAATCCGCGGATTGATCGACGGCGGCTGTCAGCTGCTCCTGCTCGAAACCATCTTCGACACCCTCAACGCCAAAGCCGCCCTGGCCGCGCTCGACGAGCTGTACGAGGAACGGCGGACGCCCGAGCCGGAGCGTCTCCCGCTGATGATCTCCGTGACGATCACGGACCGCAGCGGCCGCACGTTGTCGGGGCAGACGATCGACGCCTTCTGGGTGTCGGTGCGGCATGCGAAACCGTTCAGTGTCGGGATCAACTGCGCGCTCGGCGCCCGCGACATGCGTCCGTATCTGGCGGAGCTCGCGCGGTTGGCAGACTGCTGGGTCACCTGCTATCCGAACGCGGGGCTGCCGAACGCCTTCGGCCTGTACGACGAGCAGCCGAATCAGACCGCCGATTTCCTTTCCGAGTTCGCCACCAGCGGGTTCGTGAACATGGTCGGCGGCTGCTGCGGGACGACGCCGGAACATATCAAGGCGATTGCGACAGCGGTGAAGAACCTGCCTCCTCGCAAACTTCAGACTTCAGACTTCAGACTTCAGACTTTTACTGAATTCTCCGGCTTGGAAACGCTCACCATCCGCCCGGATTCCAACTTCCAGATGATCGGCGAGCGGACCAACGTGACCGGGTCGCTCCGATTCGCGCGACTGATACGCGCAGGAGACTACGCGGCGGCGGCCCAGGTGGCGCTCGAGCAGGTGCGCGGCGGCGCGAACCTGATCGACGTCAACATGGACGAGGGGATGCTCGACTCCGAACGTGCGATGACCGAGTTCCTGAACTACATCGCGACGGAACCGGAAATCGCCCGCGTGCCGATCATGATCGACAGCTCGAAATGGTCGGTCATCCTCGCGGGGCTCAAATGCGTGCAGGGCAAGCCCGTCGTGAATTCGATCAGCCTCAAGGAAGGCGAGGAGGACTTCCTCCGGAAAGCAGCGATCGTGCGTCGTTATGGTGTGGGCCTGGTGGTGATGGCGTTCGACGAGCAGGGACAGGCCGATACCATCGAGCGAAAGGTCGCGATCTGCCAGCGCGCGTACCGATTGCTCACCGAGCGCGCCGGGTTCGGTCCTTCCGACATCATCTTCGATCCCAACGTGCTCGCCGTTGCGACAGGTCTCGAGGAGCACAACGCCTACGCGATCAATTTCATCGAGGCGACGCGCATCATCAAGGCGACGTGTCCGGGTGTGAAAGTGAGCGGCGGCATCAGCAACCTGTCGTTTGCGTTCCGCGGCAACGCCGTGGTGCGCGAAGCCATTCACTCGGCGTTCCTCTATCACGCGATTAAAGCGGGCCTCGACATGGGGATCGTCAATGCCGGGCAGCTGGCGGTGTACGAGGACATTCCCTCCGACCTGCTCACGCGCGTCGAAGACATCATCTTCAACCGCCGTCCAGATGCGACCGAACGCATGGTGGAGTTCGCGGCCACGGTCAAGGGCGCGGGCGCAAAGCGCGAACAGGATGTCGCGTGGCGTTCGGCATCGGTCGAAGCTCGCTTGTCTCATGCGCTGGTACACGGCGTCGTGGACTTCATCGAAGAGGACGTCGAAGAGGCGCGCCGTGCCTATGCGCGGCCCCTGGACATCATCGAAGGTCCGCTCATGGACGGCATGAAAATCGTCGGCGACCTCTTCGGCGCCGGGAAGATGTTCCTGCCGCAGGTCGTCAAGTCCGCCCGCGCGATGAAGCGGGCGGTCGCGTACCTCGAGCCCTTCATGGAGCAGGAGAAGCAGGACCGGAGCGGGGGGCAGGGGCAGGAAGGGCGGGAGCGGAGGGGCAAGATCATTCTGGCGACTGTCAAAGGCGACGTCCATGACATCGGCAAGAACATCGTCGGTGTCGTGCTGGGCTGCAACAGCTACGACGTCGTCGATCTCGGCGTGATGGTGCCGGCGGACAGGATTCTCAAGACGGCAATCGACGAGCAGGCCGACGTGGTCGGCTTGAGCGGTCTGATTACGCCGTCGCTCGACGAAATGGTGCTCGTCGCGAAAGAGATGACGCGCCGGCATTTCAAGGTGCCGCTGCTCATCGGAGGCGCGACGACGAGCCGCCAGCACACGGCGGTGAAAATTGCGCCGGAGTACGATCAGGCCACCGTACATGTGCTCGACGCGTCGCGTGTCGTCGACGTGGTGACGAGCCTGTTGAGCGACGAGCGGCATTCAGCGTTCGTTGCGGAAAACCAGGCGCTGCAGGCGCATCTGCGCGAGCAGCACCTGGCCCGTCGGGAGCGGCCGCTGCTTTCATACGACGCTGCGATTGCCAATCGGTTGAAGATCGACTGGTCTCGGGAATCGCCGCCGCGACCGTCCTTCATCGGCGTCCATGTGCTCGACGAGGTGCCGCTCGAAGCGCTCGTGCCGTGCATCGACTGGACCTTCTTCTTCGCTGCCTGGGAACTGAAAGGGCGCTTTCCGGCGATCCTGGATCACCCTGAGTACGGCGCGGTGGCACGCGATCTCTATGCGAGCGCACAACGGCTGCTCGACCGAATCGTACGGCAGAAACTTCTCACGGCGAACGGTGTGTACGGCTTCTGGCCCGCGGCGAGCGAGGGTGACGACATCGTCATCCACCCCGACGCCGAGCGATCGCGCGAGATGATGCGCTTCTGCTTCCTCCGGCAGCAGGAGACGATGGCGGCGGGCCAGGCGAATCTGTCGCTGGCGGATTTCGTCGCGCCCAGAGGCTCGGAAGTGCAGGATTTCATCGGTGCGTTCGCCGTCACGGCGGGCATCGGCGCGGACGATCTGACGCGTCGATTCGAGCGCGAGCGGGACGACTACAGCGCCATTCTCGTAAAGGCGCTGGCCGATCGGCTGGCGGAGGCCTTTGCCACGTATCTGCATGCGCGCGCACGCCGTGAGCTGGGTATCGACGAGCCTGGGTCGTCGACCGAGGACGTCCTGCGAGAACATCACCGGAGCATCCGGCCTGCCTTTGGCTATCCCGCATGCCCCGATCACAGCGAGACATTCAAACTGTTCGACCTGCTCGGTGCCTCTCGCGCCGGGATCGCGCTGACCGAGCACGGTGCGATGATGCCCGCGGCCAGCGTCAGTGGCTTGTACCTGGCGCATCCGCAAGCCCGTTATTTCAACGTCGGGCGCCTCGGCGAGGATCAAATCGCCGCTTACGCACGTCGAAAGGGCGAATCGGTCGAGCAGGTCGAACGCTGGCTCACGTCCAATCTCGCCTACGAGCCCGCGCGCTGCTGATCGGTGCTTTGATACTCCGCGACAGCGCTTGCTTCTCGGGGTGCTCCCCGTGCGTTTCCCGCTCTACCCATCGGATTCAGGTCGGCGTCTTGTTGCCAGGTTCGTCAGAACCGGTCACGGTTTTGTGACTGGATAGGACTCTAAAGGGCTGACAGTGCTCCATTCTGAAAATTGTGTTCCGTAGCGCGACACGGATCTGAGTTTTGGGGCTAATCGCTCACGATTCGAGCATTTACCTGGGTATCGACGACCCTAGCTGTGCCGGAACAGCACATTCGCGAATGCATGTGTACGAGTTGGCCGGAATCAACAAAATCAAATGTATCAACAGTTTATAAATAGAGCATGACGATAGTGCAGAGGTGGCCGTTCTCTTGCCTACTCAGCCGTCGCCATGCGCATCGCTGACTGCCTCTTCACCCCCGACTCTCCGCACAAGGTCAAACGCTCGGTGGCTGTTGCCGCCCTGTTCCTGCTTGGTTGTGCATCGAACGGCTTCGCGCGAAACGGTCACGGCCACGCCGTGCCGGGCGGCCCGGGTGCGGCCGTCCGCAACTACAAGCTGGACGATGTCGTGTCGAATCGCTCGAGACGCGGCAACCCGGAGAGCACTTCGCGCGTAATCGTCACCCTCGTCCCGGGCGCGGAATTGCCGGCGCAGTTCAAGCGATTCGCTCGCGGTGGCAAGCTGGACATTATCAACGGCCAGTTGCTGGACGTTCCGAACGGCGTTTTACGAGTGCTCGAAGCGCATCCCGACGTGTTCCGAGTCCACGACGACCGACCGACGGGCGCTCACAACTTCCGGACGGCGGTGACCGTCGGCGCGCGTGCCGTGCAGGACTCACTCGGATTCACGGGCGCAGGCGTCGGCGTTGCGGTGATCGATTCGGGCATCACGACGTGGCACGACGATCTGACGAATTTCTCCTGGGGAAGCTATCCGTACGGCAACCAGCGCGTCACGAAGTTCGTGGACTTCGTCAACAACCACACGCCGCCATACGACGACAACGGTCACGGGACGCATGTGGCCGGCACCATTCTCGGCAACGGGTACGATTCGTCCGGCGACAAGGCGGGAATCGCGCCGGGCGCTTCGCTCATCTCGCTGAAAGTCCTCGCTGCGGACGGCCAGGGTTCGATCAGCAGCACCATCGCGGCGCTGAACTGGGTCGTCGCAAACTACCGCTCGTACAACATCAAGGTCGTCAACCTCTCGGTCGGCGCGAGCATTCGTGAATCGTACTGGA
Source organism: Acidobacteriota bacterium (assembly GCA_046728115.1). GTDB lineage: Bacteria > Acidobacteriota > Vicinamibacteria > Vicinamibacterales > CAVVIG01 > CAVSWN01. Next base: position 1,016 of record JBKPDW010000477.1, on the reverse strand, counting down.
CCGATCCGCTGACCATCGCCGCGAAAGCGGTTGTCGACAAGGGGATCACGATCGTAACCGCGGCAGGCAACCTCGGAAAGAACGCGGCCGGACAACTGCAGTGGGGCGGCATCACGGCGCCCGGTAATGCACCGTGGGTGTTGACCGTCGGCGCGTCCAGCACCATGGGCACGCTGACTCGCGGCGACGATCGGATGGCCGACTTCAGTTCATCCGGTCCGACGTGGATCGACTTTCTGGCCAAACCGGATCTCGTCGCACCCGGGGCCGGCACCGTGTCGCTGGCCGTGCCCGGCAGCTCGCTCTATGCGGCGAAGACGCAGTACCTCGTCGACGGCAGCATACGCCTTGGGTACAAGCCGTATCTCACGTTGAGCGGAACGAGCATGGCAGCGCCGGTTGTGGCCGGGACTGTCGCGCTGATGCTCGAGGCGAATCCGCGGCTGACGCCGAACCTCGTAAAAGCGATTCTTCAATACACCGCGCAGACGTATCCGGGTTACAGCCGGCTCCGTCAGGGCGCCGGCTTCCTGAACACCCTTGGCGCGGTCCGTCTAGCAAGGTTCTACGCGAATAACGTGCAGGGAAGTCGCATGCCGATCCAGCAGGTGTGGAGCCGCCAGATCATCTGGGGCAACCACGTCTTGACGGGCGGCTACATCAATCCGCGCGCGAATGCGTGGACGACGACGACGATCTGGGGATCGGCGAAAACACTGCTGTCCGGAGGAGACAACATCGTCTGGGGCACGCACTGCGGCGACGGCTCTTGCGACAACATCGTGTGGGGCACGCACGACGCCAACGGCGACAACATCGTGTGGGGCACGGTGGACGGCGGTGGCGACAACATCGTGTGGGGTACGGTGGACGGCGGTGGCGACAACATCGTGTGGGGCACGTGGGGCGGCGGCGACAACATCGTCTGGGGCACGAACTGCGGCGGCGGGGACTGCGACAACATCGTCTGGGGCACCGCTGGGGGCGACAACATCGTGTGGGGCACCGCGGAGATC
>JBKPDW010000476.1:0-10126 GCA_046728115.1 Acidobacteriota bacterium | reverse complement strand
GTGCTGTACACTCGTAAACGGTGATCGCCAACCCACGGCTCCGTAACGTCGCTATCATCGCCCACGTCGACCACGGGAAGACCACGCTCGTCGATGCCTTGCTGCATCAGAGCGGCGTGTTTCGGGCGAACGAACGAGTCGCCGAGCGCGCGCTCGACAGCAACGAGCTCGAGCGCGAGCGCGGCATCACGATCCTCGCCAAGAACACCGCCGTCCATTACAACGACCTGCTGATCAACATCGTCGACACGCCCGGTCACGCCGACTTCGGCGGCGAGGTCGAACGAACGCTCTCCATGGTCGACGGTGTCATGCTGCTGGTCGATGCGTCCGAGGGACCGCTGCCGCAGACGCGGTTCGTGCTGCGCAAGGCGCTCGAACGCCGGCTGACGCCCATTGTGGTGATCAACAAGATCGATCGGCCGGACGCGCGCGCGCAGGAAGTGCTCAACGAGGTTTACGATCTCTTCATCGATCTGGACGCCAGCGAAGAGCAGCTGGACTTTCCGGTCCTCTACACCAACGCGAGATCCGGCACCGCCAGCACGGACGCGCACCGCCACGGCGAAAACCTGCGCCCGCTGTTCGACGCCATCGCGTCGCACGTCCCGGCACCGCAGGGCAATCCGGATGCGCCGCTGCAGCTGCTGGTCGCGAATCTCGACTCCAGCGACTACCTGGGCCGGATTGCCATCGGTCGAATCTTCAACGGCCGCGTCAGAATCGGCGATCCCGTGGCGGTGTGCAAACTGGATCGGGCAGTGCAGGAAACGAAGGTCACGAAGCTCTACGCGTTCGACGGGCTGAAGCGCATCGACATCGAAGAAGCGGCTGCCGGCGATATCGTGTGTCTGGCGGGGATCGAAGACATCACCATCGGCGAGACGATTGCGGATGTGAACCATCGAGTCGCGATTCCGCCGATCGCGATCGACGAACCGACCGTGTCGATGATTTTCGGCGTCAACACATCGCCGATGGCCGGCCGGGAGGGACAATACGTCACGTCGCGACAGCTGCGTGATCGACTGGAGCGCGAGCTGCTCGGCAATGTGTCGATCCGGCTCGAGCCGACCGACTCGCCCGAGCAGGTGAAAGTCATCGGGCGCGGCGAGCTCCAGCTGTCGATCCTCATCGAGATGATGCGCCGCGAGGGCTTTGAAATGCAGGTCTCTCGTCCCGATATCGTGACGAAATCGATGGACGGCGCGATCGTCGAGCCGGTTGAAGAACTGGTCATCGACGTCCCCGAGGATCATCAGGGCATCGTCATCGCCCAGGTCGGCGAGCGTAAAGGCGTGATGACGAAGATGGTGAACAACGGCAGCGGGCGCGTTCGACTCGAATTCCGAATCCCCGCCCGCGGTCTGATCGGCTTTCGCTCGCAGTTCATGACCGACACCAAAGGCACTGGCATCATGAACCATCTCTTCTCGAGCTGGGAACCGTGGCACGGAGCGATTCCCGCGCGGCCCAACGGGGCGCTGGTCGCCGATCGAGCGGGCCTCGCTACCGCGTACGCGATCTTCAATCTGCAGGAGCGTGGCGAGATTTTCATCGATCCCGCGACGCCCGTGTACGAAGGGATGATCATCGGCGAGAACGCGCGGCCGAATGACATGGACGTCAACGTCACGAAAGAGAAGAAGCAGACGAACATGCGCGCGTCGACGGCCGACGAAGCCATTCGACTGATCCCGCCGCGCAGGCTTGGACTCGAGCAGGCGATCGAGTTCATCAACGACGATGAGCTCGTGGAGGTGACGCCGACGACCATCCGCGTTCGCAAGCGAATTCTCGCGGCGAACATGAGGCCGAAGAGCAGGGATCAGGCGTAGCGATAGGGTCAGGGGTTAGCGTTCGATCGAAACGTTTCGGCGGCGCCGCGGGCGGTAAAGTCCACTGCGCGATCGCCGATTCTGCCGGTCACGCGATAGCTGCCGCCGAGCTGCACGAACGTCATCGTCTCGCCCGTCGCGAGTCGCGTCAGTGGCATGGGGCTGGCGACTGCTTCTTCCACCGACAGCGCGAGCCGCAGGTTGAGCTGCTGTCCGCGCGCGTCGATCGTCACCGCGTGCGGCGCCTTCACGCCGTCGCCATCTTCGGCAATCTTCACGTCGGACGAGAACCCGATGGGCCCATGCGGGCCGAGGACTCCCAGGAAGCCAGGTACGCGATCGGGATCGGCGACGGTCGCGGGCGGCAACAGACGTCCGAACACGATCGACACGTCGTCGTGCCCGACCTGTCCCCATTGCCAGCGCACGCCTTCCCAGAATCCCCAGTTGTGGTCGTGGTAGCCGGAGGCGCCCTCGAGAGGGATCACAGCGTCGCCCGCGTGCAGTGATCCGTGGAGCGAACCTGACAGGACGGGAACGACGTAGCCCGAGACCCACCCGTGAGCAGCGCGAGCTTCGGCCGGCGGCAGCGATCGGCCCAGCGGTGCGTCGAGCGCGATTTGGCCGACGAGAGGTCGCGATTCGCGTTCGTCGCGCAGATTCAAGGATATGTGATAGCGCGCGCCTTCGATACGGACACGATTGCCGGCAATGTCGAGCTCCGGCGCCATGGCGAGGAGGTCGCGGGCATCGATGCTCGCGCCGGCCGAATAGTTCGTCGAACGGCCGTCGCGCTCGAGCTGCAGCCGCACGATTACCGCACGGTGGCCGTCGGCTGACGTCGGCCCGGCGAGAAATGTCAGGTAGAAGCGCAAGCGGCCGTCGGGCGTGCGTCCGTTGAAATAGAGCCACTCAGCCCACGACGACGCTGGGGTCTGACCCCGATTTGGATTACCGCGTCTCGAATTGGGTTGTGACGCCAGGGATGTGGATTCTGTGCCATTGGGGTTTGACCGGAGCGGCTCGGGATGGAAGCGATCCATGCCGCGCAAGACGTCTTCCGGGCGCGGATTCGACCAGGACGCGTCCGTCGGTTCGTCCACCCATGCGCGAATGCCGGCGATTTCTGGATTTCCGACGGCGTGTTCGAGGCTCGGGATGCCTCCACGGACGGTGATCGGCTGCGACAATCCGGGCTTGATCAGGTAGAGCGTCGCCCGTCGCATCGGTGAGGCAGCCACGACACGTGGACGAAACTCCGGCGCGCCGACGACGTTCGACAACAGATACCTGGCGTTGTTGACATTGCCGAAATTGGAGGAAACGACGAGGTCGCCGCCGCCGTGCAGGGCCGGAGCGTGCGCCTGTTCGATGATGACTTCACCGACGCCGAGGAGCGCCGCCATGACGGCGATGCCGAGTCCAAATCCGGCGGCGAGGACTGCCGTCCGCCACGGCCGCACCGCAAGCGAGCGCAGCGCAAGTTTCGCAATCACGGCACCACGCTCCCACTCTTCATCGTCAGCAGCCGCGACGCCCGAAGCGCAAGCGTCGGATTGTGCGTGACCACCAGGATCGCGGTGCCGTCCGCGTGAACGCGATCGAACAAGTCGGCGACGTGATGGCCGGTCTCCTCGTCGAGCTCGCCAGTGGGCTCGTCGGCCACGAGGAGCGCGGGCTTGTTGGCCAGCGCCCGCGCAATGGCGACGCGCTGCATTTCGCCGCCGGAGAGCTGCGAGGGCAGATGCCCGGCGCGTCCGGCCAAGCCTACGTAATTGAGCAACGCATCGGCGCGCGCACGCCGATCGGCTGTGGCAACGCCGGCTTCGGCCTGGGGCAATTCCACGTTCTCGCGAGCCGTCAGCATCGGCAGCAGGAAGAAGCGCTGGAACACGAATCCGATGCGCTTGAGGCGGATCCGGCTTCGCTCGGCTTCCGACAACGCATTGACTTCACGATTCTCGAAGAGGATGGAGCCGCTCGTCGGAGCATCCACGCACCCGATCAAGTGGAGCAGCGTCGACTTGCCGCAGCCCGACGGTCCCGTTATGGCCACGTAGTCGGCGCAATCGATCCGCAGCGACACATCGCGCAGTGCGACGACGGGCCCTGCCGGCATGGGGAACACGCGCGAGACGTTTCGCGCTTCGACAATCGCGTCAGTCGCGGTCATCGTCATCCGACGACCTCGCGTCGCAGCGTCGCCGCGATCGGCAGACGCGCCGTCAGCCAGATCGGATACGCGGCCGCGATGACGGCCGTGACGGACAGCAGCGTCAGATGCAGCGCGAGGGCGCTGGTCCCGAACACGAAGAAGTGCAGCGCCTCCGGAACGCCGGGCATTTGTTTCAGGATGCGATCGAGACCCGAGGCGACCAGGCCGCCGAGTGGGAGCGCCAGAAGGCCGCCTCCGCCCACGATCAGCGCGGACTCCCACAGCAGCATGGCGGCAATGCGGGGACGGCCGATGCCGAGCGCGCGCAGTGCAGCGATCTCGCCCAGTCGTTGGTTCGTCGAGACCGTCAGGATCGTCGCGACGAGCAGAAAGGTGAAAACAATGGTGATGCTCGACAGCACCACGGAGATCTGGCGGAAATAGGCGAACCCGTTCTGGTTGAACTGCACGAGGACGTCTTCGTTCGAATAGACCCCGATGTCGCGCCGAAGCTTCGTGATGGCACTCACAGCGGCGGCGGGTCCCGCTTCGGGTCGACTCGCAACAAGAACGACGTCGACGGCGTCGTCGCTGACGCCTCCTTTGATCTGCCGAAGACCTTCCAGGGTCGTGAGCACGTCGTAGCTGTCGGCCGTGGAAAACAACGAATCACCAATGCCGACGACCTGGCACGTCATATCGGGAAGCGCAGAGCGCGCAATGTCGCTGGCGCGGAGCCGCAGCATCGACCCGGGCTGAAGATCGAACGCAGTGGCCAGTCTGCGACCGACGACCACAGGACACCGCTCGGTCTGGATCGATTCGATCGGCAGGTCGGCGCCCTGCGCAAGCGTCCAGGCGACTCGGGATCCGGTGCGCGTGGTGCCGATCAGGTACACCTCGACCTGCACACCGCTCTTCGACGTGGCCATTCCGGGATCCATTCGGACACGGGCGACCGAGGCGACCTCGGGCAGTCGCTCGATGTCTGCCGCCAGCGCCGCGGCATTTGCGACAGGCGCCCGCGACATCGGTATGCCCTGGCCGCCGAGAACGCGGACGTCGTACCCGCTGCGGTTCAACAGATCGGCGAACGAATCGAGCAGCCCGTGCGACAGGAGCAGCATGTCGAAGAGCAGCGCGCCGATGACTGCGACACCGATCATCGCGAGGATCGTCCGGGCGCGATAACGACGGGCGGTTCGCCACGCGAGGTAGGCCGATGTCATCGACCCACCAACGACAGGATGTTGCGGCGCAGAAGCGTCCACGACGCGACGATGCCCGCGGCGATGCCGAGCGGAACGGCGATCGCGATGGAGCGCACCGCGATGGATGGCGTCACGCGGAGGAATACGAGCGCCGTGTCGTAGCGCGCCTGAAACACGCGGTTGACGAATCCTTCGGCGGCGAGCGCCACGAGAATGCCGAACATCGCGCCGACAGACGCGATCACGAGTCCTTCGAGCGCCACTTCGAGAAGCAGCGAGCGTCGCGAGATGCCCAGCAGACGCATGGCGCCAATCGTTTCGCGCCGCTCATCTGCGCGAATGATCATCAGCGCCAGCAGGAATGCCGTGCTGCCGGTGACAGTGACGAGGGAGATGGCCAGATGAAAGCGGTCGAGGACGGCAAACGGATCGTTGTCGGCTGGACGCGATGTCGGCCGGACCTCCAGGCCTGGCATGCGCGCGGCCAGGTTGGAGGTGACCGCCGCGACGTCCGTCGGACTCTCCAGCCGCAGATTGATCGTGTTCACCGAGTCGCGGGACTCCGTGTCGGCGGGGTCGGCGATCAGATCCAAGAGGTCGGGAAGATGCACGCGCGCCTCGAGACGCTGCGCCGTGAAATGCATCGGATCGGGCGTGGGTTCGTAAATGCCGGCCACGCGGAACGTCCGGCTAGTTCGGCCGGCCGGATCGATCGCGAGCGTGACGACCTCGCCCACCCGGACCTGTGCCCGCGCCGCAAGCTGACGCGACACGAGGACGGCTGCCGGTGGTGAATCCGGATTTACTGGCTGCGCTGTAAGCGCCGCACCGGCGAGCGCAGCTGCGATAAGGAATGCGATGGTGACGCGTCCCCGCATGGTGTGGGATCCGGCACGCCTTCGATTCTACTCTGTAGACGCTTGAGCTGGCTCAGGTCCCGCTTCTTGCATCAGCGATTTCGCACATGCGCACGGCAGGCTACGCGCCCATTGAGGACTATGCCTTGATCGGCGACGGTCGCACCGCGGCGCTCGTCGCACGGGACGGTGCCATCGACTGGCTGTGTCTGCCGAATCTCGATTCGCCGAGCATCTGCGCCGCGATTCTCGACGCCGAGCGCGGCGGCGCGTTCGAGCTGCAGCCGCAGGTTCCGTTTACGGCCTCGCGTCGATATCTTCCAAACACGAACGCGCTGGAGACGACGTTCAGAACGGATCGCGGATCGCTGCGGGTCGTCGACGCCATGACTCTTCCCGACGATCGTCTGCCTCCGATGCGCGAGCTGGTGCGATCGATCGAGGGGCTCTCGGGGACGGTGCCGATGCGATGGCTGTGCTCGCCGCGCTTTCAGTACGCAAGCCAGACTCCGCGCACCGGATGGCGCTGGGGCTTTCCGGTCGCCCTCTGCGGAAGCGACGCCGTTGCGATTGCAAGCTGGAACGCCGGAACGCCCGAATGGCAGGGGCTGGATGCTGTGGCACGGTTCGACATCCGCGCCGGCGCCTCCGCGACGATTGCGCTCTCGGCCGCTTATGCCGAGCCGCTGGTTTTCCCGAGCCAGGCAGCCGTCGCGTCGCGTCTGTCCGCGACGATCCGTTTCTGGGAACAGTGGACGGCAAAGCTCGACTACAAGGGACCATGGGCCGAGGCCGTTCGGCGCAGTGCGTTGGTCTTGAAGCTGCTGATTTACGCGCCATCCGGGTCGTCGGTCGCCGCGCCGACCACGTCGCTCCCCGAGGAGATCGGCGGCACACGCAATTGGGACTACCGCTTCTGCTGGATCCGCGACTCCAACTTTCTCATCGACGCGCTCCTGCAACTCGGCTGCGTGGACGAGGCGCGATCGGCCTTCTGGTGGTTCATGCAGGCCACCGCGCTGACGGAGCCGGAAGTTCACGTGCTGTACAAGCTCGATGGCGGTCTCGGATTCCCGGAACGTGAAATGCCACTGGCAGGCTACAAACGATCGCGGCCCGTTCGCCTCGGCAACAGCGCGCTCGAGCAGGCGCAGCACGACGTCTACGGCGACCTGCTCGAGACGGCGTGGTTGTACAGCGAGGGACATCACCGCCTCGATAGCGATACCGGTGCGCTGATGGGCCGCATCGCCGACCACGTGTGCGATATCTGGCGCAAACCCGACTCCGGGATCTGGGAAGTCCGCAACGGACCCTTTCACTTCACGCACTCGAAGGTCATGTGCTGGGTTGCGCTCGATCGGGCACGCCGGCTCGCCGATCGCGGGGAAGTGCCATGGCAGCATGCGGCGCGTTGGGACCGAGAGGCGTCTGCCATTCGTAATTTCGTCGAGCGCGAATGCTGGTCGGACTCCCTGCGCAGCTATACCCGCTTGGCCGGAAGCGGCGACGTCGATGCGAGCCTGTTGATGCTCCCCACCGTCAAGTACGGTGATCCGCGTTCAGCCCGGGTCCAGGGCACCATCGATGCGATCTCCCGCACGCTTCGCGACGGCGACGTCGTCTATCGATACCACGCGGACGATGGTCTCCCGGGTGGAGAAGGTTGTTTTCTCAACTGTTCATTCTGGCTGGTGAGCGCTTTGGCGCGGGCTGGCCGCGGCAGCGAAGCGGCAGCCCTCATGGACAGACTCGTGGCGCGCGCAAACGACGTCGGCCTGTTCGCGGAAGAAGTCGACCCCCAATGCGGGACGTTCCTGGGCAATTTTCCGCAGGCGCTCGTCCACCTCGCCCTCATCGACGCAGCATTGGCCATACAGTGACTTCAATCGTTTCCTGTCTCGTGGCTGGCGCAATCGGCACGCTGGTCCTGACGACGCTGGTGCGAGGCGCCAGCGAGCTCGGTTTCACGCGCATGGACCTTGCGTTTCTGTTGGGAACGACGGTTTCAGACAACCGCCGCAAAGCGAAGGCGATCGGGTACGTGTTTCACTTCATCCTCGGGCTCGGGTTCGCGCTGGCCTACGGCCTCACGTTCAAAGTACTCGGGAGGAGCTCGTGGTGGATCGGCGGTCTAATTGGGGCGTTGCACGCGTTGTTCGTGTCCACGGTTCTCGTGAACGTGCTCCTGCCGATCGTCCACCCTCGCATGGGCACGCCCGACACCGCGGCAAACGAGGTCGCGCTGATCGAGCCGCCGGGTTTCCTCATGTTGAATTACGGCCGAAGCACGTTCGTCTTGAACATCCTTGCGCACGTCATCTACGGCGTCATCATCGGTGCCATGGTCAGGATCTGAAGTCGCTGCAAGCCTGTTTGATATGATTTCGTGGTGCTCGGGCGCCGAACAACTGGTTCTGTCGTCTGTCCGTCGTGCGGATCGCTCGTCGGCGTGCGCGACGACAAGTGCTATACGTGCGGCCGAGCGAACCCCGGCCTGTGGGGATTTGGCCCGCTCCTGCGTCGCCTTGGTGCCGACCTCGGGTTCGTGCCGCTCGTGATCGGCGCCTCGTCGGCGCTGTACATCGTGATGCTTCTCGCGTCTGGCGGAGCGATCAGGATGGACAGCATGATGTCCATTCTCGCGCCGAGCACTTCAGTGCTGTTTCTCTTCGGCGCGAGCGGAGCGATTCCGGTTTTCGAGTTCGGACGATGGTGGACCGTGCTCAGCGCGGGCTGGCTGCACGGCGGGCTCCTTCACATCCTCTTCAACATGTTGTGGGTCCGTCAACTCGGGCCGGCAACGGCTGACGTCATCGGACCGGCACGCACCGTGATCATCTATACGATAGCCGGCGTGTGCGGCTTTCTCCTGAGCTCCGTCGCCGGTACCGTGCTCGGCAACACGCCGATCTTCTTTCTGCGCGGCGCCGGATTCACGGTCGGCGCCTCGGCGCCGATTTTCGGATTGCTGGGAGCTCTGGTCCACTACGGCCGGAGGGGCAGCAGTCTGGTCAAACAACAGGCGATGGGCTATGCGCTGACGCTGTTCGTGTTCGGTCTGATCATGCCTGGCGTCGACAATTACGCGCATGCCGGCGGTTTCGCCGGCGGATACCTCACGTCGGCATTTCTCAACCCAATGACGCGCGAGCGCGGCGATCATCTGCTGGTCGCGGTAATCTGCCTCGCGGCTACGTTCATCGCCATCGTCGTTTCCATTCTGCACGGCCTGTCGTTGTTCCGCCTGTAATCGGCTCCCACCGACACTGTCCGAGTCGCCCGTCCGTAACGTCGCAGTCTTCCGCCCACGGCGGACTCGTGCCGTGGCACCGACTCTTGCGAGCCTCCTCGTGAGAATCAGGAGGTGTTCGGAATGAGGAGAACGTTCATCGCGACTGCTGCTGTGGTCGCGATCTCGGCTGCTGCGATCTAGCGGGTATGTTTGAGTTCGAGCTCTTCGTCGATGATGCGCTTGAACACGTCGAACGGCTGCGCGCCGCTGAGCATCCGGCCGTTGATGAAGAATGAGGGAGTCCCATTGACACCAGCTTCTTCGCCAGCGCGCACATCGGCGTCCACACGGGGCTTGGACTGACGACCGTCCACGCAGGCGTTGAACTTGGCCGTGTCCAGCCCCAGATCGGCGGCGTGTTGCTTCAAATCGGCCGATCCCAGACGCGCGGGGTCGGCAAACAACCGGTCGTGGTACGGCCAGAACTTGCCTTGATCGTCGGCGCAGACGGCGGCCTCCGCGGCAGGACGCGCGTTCGGATGGTTGGGCAAAGGGTAATGGCGATAGACCAACCGCACGCGGTCGCCGTAGGTCGTCAAGACCTGCCTGATGGTCGGATCGGCGCGGAGACAAAAGGGACACTGAAAATCCGAGAACTCGACCAGCTCGATCGGCGCATCGGCGGGACCTCGAGCCGGACTGTCAGCAGTCGCAATCGTCTGTCGGGGCGGCTCGAGCATCACGCGAATGCTGGTCTTCGCCTTCAGCGTTCCGATGTATTCCTCACGGATCTTCTGTATACGTTCTTCCGTCAGGTAGTTCCGAATGCC
>JBKPDW010000475.1:0-7936 GCA_046728115.1 Acidobacteriota bacterium | reverse complement strand
ATCGCGTGGTGTTGACTGCAGTGGGCCGGGGACAGACTGGGGACGGCTCCGAAAACCAGCTTCAGTCAGTCTGTTGGGGAAGCTTTCGCCAGGACCGATCGGGATTGTAGCTGGTCATCGACTTGGCGGCACTGTCGGTCTGCGGTCCCAAGTCCTTCTCATGAATCATGCCGTCGTGATTGACGATGAAAGTTATGACACCGGTGACGTCGTACTGGGCAGGCCATGCGACGAGTGCAAACCCGGCGGACATCTCACCGTTCACCACGTAACTCTTCGCTCCTCCGGCCGCCGCCGCTCCCTGTGCGGTCAGGATCTTGAAGTAGTACCCGTGAAAAGTCGACGGTTGCCCGCGCTTCCCGTCGATCGGGCGCTGTTCCTCGGCAGCCTGCGCTACGAGATCGCCGAGCGGACTGCGCTGCTGACCGTGCGCCGCGGGCCAGTACAGTCCGTTCTGCTTGCCCGGATCGCTCTGAAAGCTCATCGCGTAGAGGCCGGCGGGTTTGCCATCGTGCCCCTGCTGCGCGTAACGCCGCTGCGCGGCGACGTAAGTCCGACACGTCTCGATCACGGCCAGCTCATTGCGCCCGATCCGGCGCGCAATCACCTCTTCTTTTCCCGACGCGGTATCGAATCGCCATGCCGAACCCTCTTTCACGAGCGGGACGGGGAATGGCCATTCCTCGTTGCCTACGATCAGCGTCTTGCGATTGCGGCCCTGGTCCACGAGCCGCCACCCTTCCGCAGCGGCAACCGTGAAAACTTCGCGGTTTTTGCGGCCCGTGGCAGGATCCGACCCGGCCGCCAGCTCCTGTCCGTCGGGGCCGAAGATACCGATCAGCTCCTGAAGATTTCCTCCTTTGACAACGCGTATCAGTTCTCGTACGGCGTCTTCAGCCGTCGCGAACGTCCGGCCAGAATCCTGGGCCGCCATCGACAGCGGCAGCGACACGGCCCCGACTGCCAACGCCGCGGTCAGCAGGCAGCAAGCGGCGTGGCCGCGACGCCTGCTCGATTGATTCGTGATCCTCGTCTCCGTCACGTTCGTTGGCCCTTGCCAGTTCAGCGACGACGCCCGCCGCCGCCGCCGCGTGAGCGGGAGCTGCTGCTGCGGCTTCGCTCTCCACGCTGACTCGCCGATCGTTCCGATCGGCCGCTCGAGTAGCCCGAGAATGCGTCTGAACTGCTGGAGCTGCGCTCCCTGACCTGCTGATCCTGCCCCCGACTATAGCCGCGCGATTCGGCGCTGGGGCTGCCCGAGCTTCTGGTCCCTTGCGACGTGGCTCGCGCATCCGAAGTCCGCTGCTGGCGTTGCTCCCGCGTCTCGGGGCGGTTTTCCTGCCGGTTTCCCTGACGCTCGGTCCGCTGCTCCTGCTGATTGCGTGCGCGATCACCGCGCTCCTCTGCGAGGTTCTCGCGGTGTTCTGTCCAGTCTTCGCGAGCATCCTCGCGTGCGTCGTAATAGTCGTCCCACGCATCGTTGTACATATAGCCACCGCCGCGCCAGCCGTAGGGACCGTAGTAGTAGCTGTTGTTGAACGCCGCGCCCATGGCGACGCCCGCCGTGAATCCAATCATGCCTGCCGCCATGACTTCTGCAGTGTTGTCGGACTGGACAACCACGGTCGTGGAGGAGGGGGCCTGAGTGTAGATAGTCGTTGTGTTGTACTGCGGGACGTAGACGACCTGCGGATTGGCCGGTTCGATCACGATGACCTGCTGGCCACTCGACGTCGTCCGTGTCTCGACTTCCTGTTGGGCCGTGCTTTTCAGTGTCCCCACGTCGCTGGCCTTCTTCCTCAGCCGCTGGACGCTGTCGAACACGGCCGAGCGATCCGAGGTGAACGCCACGCCGAGGTTGGTGGTCCAATCCAGCTGATCGGACATCATCTTCACCACTTGCGGAAACAACGCCAGCGTCACGAAGCTCGGCTCGAACCCTGCGTTCGCAACGGTATCCTGAAGGTCGCTGCCTTTAAGGGTTTGATTTTTCCCAAGCCAGAGGTTGAGTGCCTCGACGTTGCCAGGATTCTGCGCGCATATCAGGATCTGCCCTAGAAGCTGGTCCGGATACAAAGCGACTGGAGCCAGCAGGCGATCGAGCTCATCGGGTGTCGGGACTGCCTGACTGATTGGCGCCAGGCGCGCATGAACCAAGGCCCGTTCCGGGCGCGCCGGATTGAGCAGCATGAGGACGAGCGTTGAGCTGCCGACGATAATGAGCTTCGTCATGATCAGCCTGCCATTGGCGCTTTCATCGGAAGTGGCGCCGTTTTCGACTGCTCCGCAATGCGGTGAAGATCTTGACTCTACGTGGAACGCCGAGTTGGCGCAACCTGATCAGATGAGTTGCGGCGACGGCTGCGCTCAGGTACCTTCATGCTGCACGGCTGACCGAAGACGACCGAACAGCACATCTGCGACGCGGGAGAGGCAACCGTGCCGAACGCGCCGTGTGGGCTCAGGTGTATAACTCAGGACGGAGTGACATCATGGTTCGATCCGCGCTTTTGAAAACCGGCGTCGCGCTTACGCTCGCGCTGGGTATGGCCCCTCGACTCGCACTGGCCCAGGGAGCCAGGCCGGCCGCTCCGGACGACACGCGCGAGGCAAATCTTCGCGCCTATGTTGAACTTCTGCGGTCGGACATTCGCTCGCAGAAGATTGCGATCATTACCGAGATGATGCAGTTTACTGAAGCCGATGACGAGAAGTTCTGGCCTGTCTACCGTGAATACGAAACCGAGCTCGCAAAAATCAACGACGACCGCCTCGCGCTCATCAAGGAATATGCTGACAACTACGAGAAGATGACGGACGCCGTCGCCGATCGCCTCGCAAGCGGCGCGCTCGACCTCGAGGCCCGCCGGAACGCGCTCAAGGCACGCTACTACGACCGGTTCAAGTCGGTGTTGTCGCCCAAAACGGCCGCCCGGTTTCTTCAAGTCGAAAACCAAATCCTGCTGATACTCGACTTGCAGATTGCCGCGTCTCTGCCCATCGTCCAGTGAACTCCGATCAAGAGGTGGCAGCCATGCGAAGACCGTCTCTGATGTTTGCAACCCTCGCGACACTCGTGACGTTCGGCACCGCGAGCTTGTTGGCCGATCGGGTCAAGCTTCGGTCGGGTCAGAGCGTCAGCGGGTCGTTCATGAGCGCCGACGTCAAAATCGTGCGCATACTGCTCGATAACGGGAGGGTCGCGGAGTTCAAGGTCGAAGACATTACCGCGTTGGAATTCTCTCCGCGCAAGACGCCCCCTCCGCCTGCTCCCGACCCGGCAAAGGCGCCAGCCCCGATCACCGTCCCTTCGGGCACCGTGCTGAACGTGCTCTTGACGCAAGGGATTGACGTCGACGTGACCCAGGCCGGTATGACCTTCAAGGCGCTGCTCGACGATCCCGTGATGATGGGAGGAAAGGTCGTCATCCCGCGGAATGCCGCAGTCGTGGTGCAGGTTGCAAAGGTCGAGCAGGCCGGCAAGATGAAGGGTGCGGACAAAGTTTCGCTGAAAGCCAACACGCTCAGCTTTGGTGGAAGGAAGTACGACATCGTTACGAACTACGTCGAGCAGAAAGGCGGCGGCGAAGGCAAGAAGACGACCCGGAAAGTCGTCGGCGGCGCCGGTTTGGGCGCTGTCGTCGGCGCTATCGCGGGAGGCGGCACAGGTGCAGCCATCGGCGCAGCCGCCGGAGGTGGCGCCGGAGCCATCGTTTCAGCCTCAGGCACCGAGCACCTGAAACTGGCCGCCGAGACACGGTTGCAGTTCACGTTGAGTGCCGCGGTGACCGTGCAACCCTAAGGGCCTCTCCGCGAGCACCAGCGAGAGCGGCTGCGAAAACCTGGTCGCAGACGTCATGGGGACACCGATCCTGGCATATTGTCGGCGGATCGAATCGCGTTCGCAGCTGCTCGGACGATCTCTTCGATGACGATGGGTCGCGAGAGCGCACGAAATCTTGACTGTTCGATATCGGCCGGTCGAATCGTTCCTGTCGCTGTCAGGACCAGCACACGATCAGGTCTCATCAGCACGCGCAGATCGCGCAGCACCGACTGAGGCTCGGGAAGCCCTTTCAGATCGACGATCACCAACCGCGGCTTGGATGCAGGTCTCAGGTACCGCCGCATCATCGACCATGTGTCCGTCGCGACGACTTCGAACCCCTCTTCGATCAGTTGCGCGCGAATGAGGATTCGCGGCTGCCATTCGACAGCGAGGAGCACGATGTCGGGCGGCGGTGGCGGTCGCATGGTCGCATCGACCATCAGACCAGAAACCGTCCGCGATTGATTGAGTTCACCAGCGCGTCAGGGGATCACCGCCAATGTTTGGTCACGTCACCTCCACCACGGCCAGGCGGCGCGGGCGCGCCGCGGGGCGACCTGCACGAGCCAGATCCATCGCCTCCCGCCAATCAGGCCGAACTGTGGCCAGCAGATCGCCGCGCGTCCGCCGGGGGAGAGGGTGGCCGTGATAAAGCACGCCGGCACGTTCGAGCCATCGTTCGGGTACGACACCGGAAAACTGGAGGAGCGGCCCGGTGAAGTTCGGGCCGTTCAATCGGCGTAGGCGCGACGCCCATAACACGAGGGCGCCGACTCCAAACGACCACTTTCCCCACGTAGATTGAAGGCCGATACGCGAGGCGACTGCCCAGGCTTTCATGATGACCTGCCACTGCAGTTTGGAGAGCATCTGCGTCTCGCGGATTCCCTCGCCGTTTTCCATGCGCGTCCGCACGAGCGGCGTGAAGATGGACGGCACCCACATGCAGTGCAAGCCTCGCCGTTCGGCCTCGTAGAGCAAGTCGATCGTCGCCTTCGCATCATCGTCGGTTTCCCCCGGCGACCCGACGATCAGCGTGCACACAGGGAACCAGTTGTTCCGGTTCAGAATCTCGAGTCCGTTGAGAACGATGTGGGGCCAGTCCTTGATGTCGAAGGGCAACGCCTTGCCGGCCATGATTTGACGGGCGATCCGCACCGAGCCGGTCTCGATCCCGATGAGCGGCGCCAGCGCGCGTCCTTCTGGATGCGTGCTGACCGACCGGAGTCTGATCGGGCTTCGATCGAGGAGCAACGCGCTCAGTTCCGCGATGAGATCGGGATCGACGAGCGCAGGCGCAATCGTGGCATGCGACAAAGTCACCTGCTCGACGCCCGGATATTCGACGATGCTGCGGTACAGATCGAGGAGCTCCGTGCGGTTCGGCACGAAAAAGGGCAGCGCGGCTTCGTCGGTCCGCCAGATGAACATGTCTTCCGTAGCGAGCGATACCTGACGGTTGCCCGCCGCGACATTAGCCGCAACCGCTTTCAGGATCTCCGGCTTCGGCACCGAAATCCGCGGGTTCAGGTCCGGCTGACAGAAGGCGCAGCGGCGGCCGCAGCCAGTGGTCATCTCGATCACGCCAAACGAGGTGCGCGTCTCGGGCACGATCATCTGCGCGGCGTCGTGCGGGTGGTGCGCGTCGACGCTCTCCGGCAGCGGGTCACCCGCCAGCGCGCGCCGGAACAGTTCGATCACGTCCTGGCTTTCGGCGCGACCGGTGACGACCGTATCGATCCCGAACTCCACGCGAGCGCCCGTTTCCTGAATCTGCCAGGCACCAGACCCGCCGAGGATCACGGAAAACCGGTATCGCTGTCGGGCCTCGCGAATGGTGTCGAACATCCTGCGCGCATAGAGCGCGTTGACCGGCTCGCGCGAGGTTCCGAAAATCGACGCGTAGACCCCTGCCGCGAAGGTCGTGCCCAGCGGGTTATGGGTCGAAACGGCGATCACTCGCGTGGCGTGACCAATGAACTCCGGCAGCTGCTCCGGATAGCAGACCGCGACCTGGTCCCTGCCAAACGTGCGCGCGAGCACCGCTTCGAGGACACGGAGCCCGGCCGGTGCCGTGGCGGCGCGGCCGTCGGCCATCTTCGGTACTTCTCGCCAGGCCGGGTACTTTTTGTCGATGACCCACTCCATCCACTCTGGAATTGAAGCCAGAGACATCTGAATGAAGAATCCTGCGTGATCGACGCTCTCCGTGAGAGGAGCCGTCAACACGATAGGCACTCCGCGTCGCTGGTCCATCACTCACCTCGCGCAGACGGTCGGAACCTCGAACCGGCCAGGCCGGGCCGAAGCACATCCACGGGACGGTTGCACTTTTCGCATGCGATTGTAACCGTCAGTCGCCGCACAACGGAGTTCCCGCCGCAGACCGAGGTGGCAAAGGTCCGACTCGGGGCTCCTCATGTTGCATTCGCATACAGACGATTTGACGTTTGTACCTCAGCCACTTTGACGGTGGAACCGTTAATTAGGGTTTGTGTAACTTCGAATTCCAAGGCGGAAGCTACCTGGCCGCCAGCTTACGCCTCCCCGTGGATTTCTTGCGCTTCGATCCGTTTACTGCCCGCTCCGCCAGTTTGTCAGGGAGATCGTAGGCTTCCTGCAGCCAGTCGGTGATTGGCGGCTCGACTTCGTCTCTGTGCCGGATGTGGATGATGTTCGCGAGCTTGGAGGCCGACTTGCGTTCGACGCGGCGCACGTACGGCGCGCGCACGGCGCGACCCAGGAACACGCACACTTGCAGGAAGCTTCTCCGCGGACGCACGAAGAAGTAGCAGGACTTTCGCGAGAACATGATCGCCGTGCCCGACGCGTAAATCCGCTGGTCGCCGAAGGCGAGAGCCGTTTCGCGCAGCCGTTCCCAGGCGTCGCGCAGATCGTCGGAGAGATCTTCGGTCAGCGCCGCCTCGGTTGTCGTCCAGCAGTCGTGCGTCTCGCCTTCTTCGATCCACTGCTTGCAGTGGTGGCACTCGCGGCCGGGCATTGGAGAATTGTAGTGTGGAGGCAAAACAGGCGCTTGCTTTGCTGTCAAACCGTTGTTGATGGTTCGTGTCTACCCGCGAGATACATCCCGACTGCCTCGTCGAGTGTGGACCGAAACCCCGACGCGTTACGCGGCTGGAATCTTGAAGAAAGACGTTCGGCGAGGAGGCAGGTGAGTCCTCAGCAGCCGGCAGTCAATCGCCGATCCTGTCTCCCATTGCGCGACCTCAGTGAACGAGCGGAATCCGTGCAGCGAACTCGATCTGGTGTACGAGCGACAGGCGCCGGTCGATCTGCATCGCGCGTGCAGCGAGCTTCGTGGGCAACACCTTCTGGAATTCGCCGAGCCATTGCTGTCGCAGCGCGTTCATCTTGGCATCCCGATCGAGGTGGGCTTTCATCAGGGCCAGGGCGCCGGCGTCATCGAGGTTCTCAGCGTTGTCCACGTACTGCTGGATGCCCTTCATTTGCTCGTCCATGATGACGTTCTGCTCTTTCTGATATTGCTCGAACACGGGCCAGAATTTAGCGGCTTGCTCGGCGCTGAGCGTCATGTTCTTGGCCAGGACGTCGGCGCGGCTGGTCTGCAGGTCGGCGCGTACGGCTCTCAGGACGTCGTCCACCGTCGGGGCTGCGGCGGCGGCGGGCCGCACGGTTTGCTGAGCCGAGGGTCTGGCGAAGGCCGCCACGACAATCAGGCAGAGGGTTATGACGGACGCGAAAATCTTGCGCACTGTTGCCTCCAGGAAGAAGTGAGGTTCGGCCGGCAATAGCAACACGCGTTCCACTCCGCTTCTGACGTTCTCCAGGACAACAGCGCTTCCTGGCTGGCCGTCAGCATTTCGTTGCCATTCGGCAAAATCCTGCAACGCCTAGGCTTTCACGTCGATCGGCGGGAAGTCGCCCACAGCGGATGAGCGCGATCGGGCCTCCGGTCGGTTACGGCCCGTCGGAGTTTCGGAGATTCTGGCGCGCAGGCTGTTCATCGAACCCACGGCCCGACGGCCGATATCCGCTGGCGGCTTCGTGGTATCCGCTTTGCTGCGCATCCCCCAAAAAGAGGCAATCAGTGTGCCTCGCGCGTATGCGAGGAGGACTGCGTATGCC
>JBKPDW010000474.1:0-19466 GCA_046728115.1 Acidobacteriota bacterium | reverse complement strand
GCATCAAACGTTCTCCAGCGAGACGGTGCCGGCGGCGTCCACCTGGCTCGACCGCTGGGCGCTCGGGCGAATACGGGCGCGCGTCACGTCGGCGCCGATTCGATTCGCCCTCTGGGACGGTTTCGAGCTGCTGCCGGACGGCCTGACTCCCGTTGGCACGATCGTCTTCAAGAACCGGCGGGCGCTTCTCAGCTGGGTGTGGGATCCCGATCTGAATTTCGGTGAGACATACATGTTCGGCGCGGTCGAGATTCGCGGCGATCTCGTCGCGACGCTCGAGGCGGCCTATCGTGCGCTCGGCGACGCCAGCCCGCGACCCTGGTGGCTGTGGCCGTCGTCGAACGATGTGGACGCGGCACGGGAGAACGTGCACCACCACTACGATCTCGGCAACGACTTCTATCAGCTGTGGCTGGATCGCGAGATGGTCTACACGTGCGCCTATTTTCCGACAAAGGACGTGACGCTCGAGGAGGCACAGCTTGCGAAGATGGATCTGATCTGCCGCAAGCTTCGCCTCACGCGCGGCGAGCGCGTGGTCGAGGCGGGCTGCGGGTGGGGTTCCCTGGCGCTGTACATGGCGCGGCACTACGACGTCTCGGTCCGGGCGTTCAATGTGTCAACCGAGCAGATCGCCTACGCCCGCGATCGCGCGAAGGCCGAAGGCCTGAACAACCGTGTGGAATTCATTCAGGACGACTATCGGAGCGTGCGCGGTACCGCCGATGTCTTCGTGTCGGTCGGGATGTTGGAGCACGTCGGGAAGGCCGACTATCCAACGCTCGGCCAAGTGATCGATCGCACGCTCGGTCCCACGGGACGCGGGTTCCTGCACTTCATCGGCCGTAACACTCCTGCGCCGCTCAATCCCTGGATTCGCAGGCGCATCTTCCCAGGCGGTTACCCGCCCACGCTGCGCGAAGTGTTCGAGCTGGTGCTCGAGCCGCAAGGGCTCTCGGTGCTGGATGTGGAAAACCTGCGGCTGCACTACGCGAAGACGCTGGAACACTGGCTCGAGCGATTCAACCGGCAATCCGATCGCGTGCTCGCGAAGTTCGATGCGACCTTCGTGCGGGCGTGGCGCCTGTACCTGGCCGGGTCACTCGCAGCCTTCAGCGCCGGATCGATGCAACTGTTCCAGGTCGCGTTCGCACGCGGAACCAGCAATGCGATCCCGTGGACACGTCTTACGGGACGGGATGCTGCTGAATGAAACCCGGCCAACGCTTTTGGATGGACTGCAAAGTCCGCAAATACCGCGAAGACAAGATCAAGCTCGTGGTTCTGCCGAGGGGCGCAATATGGACTGCTGTGAGGTCCTCATCGTCGGCGGTGGCCCGGCCGGATCGGCCTGCGCCTGGAAACTGCGCGGGGCGGGTCTCGACGTCGTCGTGATGGACGCGTCGAGGTTTCCGCGCGACAAGGTGTGCGCCGGGTGGATCACGCCGCAGATTGTTGCGGATCTCGATCTGGATTTGGCCGAGTACGGCCGCGGACGGACGCTCCAGCCGATCACGGGCTTTCGTACGAGACTCATCGGCGGCTCGCCGCCCGTCGAAACCGCCTACGATCGTCCAGTCAGCTTCGGCATCCGGCGCTGCGAATTCGATCACTATCTACTGGAGCGATCGCAGGCCCGCCTTCTGCTCGGACAACCGATTGCGGACATCCGGCGCGACGCCGATCGATGGATCGTCAACGATGCCGTCCGATCGAGGATGCTCGTCGGAGCGGGCGGACACTTCTGTCCCGTGGCCCGCAAGCTCAACGAATCAGCGCACGACGCGCCGATCGTCGTCGCGCAAGAGGCGGAGTTTCCGATCGATGCCGCCGACGCGGACCGGCTGGACATCGCGGGCGCGACGCCGGAACTCTACTTCTCGCCGGATCTGCACGGCTACGGCTGGTGTTTCCGCAAGCAGAATTTCCTGAACATCGGGTTCGGCAGCCTGGATCGCCACCGAGTTGCACGCGCGACCGAACGATTTGCGTCGTTTCTGAGAGCAGCACGAAAAATACCGACGACGACTTCATGGCGCTGGCGCGGGCACGCGTATCTGCTGTCGGCGCCGCGACAGCGACGCGTGACGGGCGACGCGGTGGTGCTGATTGGAGATGCAGCCGGCCTCGCGTATCCACAGAGCGGCGAGGGCATCCGGCCGGCGATCGAGTCGGGTCTGCTCGCCGCGGCCGCGATCGTCGGCGCAAAGAGCCGGTATCGGCGCGAAGACCTCGCGGGCTACGGCGAGAAGCTGAGGGCGCGATTCGGTATGTCCGCCGTTGCACGCATGCTCTCGAACGCCATTCCGCATACTGTGTCATCGGCTCTGGCGCCGTCGTTGTTCGCCAGCCCCTGGTTCGTGCGGCACGTGCTGCTGGATCGGTGGTTCCTTCACGTGCACGAACGGTCGTTGGCTGCCGCGTGATGCGAGGATGGAAGCGAGCGAAGCTAGTACTCGGCGATCGCGTCGTCGGCGAAGCAGTACAGCCACCGTTCGCCTTCTTCGGCCGAGGCGACCACAGGATGAGCCATGGTCCTCGCGTGACGGCTGGCATGGCGGTTTGGCGACGAATCGCAGCACAGCGTGACGCCGCACGTCTGGCACGTCCGCAAGTGCAGCCAGCTCGCGCCTATTTTTACGCAGTCGGCGCATTCGCGCCGGCGCGCGGTCTTGATTTCCGTGATCGCCTCGATATGAGCGCACATGCCGGGGAGGCCCGGGATCGTATCATGCGGTAATGACGAACGAAGTCTGGCCGGCGCTGCCGTACGACGCGTGGAAGGACACCTACGCCACGCTGCATATGTGGACTCAGATCGTTGGAAAAGTCGCGTTGGCGCAATCGGCGCCGCTCAACCATTCGTGGGGCGTGGCGCTGCAGATCACGCCGCGCGGGCTGGCTACGCGGACTCTTCCGCACGGCAAGCGCTCGTTCACGATGGAGTTCGACTTCGTCGATCACCAACTGCTGATTCTGGCGTCCGACGGTGCCCATCGCGCGCTCCCGCTGGTTCCGCAAACAGTGGCGGATTTTTATCAGGCAGTCATGACCGCGCTTCGCGAGATGGCGCTGCCGGTGAAAATCTGGCCAATGGCGGTCGAAATCCCCTCGCCGATTCGCCTCGACACCGATACCGTCCATCGCGCGTACGATCCGGTGTACGCGAACCGTTTCTGGCGGATCCTCATCCAGGTCGAGCGCGTGATGACGGGAGCTCGATGTGATTTCATCGGCAAATGCAGCCCGGTGCATTTCTTCTGGGGCGGATTCGATCTGGCGGCCACGCGGTTTTCGGGTCGTCCGGCGCCGCCGCGCGAAGGGCCCGCGTTCATGCGCGATGCGTACTCGCACGAAGTCATCAGCCACGGCTTCTGGCCCGGCAGTGGCCTTGTGCTCGAAGCTTCGTTCTACGCGTACGCGGTGCCGGAGCCAGCAGGACTGAAGGACGCGAAAGTTCGGCCGGATGCGGCGTACTATCACCGCGAGATGGGGGAATTCATCCTGCCGTACGAGGCCGTCCGCATAGCCGCCGATCCTGACGAAGCGCTGCGACAGTTCATCGAGAGCACCTACACGCAAGCGGCGACGTTGGGGAACTGGGATCGGGCGATGCTCGAGCGGTCGGCCTGAACCCGGAGTGGCCGGTTGCGCGACGATATGCCGCTAGTCGCCAGCCGGGCGCGACAATTCAGCCAGACGGGCCTGCGCCAGTTCCTTCACCGGCGGTCCGTCTTCGGTCAGCAAGCTGTCGGAGGCCGCCGCAGCTCTGAACGCAGTCTCGGCCTCGGCGCGATTGCCGAGCCGATCGGCGCACAGGCCGAGCAGATACTGCACCGTGCCGTTGGCCACGCCGCCGCCGTCGGGCAGCGTCACCCTCTGCAACTCGGCACGCGCGTCGCCCCAGGCCTCCACTCGCGCGAGCGCTGCCGCGAGGTTCAGCCGCAATACGGTCTGCTCGGTGGAATCGCTGGTGCCGAGCAGACGCGCGCGCAGCGCTACCAGCGTCGAGTTGACGACGAGCGTCTGATCGGAGATGCCGATCACACGCGGCGTCATGTAGACCTTCACGGTGGCCTGCCGGATGGCGCCCGTTCGATCCTTCAGCTCGAGCTTCAGATCGTCGTTAGCCTTCCGGCTGGCGAGCGCCGTCGCAAGGGCCGCCGCGTCGACGGCAGGTTGATCGTTCACCTTCACGACTGTGTCGCCCACCTTGATGCCCGCCTTCGCGGCCGGTCCGTTGGCATCGACGGCCGCGACGATCGCGCCGGTCACGTCAGCGACATCCATCGCGACCAATCCGATTGCCGGCCGGAACAACAACGGCATGCGATCCAGCAGAGCAATGGCGCGGCGCACCGACTCGCCGTTGTCGAGGCTCACTTCGAGCACGTCGGGATCGCTGCTGCCCGATGCGAGGAGAGACACGATGACGCGGCTGCGATCGAGGACCGTCACCGCGGCGACCCCCTGCGTGCCGAAGGTATTCGAGAGCTTGACCGAGACGTCGCGGCGCATCGACGACCCGACGTCGGGCGACGTGCCCATCTGCCGCTTGTTGCCGTCGAATGCGAGCCAGCTCACCGGCAGTTGGTTCGCCTTGAGCGCCTGATCCGACTGCTCCTGGGGCGGTGCGAAGAGCGTCACGCCGACCGACGGATCGAACAGGCGCTCCACGACCGCCCGGAGATCGGGGCTACCGGCCGCCTGGCCGAAGGCGGACAGCAGCGCAAACGCTGGCTTGACCAAGCCTTTCACGGTGATGGAATCGCCGGTCCTGGCCTGCAGGCGCTTGAAGTACCGCCCTGACGACGAGCGCAGTTCAACGGTGTGCTCGCCCTCGCAGAGATCGGCGGTCGTGAACGGCGCCACGCCCCGGGCCTGACCGTCGATCACCACCTGCGCGGTGGGATCGTTCGAAGTCACCGACAAGGTCGCCACGGCGTGGTTCAGCGCAATCGGTCCGACGGTGTAGTCGTCGGGCTTGTCCACCGGCAACCGCGTTTCAACCTTGACGTAGCACTCGCGCGTGAACTCGATCAGGTGCGATCCTTGCGGGACGTCGCCGACCACCATGACTGTCGAGACCTGTGCCGGTGGAATGTTCGTGCTGGCGATGGCCTGGTTGTAGCTCGCGGGAGGCGGGCCCGCCGCTGTCTTGCCTCGCTTGACGCCGTCGATCGTCACGTCCACGTCGCCGGGCGACGTGAGGATGTTCAGGACCGACGAGACGCGCTCCAGTGTCAGCGCCACGGTCGAGGGTGTCCCGGCCTCCGCCGCAAACGTCTGCTGGCCCTTTCGGTAGCCGATTTGATCGCCGGTGATCGTGTGATCGCCGATCGTGACGGGAATTGTGCTGTTGGCTGGTACCGGCACGCCGTCGAGATCCACTTTCGCGGTCGGCGGTGTCACGGTCAGGTTGAGCGTCGTCACCGTCTGCTTGACGGTATCTTCGAACAAGACCACGACGCGGGGCGACACCTGTCCCGTCAGCGCGTGTCCCGCGTCGACTTTCAGAAGAGTCACGAAGTCGGCTTTCGCACCGTTCTGATCGCCTAGGCCGAACTTCGATCGGGCGCGCATCTCGTAAGCGATGGGCAGCAGTTCGCGCCGCGCAGGATCCTGCGCCGGCCGGGCTTCCAGTCCCGAGATCGCCAGATCGAGCGTCCGGATCGCGCTCTCGTAATCGAGTGCCTCGAACAGCCGTTTGGCCTCCGCGTACTGCGGGTCGACGGCCTGGGTCAGTGCCGGCCGCGGCGCGACCAGCAGACAGGCGGTCACCAGGCCGAGGACTGGGAGCCAGCGGTATTCTCGGTCGTCGCGCCTTGCCAGCGAGGCGCCTCGCCGCCCTCGGTGCGACACTGCCGTTTCACCACGGACTGCCGGAGTGGCTCTGCGTATCTGCATCACTGATATACCTGAATGCGCTGTGAACGATCGTCGAATAGGTACAGGCGCCCGGCTCCGTCGAGTCCGAAAGCCTGCGGCTTCGGAAACGCGCCCGGATCTTTTTCCGGCATCGTGATCGAAGCAATGAGTTTGTACTTCGTGTTGAACACGTGAAGTGCCGGCTTGCCGCGGTCGAGCACGTACAGATGGCCGAATCCGTCGAACGCGACATCGACCGGGTTATCCAATTCGTAGCCGGGGCCCTTCGGCGCAATCCTGCTCAACGGCTTGCCGTCGCGATCCGTGATGACGATGGACCTCGAATCCTTGTCGAGGATCGCCACGTCCTCGAGTTGATTCATGGCGAGCCGCTCCGCGTTGACGGCGGCGAAATTCCTCACGAACTTGCCGGCGACCGACACACGGATGACGCCATTCCCCTTGCGATCGGCGATGAGCCGATCGCCGTTCGTCAGCGCCAGCACCGCCGGCATCTCCTCGGCCTGGCGGATCTTGCCGTCCTGCTGAGGCACGCTGATCGCGGCCGCTTCGCCGTTTTCCGCAGTCAAGACATCGCGGCGGACGATGATCAAGCGGCCGCGTTCGTCGACGAAGAACGCCGATGGGTCCTGCGCGGGTACGGTCTTGAGCAGCGCCGCCTTGGCGTCGAAGATCGAGATGCCTTTGTTGTGGCCGAGCAAAATTTGTCCATCGCTGACGGTGACGCCAACCACATCCTTGAACTTCGCCGTTTCACTCCCGATGAACTTTCCGCTGAAACCGTACGGCTGCTGTGCGGGCGGACGAACGTACAACCGGTAGATGATCGTGTTGTAGTCGAGGGCGGTCGCCGCCTCCGGCGTGCCCGGGAACTGCAGGCGAACGCGCTGCAATTCCTCGAGTGCGCGCATCGCCCGATCGGTCTGCACGAAGCAGACGGCGGCGCCCAGCGTGGCGCGGGCGGCCCAGATCGAGCGGGGAAATTCCATGGTGACGCGCCGGAATCGCTCGAGCGCCTCGCTGGTGCGGCGCGCGAGCAGCAGGGTGTCCCCCGCGTAGTAACCAGCCGCAGCAACCGCTTCCGATCCGGGGAACAGCCGCGGCACGCGTTCGAAGCTCGCCAGCGCGGCCTCGATGTCCGTTTGCGCACGGCCCTTCATCGTTGCCAACCTGCCGGAGATCACGTACGCCATAGGTGCGGCGCCGCCGTCGGCGTATTCCTTCAACAGCCTGTCGTTGATGGTCTGCGCGGCGGCCGCGTTATGCGCCACGTCGAGCTGATACGTCGCGATCTGGAGCAGCGCCAGGTCGGCAGAGGAGCTCCTCGGGAACGAGTCCACGACCACCTGGAAGTCCTTCAGCGCCTCGACGTACCGCTTGTTCTGCAGGAACGTCAACCCGCTCTCGTACTGGCGGCGCGCGAACTCGTCGTCGCGGTTCGACTGGGCGCCGAGCGTGGCGACGAGCGCCACCGACGCGGCTGCGATACGCAGCAGGCTCTTCATCAGTAAATCCTCGCAGTGGCCGTGTTGTTCGGCGCCACGGTTACGAACTGTCCGTTCGGGCTCTGGCCGGCCGGGCAGACAATGTCGATCTTGTATTGACCCGCCACGATCGGCAGCTTCGTGATGGGCGGATATCCCAGATCCTTCGAGCCGATCTTGACGTTGCAGGTTTCGTACTTTGTCAGGACCGTCAGATAGCCGAGTGACGGTGCCTGGTAATCGATCTTCCCGTCAACACGCACGGGCACATCGAGCAGATAGTCCGGCGCCTTGATACGGATGGTCGAACCAGCAGCGACATTGAGATGATGCGCGTCGCTCGCACGCGAAATCGATTTTGCGCCCTCGAACACTTCAACCGGGTACGCGCTCGAAATCGACACGGGCACCATGGTGACCGGCGCCTGCTGCAGCGTGTAGCTCAGCGAGCCGGAACGGAGATCCTCGTCCTCCAGCTTGATGTCGCGCGCGAGAAATCCGCGCTTCGAGAGTTGCAGACGATGCGGGCCGGCGCCTTTGATCGCGATCGATGCGGGCGTCGTTTGCTTCGTGTCGCGCCCGTCGACCGTGATCGCGGCGCCGACGGGATTGGTCTCGATTTTCACAGGTGCGCCATCCGCGGCGGCCGCCGCGGTCCCCCCCGGCGTCGATCCGACCGCAGCGCCACCACGCGAGGTGTCCGCTGCAGCTGGCGGCGCGGCAGGATGCGCGGCCGGCGTCGCACCGCGTCCGAACGACAGCACGCCTGCAACGAGCAGAACGACGAGGACGGCTGCTGCTGCCGGGATCAGCCACTTTGGCCGGCCCGCCACGGGCGCGACAGAGGTTCCCGAACCTGGCGCGACCTGCGAGTCGGCCGGACGGTTGGCTTCGAACGCTTCCTGGAACTTGCGGATTTCCGTAGGCGTCGCGAATCGTGTTTCCTCCAGCTGCCCGACGCCTTCGCTCGCCGAGATGATGGCCTTGCGAATCCATTGCAGCTGCTTCGAGAGTTCGCCCGCCGTTTGAAACCGATCGGCAGCGTCCTTCGCCAGCGCCTTGTTGACCGCAGCGACCAGCTGCGGTGGAAGCCCCGACACGATGCCTTCGAGCGGCGGCGGCTCCTCCTGCAGGATCTTCATGATGATGGCCGTCGGGGCCTCCGCGTGGAACGGCCTGCGTCCGGCGAGGAGTTCGTAGAGCACGACGCCGACCGAGAAAATGTCCGACCGGCCGTCCACCGATTCGCTGCCTGCCACGTGTTCCGGCGACATGTACGATGCGCTGCCGAGGACGTCGCCGCGACGTGTCAACGTGGATGTCGTGACTTTCGCGATGCCGAAATCGAGGAGCTTGACCGTGCCGTCGGTCAGAAGGAATACGTTCGCGGGCTTTACGTCGCGGTGGACGACCCCCTGCTCGTGCGCGTAGTGCAGAGCGTCGCAAAGCTGTGCGATGACGTCCAGCTTGTCCTCGAGCGCCAGCGGCAATGGAGACGCCATCCGCGCGGCGAGGCTGGTGCCGCGCAGGAACTCCATCACGATGTACGGCGTGCTGCCCTCCTCGGCGAACTCGAACACGGTGACGATGTTGCGGTGCTGCAGCTTGGCGGCGGCGCGCGCCTCGCGATAGAACCGCGGACGCATCGCCTCTTCGTCTTCCGAGAAATCCACGAGCATCAGCTTGATCGCCACTTCGCGATCGAGCACGGGATCCATGCCGCGGAACAACACACCCATGCCGCCGCGACCCACCCGCTCGATGACCTGGTAGCGTCCGATTTGTGCCGGGTCGTTCTTTGTGCTCACGTTCTCCTCTTACGGAAAAGCGGCCGTATCCCTCTTCCGGTCATCTCACCTGACTTTCGTTTTCAACTGGTCCGCGCGCGCGCGCGCGATGTCGCGGTTGGGATCGTCGACCGGCAGCCATAGCGCCGCCTTCTCGTACTCGTGGAGCGCGTCGGGAATCGTCCCTGCCGCATCGAGCAGCCGCGCGCGCTTCATCGCCTCCGTGCCGGCCGCGCGAATCTTTCCGCGCACGCGCTTGAACGCATCCTCGAGCCCCGGCACCGATTTGTCGATTTCCCGGGCCTGCTCGTATTTCCGCATCGCGCTCGTCCAGTCGCCGGCCGCGTCCAGCCGATTGCCGGATTCGATTGCCGCGAGCGCCGCGGTGCGAAGGCCGTCGCGCGCTTTGACGAGCAGTTGCGGCGCGTCGAGGAATCCCGGCTCGTCGAGCAGGATGGCTGCGAAGCCGCCGGCCGCCGCGGCGTAGTCGCCGCGGTCGAGCGCCACTTTCGAATACGCATAACGCGCCTGAAGGCCCGCGCTCCGTTCGCGCCATTGCTGGAGCGATTCGCCGGGCTTGCGCGTTACCGGCAGTTCGGCAGCCACCGCACGGGTGGCGGCTGCCGCCGAGGAAGCAACGCCGTTCCGCGCTGGCGCGGTGACGGTCGCCGGTGCCGCGGGCGGCCGAGTGTCGGCCGCCGCTGATGTCACCGGCGGCGACGCAGCATCCGTCGCCGGAACGGGTGCCTGAGCCGGCGGATCCGGTGGGGCGCTGACGACGTTCGTCGCGGACGCCGAGGCTCCCGCTGGCGCGATCGAAGGCGCCGGACCCTGAGCGGATGGAAAGATGAAGCGGCCGACGACGATGCCGATCAGTGCGACGGCCGCAACGCCACCGATGAGGAACGGCGTTCGGGACGGTGTCGCCGGATGGGCCGCGGGAACGTGGTGCGGGTCGTCGCGTCGCCGTGACGGTCCCCTCTGCGGCGGCTGTTGAGCAGGTCCGCGGGACAGCGCCAGATCCGGAATCGGGCTCGAACCTGGACTCGCGTTCGGCGCCGATCGAGGCGACGGCTTCATGCCAACGAGCGTCGCAGAATCCAGCGAAGTAGTTACCGCGCGATCGATCGCGACCGGCACCGCCGGTCCGTACCGCAGCCTCAGCCGATACGTGCCTATGCCGATCTCGGCGTCGGGTCGCACTTCTGCGCGCTGCACGCGCAGGCCGTTCAACCACGTGCCGTTCTGGCTCTGCAGATCGACGATGACGTAGCGGCCGTTCTGGACATGGAGCTCCGCATGCGCTCTCGACACGCCTTTGTCGGCATCGGCCAGGACGACCTGGTTGTCGAGCGATCGTCCGATGCGCACCACACCCTGCGGAAGGTCCACGAGACGTTCGGTGCCGTTATCCTCTCGAACAAGCAGTCTCGTCACGGTTGTCATGAGAGATCACTCGCGACCGTGCGCAGACGCACCATCAGCCGATTCAACTCGTCAACAATTTCTTTCGCGCCTGCCCGAACGGGGTTTTCGTGCACGCCGAGCTTGCCGTCTGCTGCCAGGGCCAGATCCTGCTGGAGCATGTTGACCACATCTGCCGCCTTGGGACTCGACACTGTGCCGCCGAGGAAGTCGGCGATGGCGCCAGCGGCGATCGACAATGCGTGGGCTTCGCGGCTCGAGGCCGCCTCCTTCACCACCGCCGGCGCTGGAGGCGTGGGGTTTGTTGCGGCCGGACGCGCCGGTGGTGCGACCACGCGCGTCTGATCCTCGTCGTAGTCGGCTGGCGAAGCCGCGTTGAGTGCACGCGAGACGCCCGGCGGCTGTGTGGCGACGACCGACGCGCTGACCGACGGCGATCCCGGTGGTTGCCGTAATCCCGGCCCGGGGATCACCGAGGTCTGATCGGTATCGTCCGCGGGCATGGGCAGTCGCAGAGTCACAGAATCGTTGCTCGGTCCTGCCGGCCCCTGCTGGGGACGTGGCGGCACGAACGCAGTCGGCTCGTCGTCCTGATACCTGGAAGGCGCGCTGGCCCCGGAAGCCGTCGCCGGACGAACGCTCGTTGATGCGGTCGACGTCTGTCTCGCGCCCGAATCGGCCGCCCGGGACTTGCTGCCTGGCGCCCCGTGGATCACGCTTGTCGCGTCGACGTCTTCGAGTTCCGGGGCAACAACGATGGGCGACGCATCTTCGACGTATCGAAGTTGAAGGTTGCCGATCTGGATCAGATCGCCGGATCGCAGCTGTGTCTCCGCCTTTCGCGCGCCGTTCACATAGATGCCGTTCCGGCTGCCGAGATCGCGGACGACGATCCACTTGCCGTCGATCGAGAATTCGGCGTGGCGCCGCGAGAGCAGGGAATCCGGCTCGCTCACGTCGCACATCGGGTCGCGGCCCACGACGATCGTGCCGACGAGCACCAGCTCGCGCTCGCGACGTCCATCGTTGACGATCAACCTTCGGCTCACGCTGATCTCCGTCCTACATGCGGCCGAGACGGCGCCACAATGCGGCCGCGCTTTTTTTCAACGATCCGTGCGACGTCGCATCCGATGGGTGGTCAGCCGTCTGCCCGCCATCACCGCGTTCGCTCCGGGCCATGACATCGGACGCTTCTGCTCGTAGCGCTCCGAGCGATGCCAGTTCGGCGTTGTGTCGCGTCTGCAGAGCGAGGAGCGCGTCCTGCGCGACCTTGCGGTCCATCGGCTCCAGCAGCGACGACGGATCGGCGTATCGAGCAAAATCGGGAAATCGTTTGGCGAGCCGCGTGATCGAATCGGCGCCGGCACGATCGATTTCGGCCCGTCCCATCGTCCGGCCGAGGGCGCGCCGTTCTTCGATGGTGGCGATCACCTGACGGTAACGATCCACGGCCGCCTGCGTCACGCGGTGGGTCGCGCCTTCGTACGACCGCCGGGCGCGCGCCAGATCGCCCAGCAGATCGGCGCATTGCTGGTAGCGATCGGTCGGCGCTTTGGCGAGGCCCTTCATCAGCACGCGGCGCACGACATCGGGCGCTTCTGCCTCGCTGAGCGTCGGCGGGTCTTCATGAACGACCGCGTGCAGCATTTTCGGCAGGTCGGGCGTCGAGAACGGCCCGCGGCCGCTCAGCATGAAGTAGAAGACGCCCGAGGCGGAGAACACATCGGACCGTGCGTCCACGTAGCGGCCCTGCGCCTGCTCGGGCGACATGTACTCCGGCGTGCCCACGACGAATCCGCTCTTCGTCAAGCTCGACGAGGCAAGCCGCGCCACGCCGAAATCGAGAATCTTGATGCTGCCGTCATGCTGCACGAACAGGTTGCTCGGCTTGATGTCGCGGTGGACCACACCCTTGCTGTGGGCGACCTGCAGGCCGGTGCAGATTTGCATCATCAGATCGAGCTTCCTCTCGAGCGGTTCGGCCGCGGGCGTCCGCAGGTACGCCGCCAGCGGCAGGCCCGAGAGCAGTTCCATCACGATGAACGGACGGCGGTCGTCCTCTCCGAGATCGAACACCGTCACGATGTTGCGGTGGGCGAGCTGGCCGGTGATTTTCGCCTCGCGGAAGAATCGGCCGCGCATTTCCGGCTCGTCCTCGAGGTCGCCCATCATCACTTTGACCGCGACGCGGCGTCCGAGGTTCTCGTCCTCGGCCGCGAAGACCATCCCCATCGCACCCTTGCCGATGCGCTCGATGATGCGGTAGCGGCCGATATATTTCGGCAGATCGGTGGTCGCAACGCTGCCGGCGTGCGTCGTCAACGTTGCCGCTCGCACTTGACGACGAGCGCCGTGAGATTGTCGCGGCTCCCGCGATCCATCGCCGTTTCCACGAGCGTGTGGGCAACGGCTTCGACATCGGCTGTGCGCCGCAGGATGGCTTTGAGCGAGTCGGCCTCCATTACGCCGTGCAGACCGTCCGTGCAGAGCAGCAGCACATCGCCCGGTGCAATGGTGCGCTCGGCCATGTGCACGTCCACCTGATCGCGCGCACCGAGAACGTTGGTGAGCACGTTGCGCATGGGGTGATGCGCGATCTCGGCGGGATCGAGGCTCGGATCCTGCGCAAGAATCGTCGCGGCCCACGAATCGTCATAGGTCAGCTGTTCGAGGCGATCTCCGGACAACAGATACAGACGGCTGTCGCCGACGTGCCCGACGGCGATCTTGGATTCGTTGATCAGCAGCGCCACAATCGTGGTGCCCATGCCGCCGTAGTCGTCGCTGTTCTCGGCAGCACGGAACACGCGCCGGTTCGCGAGGTTGATCCCGGTCCGCAGCCGGTTGCCATCGAACGACAGCGTCTTGTCCAGGCCGTACGGCCAGGAGAAATCGGTACCTTCCGCTGAACGCTGAATGAATGCGGTCAGGGTCTCGATGGCCAGTTGCGATGCGACTTCGCCCGCGTTGTGGCCACCCATACCATCGGCCACGGCAAACAGCCGGAGGGCTGGGTCGGAAACGAACTGATCCTCGTTCGTCTTTCGAACTCGACCGGTATTGGACACACCACACGCACGGATCACGAGCGACCTCGCAATAAAAAACGGCGCTTGAGCCGAAGCTCAGCAGGGGGGCACTCCGAACTTATCGGACCATCTCAAGAGCTGCAATACCACTTTAGTGGTATTCACATACCTGACTCAGGAAGACGATTTGGTATTTTGGCGGGATATACAACGGTAGAGTTGGCGTCAGCTCCAGCGCAAAGGACTGGGCTGTAACGACAACGGGGTATGATAGCGGCGGCCGCGCCCATGCGCGCGCGGTGGCCAATCGATGCTCACGGCGGACACGAGGACACACCCAGGAGGACGCCCAACCAACGAGGATTGCGTCCTCTGGGACCCTGATCTTGCCCTGATGGCGATCGCCGACGGGATGGGCGGCCATAATGCCGGCGAGGTCGCGTCCCGTGTGGCGCTCGAGACCGCACGCGCATTTCTCCGCGACACGGCCTCAGCCTCCGATGATCTGGCGACGACTGTCTCGTGGGCGTTCGGGATCAACCCCGGGCTCTCAATTACCGCGAACCGCCTGCTGAACGCCGTCAAGCTTGCCAATCGCGAGATCTTCCGGGCCGCGCAGGAGCACGTCGAATACAACGGTATGGGAACAACGCTTGTCATGGCGATCGAGCACGATGGTCACCTGACTTACGTCAGTGTCGGCGACAGCCGTCTCTACACCCTGGTGGGCTCGGAATTGCGCCAGTTGACCCGTGACGATTCGTGGGTCGCCCTGATCAGCGCCGAAACCGGTGTGGACGCCAACATGCTGAAGAAACATCCGATGCAGCACGTCCTGACCAGCGTCGTGGGCGCGCGCGTGGATCTCGACGTCACCGTGCAGGAACTCGATTTGCGCGACGGACAGACCCTGATGATGTGCACCGATGGTGTGCACGGTACATTGTCCGATACATCCATCCAGAAAACGTTGCAGGGCCAACAGGACCTGAATCTTGCCGCCGAGCGGCTGATTCAGGAGGCCCTGGATCATCAGGCCCGTGACAACGTGACGGTGCTCGTGGCGCGATACAAGGCCCAGGCCTCGGCATAACGAGAAGCAATTCGCTTGTGGGCGGTTTCGAAAACTTGCGATACTTAGGGCGGTTTCCCCCAAGGAAGCGCAGACGAGCATGCTCGTCGCCGACGCGCGCAGCGGGTCGGCCGGCGGATACGGCAACACGAACGAGGGCAAGATCATCGCGGCGGCCTTCATGGACAACTACAACAACGTCGTGAAGGTGGTCCGCAACGATCCAAGTCTGCAGCGAAGCGTCGGTACGCTGAAAGCCGAAGCGGCCGCCGGCGGTTCGACCAAAGCCGGCGCCATCTACAACGAAGGTGACGTGCTCGGACCGAAGATTGCCAACGTTCGCTTGATGGCGGAGCCATCAGACTCGGCCAAGGTGCTCGCCACGTTGGGCCGGGGCGACGAGATGGTCGTCATTGGCGGCGAAAAAGAAGGGTTCATCCAGGTTCAAAGCTCGTCGGCAACCGGCTGGGTGAAACTGGTCCTCGTTCAGAAACGCTAGGGAACGACGATCGCGTAACTTTTCACCTACGCAATCCTGGCGACTAGCTGCGTGCGCGTATCGACGCCCACTTTGTCGAACACGTGCGTCAAATGTTTCTTGATTGTGGCGGGCGACGTGCCGAGCGTTCCCGCGATATCCCGATTGCGATAGCCGAGCAGCACCAGCTCCACAATTTGCGCCTCGCGGCGCGACAGCCGATATCGCTGGGTGAACGCCCCCATCGTCGTTCCAATCTCGCGGATGCTCACCGCCACGTCGGCGACGTCGGGATCGATCGGCGTCACGTATATGTAGAACGGTTCGCCGTGCGGTGCCGTGAGCAGACTGACGGTCGTGCTCGTGCGCCGATCGAGCTTGTCGCCGAGAGCGCGCAGATGATCGCGAACGAGCACCGCTAACTCGGACCGATGCTTCGTGTGAAGCCGATTCGTTAGCTGCTGCGCAGCCGGGTTCGAGTAGAGCAGGTGCTGGTTCCGGAAAACCAGTACTGCAATCGACAGCGAATCCACGATCGCGTCGAACCGAATGGAAGGCGCGGTTGTCGGAGCCATGGTTTGCCTCGCCTCCCCGCGGGCTCGCAAGGCCCACGCTACGTGATGAACGTTCGATGAAGGGGCCCGGGCTACTTGATGAACGTTCCGTTCCGCAGCTCTGCGTACGCCTGCTGCAGTTCCTGATCCGTGTTCATCACGATCGGTCCGTACCACGCGACGGGTTCTTCGATCGGTTTGCCCGACACGAGCAGGAAACGGATGCCCTGCTCACCAGCCTGCACGGTCACCTCATCGCCCGCGTCGAACAACACGAGCGAACGGTTGCCGCTCTCGCGCTCGCCGGCCCGATCGATGGCGTTGGTAAGATCGTTGCGCACGCCCTGCGGCGACGACGCATCGCGGAACGTTCCCGAACCTTCGAACACATACGCAAACGCATGGTTCGTTCGATCGACGGCGATACGCTTGCGTTTGCCCGGAGGCACCGACACGTCGAGATAGCGGGGATCGGCCGCGACGCCTTCAACGGGTCCCCGCTTTCCCCAGAAGTCGCCGACGATGACCCGGACACCCGTGCCGTCGTCGTCGACGATCTCCGGAATGTCCCGGGCGACGATGTCCTGATAGCGCGGGTGCGTCATCTTCAGCGACGATGGCAGGTTGGCCCATAGCTGGAAGCCATGCATGCGTCCCTGCGCGTCGCCGCGAGGCATCTCCTGATGCAGGATGCCGCTGCCGGCGGTCATCCATTGCACATCGCCGGGGCCCATCCGTCCGCGGTTGCCCAGGCTGTCGCCGTGCTCGACGCTACCCGCCAGGACGTAGGTGATCGTTTCGATGCCGCGATGTGGATGCCAGGGAAATCCGGCGAGGTAGTCGGCCGGGTTGTCGTTGCGAAAATCGTCGAAGAGCAGAAAAGGATCGAATTCGGTCGTGTTGCCGAACCCGAATGCGCGCTGCAGTTTGACGCCGGCACCTTCGAGCGTCGGCTTCGTGGCCATCACGCGTTTGACGGGACGAATGGACATAGGAATACCCCCGGCCCAGTATACTTTATATATAAACTATCTTCGAGTGCCCGGTTTTGGCCTCCCGCATGTAATTCCATATCTAGCAAGCTGTTACAGCGGATTCAGCCCCTTCATCCATTCGATCTGATCCGGCGTGATCGACGGGAGGTGGCGGATAAAGTACACGAGCTGCCACACCTGTTTGTCGCCCGCAGGGGTCGACTCTCCTGATCCAAAAGCTGGCATGCCGGTGAATCGAACGCCATTCTCGATGATGTAGAAGAGCTCGCCGTCGGTTAACTGCTGCGTGGCTGCGGCCCGCAGATCGGGTGGCTTGGGGTACAGCCCTTGCCCGAGCGGCGTGTTCTTGCCGCTCCCATCGTTCGCGTGACACATCGCGCAGTAGCGTGCGAAGTGCTCCAGCCCGGGCGCGAGCGCCTCCTGCGACGACGCGAGCGGGTTGATGCGCGCCTTCACATCCGACGGGACCGCAAATCCGCGAATCGCGCGCGCCACGTGGGTTTCAATCGTACCCGGTTCCGGCTGGCCGCGAAGACCAGTGGTTCGCACATAGAGCAGGCCCGCCGCGCAGGCTGTTGCCAGCAGCACGGCCGCGACCAGAACGGCTCGCATCATAGCGCCAGTGGCGTGAACGGCACCGGACTCGTCACCTGCACACGGTAGCCGTAGACAGAACCGTGATCGTTGTCGACGTTCCGGACGTGAAGTTGTTGATCAGAACGATCGCACCGTTCGCGTCATACGTGATGATGTTCGTTGTCGTCTGTCCGCGCACGACTTGTGTCTCGGTTTGCGTCCGTGCCGCGTTATCATACGCGTTCGTCAGCACGCCGCCCGTCGAAAGTGTGCCCGCCGTGGGACGCCCGAACATGTCCCAGACGTTGAACGTAATTGTTCCCGCAGGGCTGTTCACTTGAGTCAGACGCCGCTGTGCGTCGTACGTGTACGTGATGCTCGAGGTGCCGTTTCCACATGTGCCGGAGCTGGTCGTGGTTTGGGAGGTGAGTCGCGATACGGGCGGGATCACGCTGACTTCGTCGACAAAGTCTGCTACCGACTGGTAGGTGGAGACGATCGTGGAGCATGCGGAACCGTCTAGAAACGTCGTCGAGACCGTGAGCTGCCTCGAGCTGGAATTGAAGGTACCCTCCATGGTCACGTTCGATGCGGCATTGAACGGGTTCGTCGCGGCGGTCGTGGCGGTGGGATATGTACGGCACGAGGGTCCGACACCTGACCCACCCGAGCCGGAACCAGGAGCGGTCGGGCCCGACGAGCCGCTGGAGCAGGCCGCGCTCACCAGTCCCACGAGGAGCAGCATCGCCAGTGTCGGTCGGCCCCGCGGGGTAGCATACGAGGGAAACATTGGCGTTCATCGGCGAGTCTACACTGCGGTCATCACGCGACCAAGCGGCGTCACTCGTCCCGCGGATGTCGTGTCACGTGTTCAGGGATTTGTTCGAGTCGGAAATGCATTGCCCGCCGGATGCCCCTTGATCGAGTCGCGTGGAGTCCGTAGCGTGGCAACGCTGCCGTGAGTCACAATCGGCTGAAACAGATCGGACCGGTCTTGATCGCTGCCGGCGTATACGCATACGTCGTCACGCCTACCGCCTTCCTTCTCGCGAAGCTCAGCTGGATGACGAGGCCTTACGGGCTCGGCAACCCGAACGTCACGAAACCCGCCAACCATTGCCTTAGAATGGCAGCGTTTCAGGTGGTTCAATGGTCGGCGGCCGTCCGGATGCACCCTCAAGTGTCGCGGCGATCCGCGCAAAGACCTCGGCGTACCTCAGGGCGCTGAGAATTCCAGTCGCGATCCTCCTCCTCGTCGGCACCGCGTACGGCGCCTACTACTTTCTGTACGTCATCCGTGAGCGCGATTACCTGACCGGCCGGAATTTCCGTCTGCTCGCCACGATGGGCGAGCAAATCGAGGCAACCATCCAGAACGATCAGAAGGTTCTCGATAACCTGCTGCGCGCGCAGCTGACAGAGAAGCAACCCTCCCTTGAAAAAGTGTTCAAGGCCCCCCTGACGGCGGAGTTCATTCCGATTCTCAAGAACGCCAGCCCGAAGTTGACCGAACAGAAGCTCTCCCGTGAGGCGGCGCGCGAGGCCACGGTTCGGACCATATTCGTCGAGCGGGACTCACGATCCGAGTGGGTACAAGTAGACGACAAGTCCACGACGACGAAAAAAAATGTCGGGACCGTGCGCCTCGAGCTCGACGATCTGCTCAAGCCGTTCGTGGCCGGCGAGCTTCAGACGAGCGTGTTCAACGCGGTCCTCGTCGCCGCACGCGACGGACGCGTCATCTTTCAAGCGGGGGATCCGAGGCTTCGTATCACCCGCTTCGACAAGCTGGAAATCGATTCGAAGACACAGCAAGCCGTCGACTTTTCAAAGCTGCCGCAGTCGTCGTCGACCCTCGACGTTCGCATTTCGGGCTCGGCGTACAAGCTCCTCCTGCAGCCCTGCTGCGGTCGAATGACTCGGGAGCCAGCATCCGGCGACGCCGGTTGGATCGTGGCAGCGCTTATGGGCAAGGAGGACATGGCGGCCATGAGCGCCAGAGTCCCGTTTGCGATGATGCCGCTCCTGATGGCGCTGTTGCTGCTGGCCCTCTTCAGCTGGCCGTTTCTGAAGTTGTCGTTCATCGGCGAATCGCAGCGTGTGAGGGTTCACGACGTGGTACTCGTCGGGCTGGGCGCGCTTCTCGGGATCTCCGTGATCACCGTCGCCATGCT
>JBKPDW010000473.1:0-18847 GCA_046728115.1 Acidobacteriota bacterium | reverse complement strand
GATTCCACAATGCCACCCATGCCGTCAATGCCAGCGATGCCGTGGCGCCTTGCACGCTGTTGCACGCACCGCTGAGATTCGATAGCGAGCAAATTGTTGCAGCGCATCACCCGGCTTCAAATGCAGGTCTGCCCTGAACCTGTTCCGTTTCCCGAGTGCGCGGCATCTCGAACGGACCGGACGTGGGCCAGCTGTCGCTTTTGCTCGAGTCCATTGAGGCCTTAGCTCCAATCGGCCGAGACACAACAGTTATGTTGACCACAAAACACAACTGTTGTATCCTCGTTTTGTGACCAGCCAAGAGTTCAAACGGTGGTTGCAGAAGCAAGACTGCACGTTTGAACCCGGCCATGGCGGACACCTGATCGTCCGACGCGGCGCGCTGATGTCGGTGCTACCGATGCACGGCAAGGGAAAGGAGTTGGGCACCGGGCTTGTCAATCGCATCAAGAAAGACCTCGGCCTGAAATAGTCCGACGGTTCGATCCAAACAGACCAGGGAGGGTCAACATGGATTATCCCGTCACCCTCGAACGCGACGACAACGACACGATTCTCGTCAGCTTTCCTGACTTTCCGGAGGCCCACACGTTCGGCGAGACGAAGGACGAGGCGTTGGCCCGCGCGGAGGACGCGCTCGCCACGGTGATCGACGCGTATATCAAAGACAAGCGTCCGATCCCTCGGCCATCGGCCAAGCGATCAAAATTTAGAGTCATGATGCCGGCGCTGATTGAAGCGAAAGTCCGGCTTTACGAAGCGATGCGCGACGCGAAGGTCGGGAAAGCGGAACTTGCGCGTCGTCTCGACTGGCATCTGCCGCAAGTCGATCGACTCCTCGAGATGACGCATGGCTCGAAACTCGAGCAGCTCGAAGCGGCATTTCGCGTCCTCGGAAAGCGATTGACCGTAGACGTTGAAGACTCGGAACAGACCCGGCTGCCGCTAGCGGGCGGCGCACGGCGCTGACGCGCGAACCGGCCCGAGCCGCCAACGACCGAACTGAAGGTGAGGGAGTTGGCGGAGAGGGTGGGATTCGAACCCACGTGCCCCTTACGGGACAAGACGCTTTCGAGGCGCCCCCGTTACGACCACTTCGGTACCTCTCCGGTGAGGAAGGTCGCGGATCAAACGTGCCCGACCGCCCGCCCGCCGAAAACGAGCGGCGGCCCGACCCCTGATTATAGCTGCGACCGCGAGCTTCGGCTGAACCCGGACATTATCGGCGATTCCCTCGCAAGCGAAGGCCTTGGGAAAAACCAGGGTTCAGCGATCTCCGCGAGCTCCCCCGTCGATCGTCGTACCGCCTACGTGCGACCAGGGCGCCGCGCAAGGAAAAACGCCTGCATCAGGGCCCGGCATTCCTCGTCGCGCACGTTCGAGACGATCTCGACCTGATGGTTGTGCCCGGGCAGACTCAGGGCACGAACGGTCGAGATGACGGCGCCCGTCTTGGGCTCGACGGCTCCGTACACCAGCGTCGCGATCCGCGCGTGGACGAGCGCACCCACGCACATCAGACACGGCTCGATCGTCACGCAGACAACGGCTCCTGGCAGGCGGTAGTTACCCACGCGGCGCGCGGCGTCCCGAATCGCCACGATTTCCGCATGCGCGGTCGGATCGCCCGAGGTGATTGGCTGATTGAATCCGCGGCCGACGATGGCATCGTCGAGCGAGACGACGGCGCCGATCGGCACCTCGCCGGCGTCCCGGGCGCGATGCGCCTCCTCGAGCGCGGCGTCCATCAGCTCGTCGAAGAACATCACTCAATTGCCGTAGAGATCGTGCTCGGGAACAACCGCCGCTGGCACGTCGCCGGCTCGCGCGGCGCGCGTACGCGCTGAGAACATCGGACCGCGCGCCGGCTTCACGGGCGCAAAATTCAACATGCCGATCGGTTTGGGCATGTCGTCGTAGATCGATTCCATCCCGCCGCGCATGAAGTACGTCTCGTGCCAGAAACCGGTCCCACCGGAATCCTTCAGGAACTTCTGCCACCAGAGGCGATGCGGCTCGGAATGCGCCCATCGCTCCAGGGACTCCCAGTCGCGCCAGTACTGCCGCATGCCGGCGTGAACGGGAACGAGCGAAAAAATCAGGTCTTCATGCAGGAGAAGCCCATCCGGCTTGGCGGCAACCGATCCTTTGATTTGCGGTCCTAGACCCAGAAGGGTCTTCAATCCAAAAAAGGCGTTGACTCGCATGCCCAGGTAGATGACGACCAGATCCGGGTACTGGGTAAGGTCAACGGTACGGCGGTCGACGGTCATGGCTTCCTCCCGAGGCGCATTATACGGATGCGGTAGAGATCCCGGCCCGCGGTGTGTAATTACGCACGTCGATGTTCGTTTTGCCGACAATCGAACCGCCCCCGCACGCGCCTGCACGATGCCAGCGGCGGCACGTTGCTTGAAGTCGCCAGGATCGGAGAGAGCAACAGGATTATGAGGACGAGAGTGACCAGGTCCGCCGCGGTGGAGGCCGGATTCGACAAGCTGCAGGAATATCTGCTGGCGATGGCGCCGGGTGATCAGATCAGTGTGTCCAGAGCCACCGAAATCAGCGGGCTGGATGCCGGCCGGTGTGATGCCGTGCTGAATGCGCTCTTGCGTGCCGGATTGTTGATTCGCCTCCAGCACGATGCCTACGTGCGCTGCCGATTGAAAACATACGAGCAACAGTCGATGTAATCAAAGATTGCTTTTTGTCCCCAGTTTTCTCGAGATCTCTCGGTCAACGCTCGCTTCGACCGCGGGAGACCGCCGCCGCGGGTGCCGCTACAATGGACATCATCCCCGGCCATGTCGAAGCAGACGCTACTCGACGTGCAATGGCAGCGATTGATGTCGCTGTGCGCGAACGAGGCCAAGTTCCGGGCTGAAGGCAACCATCCGCGTCTGCTCAAGCTGCTCAAGGGCGACATCGATCAACTGGCGCGTGAAATGGGCTTCAGCGAGCGACTGATCGTGACCCGCGACTTTCGCGCCGAGCGAAATGGCGAACACATCGCGCGCATCATCAAGGAATAGCCGCTCCTGGCGTTCTAGAACCTCGCGATCAACGACACCCGGATCGCGCGCGGCGAGCCGGGAGAGATGTTGTTGTTGTTGTCGGCGTTGACGTAGTACGTGCGATCGAAGAGATTCTCGATGTTGCCCTGCAGGCGAAGCTTCGTCGTCAGCGCGAGGTACACGGCGGCGTCGACGTCGATGTAGCCCGGTAACGTCACGGTGTTGTCGATCCCCGCGAACATGTCAGTGCGATGCACGATGCCGAGACCAGCGCCCAGCCTCGGATTGATCTGATACGCGTTCCACAGCGACAGCGTGTGATGCGGTACCTGGGCCACCTGCGCTCCGGCGCGAGCCGCTATCGTGGCGCTCGTCACGAACGCATCCTGATATGCGTAGCCTCCGGCAATCTGCCACGCCTGAGTCACACGCCCGTTGACTCCCAGTTCGATCCCGTTGGTGCGCTGACTGCCGGTCTGCACAATCCGCGTGGGATCGTTGGGGTCGTTGGATCGCGTGTTGGTTCGGTCCAGCCGATACAGGGCCGTCGTCAGCGCGAGCCCGCGTACGAGATCCCATTTCGCCCCAAACTCGTAATTCTCGAACTTCTCCGGCTTGACCTGTTCGGTGACGACCGTGAGCGAAGAAAACTGATCGCCTGAGCTCGGCAGATAGGAGACGGTGTAACTGCCGTAGAGCGACAGCGGCGAGGTCGGCTTGATCACGACGCCGAAGCGCGGCGAAACCAGATGATCGGTGCGGCTGAGGTCGTCGCCGTTTCGATTGTTGTGATACTGCAACGTGAATGCATCGAAGCGCAGGCCAGCCAACACCTGGACGATGCGCGAGAGCTCGATCCGGTCCTGTCCGTACACCGCACCGACCGACGCCCGAAGATGATTGTCGGCGTCGGTGACGCTCTGCCTGAAGGTGACGGGCGTCCTGATGGTCGGGGCGTTGTAGGGCACAAGAATCGTCAACGCCGAGTTGTTGAAGAATCCCGTGTTGCGGAAGTTGTCGGTGAACTGGCGGCCGACTTCAGCGCCGCCCAGCAATGTGTGGCCGACAGGCCCGGTCCACGCGGTGTACGTGATATCGGTCTGGTTGAAAACGTTCACACGGTCCGTGTCGTTGTTGTACGCCGAGAGCGACACCTGCGTCTTGTCCGCGGTCACGGCGCCAGGCACGAAATTCTGGTAGGCGCGCTCGTAGCCGCCAATCAGTGTCCGGTTATGAAGATTCCAATTGCCCGCCTGACGGTCGATCGTTGCCGACGCCGCGTCGACGCGAGCGTTCACCGAGCTCTCGGACGGGTTGCCAAAATACGTGGACACGCTCGGCGTGGACGGCAGTCCTTGGAACGACGGAACGCCGCGGTCGGCCACGCGATTGTCGCGGAAGTGCTCGTAGCCGACGGTGACTCTTGTCTGCTGATTGGGCGCAAACGTCAGCGTCGGAGCGATGCCGTACCGCTCCAGGTTCACGTATTGCCGGAAGCTGTCCGAGTTCTCGTATACGCCGTTCACGCGGAACGCGACGGTGTTGCCGAGCGGCCGATCGACATCCGCGGCGAGCCGTTTGTGGCCGAAGGATCCCCCCAGAAGCGTGAACTCGTGAATAGGTAGGAAATCCGCGGCCTTGCTCACACGGTTCACGACCCCGCCGCCCCCGCCGCGCCCGAAGATCATCGCGTTGGGACCCTTCAGCGCCTCGACGCGATCGAGGTTGTACAAGTCACGGTAGTACTGCACGTCGTCGCGCACGCCATCGAGAAAGAAATCCGCCGACGAGTTGTTGCCGCGAATGACCAGCTGATCGCGGTTGTTTTCGCCCTGGTGCGACATGATGCCCGGCACGTAGCGGACCACGTCGGCAATGCTCGTCATCTGCTGATCGCGGATCAATTCCTTCGTCACGACGGTGATCGATTGCGGCACGTCGCGGAGCGGGGTGTTCGATTTCGTGCTGCTGCTGATCGCCGTCATCTCGTAGCCGGCGGGAGCGGCGACGCTCACGGTCTCTCGAATGCCGTCTACCTGCAGCACGAACGCCCGCTCATCGGCGCCTGTTTTCGGTGCGACGATCGATAGGGACGCTGCGACGAATCCGTCGGCAGCGATCGTGAGGGTGACGCGGCCGACCTCGAGGGCCACGCTGAAATCGCCGTGCTGGTCCGAAACAGTCGTAGCGACTGCCGGTCCGCCTTCGGATGCCACCGAAACGCGGGCGCCGACGATCGGCGCATGCATCACGTCGACGACGTGTCCACGAAGGAC
The DNA here is from genome assembly GCA_046728115.1 of Acidobacteriota bacterium. Lineage (GTDB taxonomy): Bacteria > Acidobacteriota > Vicinamibacteria > Vicinamibacterales > CAVVIG01 > CAVSWN01. Next base: position 13,557 of record JBKPDW010000473.1, on the reverse strand, counting down.
GAAGTGCGGGTCACTGCCAGAGGGCTCGGACGCGCCCTGGGCAAGGGCGAGGCTTGCGGCGACGGGCGTGAGGATTGTTGAGGTAAAGACGCCGATGACAGCTCGACGGACCAGATATCTGAAATTGAGACTCAATCTCATAATTGCCCAGTTAGGTTACTCCGCCAGTTCTGGGTCCGTCAAGGTGCTGCGGTCGCCGTGTCAAGACTCGTTAGAAATGTCCCGCATTCCCGCCCGGATAGAAATGTTTCCGTGGTTATATAAATGTCGACATGAGTAGACTTTGCGAGAGCGCGTTGCGCGGGGTGTAGCCCGCGCCGAGCAGTAACGTCCACAAAAGACGACGATGGTCTTGCCACCTGAGCCAAAATCTCAGCGAAATCGTTCGCCGGTTTGGTAGGCGGCTTGCGATGTGCGAGGATGGGGGACAGCAGCGATGCGCTGGTCCGCCTCATGGGGATCTGAGTATGACGACTTCAAGAATTGTCATCGCTTTCGGAACCGCCGCCCTGCTGGTCGGCGGTTCACCGACTTTCGCCCAACATCGTGGCGGTGGCGCGAGGGGCCACGCGGCGAGCGCCCCGGCGAGCGGCCCTCGTGCCGTGGCCGTGCCACGCGCGACTGCACCTCAGCGGAACGTCGCGCCGAGCCAGCCAGGTGCGATGCGCGCCGCGGGAATCGCACCTCGGGCAGTGCCGCCGGTCGGCGCAGTCCCGTATCAGCGATTCAACGGGTATAGGAGCGGGGTGTATGCGACGGGTCAACACGCCGTGGTCGTCGGTACCGCGGCGCCGCGCGGCGTGGCGCCTCGCGTGGTCGTCGGTCCTCGTCCGTACTACTACCGGCCGTACTACTACCGGCCGTACTACACCTTCTATCGGCCGTACTACACATTCCATCCTCACGTAAATCTCGGATTTGGTCTGTGGGTCGGCGATCCGTTCGCGTACCCGTATTTCTACGGCTACTACCAGCCGTACTATGCCCCGTACGCTTACCCGGCGCCGTATCCCCCACCGTATCCGGCGTACCCATATCCATCGACGGGTTACCCGGTGGCTCCGGGGTCGGCGTATCCGCAGTATCCGGCGCCTTCCGGGTCGGTCGGCGTGCAGCCTGGTCAGCCCCAGAACAATCTCGGGGGTGTGAGCTTCGACATCACGCCGAGAACGGCTGAAGTGTTCGTGGATGGCTCGTACGTGGGGACCGTGGGTCAATTCACGCCGACCACCCAGCCGCTTGGTCTTACGCCTGGTCGCCACACGATCGAAATCCGGGCCGCCGGCTATCGAACGATGACGTTCGATGCGGATGTCGTCGCCGGCCAGGTCATTCCTTATCAGGGGACGATGGAGCGGTAAGCGGAGGCTGTAACAAGGGCAGCACGACCTTGAACGTGCTGCCCTCTGCTCCGCTCGTTTCGAGCTCCAGCACTCCTCCATGCGCTTGGGCAATCCATCGAGCAATCGGTAATCCCAGACCGGCGCCTTCGCTGCGACGCGCGGCATCCAGCTGAACGAAACGATCGAAAATGCGGGCGCGATCCGCGGCGGGGATGCCCGCACCCGAATCCTTCACGCGAATCGCCACCTGGCGGCCATTCGGCGACACCTCGACATCGACAGCGCCGCCGGCGCGCGTGTGCTGCACGGCGTTCTGCATCAGATTCAGCACCATGCGCCGCAGCAGGTCTTCATCGCCATAGAAGGACATGTCACCCCGCGCCGACGTCGTCACTGTGACGTCGCGCTCTCGCGCCAGCACGTCGACCGTCCGACGGCAGTCGCCTACGAGTTCGTCGAGATACAGACCGACCCGTCGCAGTGGATAGCCGCCGGCATCGGCGCGCGCGAGGACGAGCATGTCCTCGACCAGGCGGCCCAGTCGGCGCGCCTGTGCGCCAACGATCGCGAGCGCTTCGCGGTATTCGGCCTCATCGCGATGGTCGCGGGACAGCATGACGTCGGCCGCCGACTGCACCACCGACACCGGCGTGCGCAGTTCGTGCGAGGCGTCGGCCATGAACTGACGCTGCGTCTGAAGCGCGTGGCGAAGCCTCGCGACCAGTCCGTTGAACGCGCGCGCCAGCTGACCGAGTTCGTCCCGCCGTTCCGACTCCCCGAGATCTTCCATCCCAGTCGGCGCCAGATCGGTCGCTCGCCGGGCCATGCTGGTGATGGGACGCAGACCGATCGATGCCAGCCACAGGCCACCGGCGGCGGCCAGCAGCAGCGCGATAGGAATGCCGATCCACATCGCCTCCTCCGCTTCGCGGCGCTCGCGATAGGCATCCGCCAACGGCGCCGCGACCAGCAGCCCGAACGTGCGCCCGCCGAATGTCTGCGGCTCGACGTGCACACGCCAGCCGCCGGCAGGGGTTTCCACGGTCGATGTCTGGGGTCGAGCTCCCGTGCGCAGTTGTCCGTCAGGAAGACTCAGGCCATTCCAGCCCGCAGCGAGAACGGTTCCACGATCGTCGAGGATCGCCATGGCGCGGTTGGGAACCGCCATGGTGCGATGCGCTTCGACGGCGGCTGGCACGGGTCCAGGGGTCTCGGTCAGCTCGTCCTGCAGCACGTTCGCCAGGGTGGCCGCCACATCCTCGAGTTCACGGTCGACTCGCCGCAGCCCAATGCGCTCCTGTTGCCAAATCACTGTGATTGCGAAGATGGACAGGACCGCGAGCAGCGCGAGCGAGTACCACACCGTCAGGCGCGCCCGCAGGGAGAGCGATTGCATCAGCGTCTTTCCGAAAACATGCGCCACCCCGGACCTCACTGGACGAAACCGAGGAGACGGACCATCCTGATTGTTGAAACGCGCGCTGTTCTAAGACGTAACCAGTTGGTACCCCTCGCCGCGCCTGGTCCGAATGAACGACTCCCCACCCGGCGCGTCGACCTTGCGTCGCAGCCGCTGAACGTAGACATCGACGACGTTCGAGAGCGGATCGTAGTGCTCGTCCCAGACGTGCTCGGCAATGTCCATGCGGCTCACGACGTCGCCGGCGCGCCGGACGAGATATTCGAGGAGTGCGTATTCCTTGGCTGTGAGCAGGAGATCGCGCTTTCCCACGCGTACACGCCGGCTGCGGGTATCGAGCGTCAGCGCGCCAATCGTGACCTGTTCCGGCAGGAGCGGCTGCCGGCCGCGCCGGATCAGCGCACGAAGCCGCGCGAGCAGCTCGCCAAAATCAAAGGGCTTGACCAGGTAGTCGTCAGCGCCGCAGTCGAGGCCGGCGATGCGCGCCTCGACGGCATCGCGCGCAGTGACCATGAGGATCGGCACCATGTTGCCCGCGTGCCGAATCGCCCGGCAGACCGTCAGCCCATCCTTCAGCGGCAGCATGACGTCGAGGATCAACGCGTCGTAGTCGGTTGTGCCGACCTGAAACAGCGCGGCTTCACCGTCGGTCGCCAGATCAACGGCGTAGGCGTGCTCGCGCAGACCTTTCGCCAGCAGTCGGGCGGCGCCAGGCTCGTCTTCCACCAGCAGCACGCGCATTGATGACACTATGACATAAGGGAAGTTCGAAGTCAGAAGTCTGAAGTCAGAAGTCTCGAGGCTCAACTTCACATGTGAGACCTCACACGTGAGACGTCTGCAACCCGCCGTGTCAGAAAGAACTGAATCGCGGGCGTGACGATCAACGACAGCACCATCGAGATCAAGATACCGCCAATGACAGCAATCGCGAGCGGCTGCAGCATCTGCGAGCCTTCGCCGATCGCAAGCGCCAGCGGCAGCATCCCGGCCGCGGCAGCCATCGCGGTCATCACGATCGGACGCAGTCGCCGCCGTCCGGCCTGCACGATCGACTCTTCGAGCGACAGGCCAATCGATCTGAACTTCTCGTTGGCGTCCAGCAGCAGGATGCCGTTCTTCGCCACGATCCCGATCACCATGATCAGCCCCATGAACGACGACACGTTGAACGTCGTGCGAGTGAGCGTCAAGGCGAGGAACACGCCGGATGTCGACAGGATGGCCGACGCCAGGATGGCAACGGGCGCCGTGAACGAACGGAATTCGAACAGCAGCACCAGGAAAATCAACACGACGGCGAGCACGAGCACGACCGTCAGATCGCGGAACGACTTCTGCTGCTCCTTGTACGTCCCACCGTACTCGACGCGAATGGACGGCGGGAGTTTCAGGTCCGCGACGGCCCGCTGAACGGCCGCGATGCCGGTGCCCATGTCGACGCCTTCGAGCCGCGCCGTGACTTCCACGAGCCGCTGCATGTTCTCACGGCGCACCTGAGTCTGGCCCGGCAGTTCGTCAACGGTCGCCAGCGATCCCAGTGTGGCGGTCGATCCGTTCGAGCTCACGAGCATCGTGTTGGTCATCGACTCGAGCGACGCGCGGGTCGGCGCCGGAAAGCGAACGCGCACTGGATACGGCCGGCCGTTCACGAGCGCCGGCGCCAGCGCCGGCTCCCCCTCTACCATCGCCACCGACACCGTTCCCAGTTCTTCCGGCGTGAATCCCGCGCGATCGGCGGCCTCGGGATTCACGGTGAAGCGGACTGCGGGTCCGCTGGTCGTGTTGTCGATCCCGTCCTCGACGTCGACAACGGGAGTGGTGCCGCCCACGTTCACCTTCTCGAGCGCTTCGGCGACCTGCGGCGCCCAGGTGCTCAGAAGGTCGGGATCCGGCGAGAACAGCTTCACGACGATCGGTTCGGGCGCGCCGGTCAGGTCGCCGATCATGTCCTGCAGCACCTGGATGAACTCGGTGTCGAGGCCCGGCTCGGACTTGGCAACCTTCGCGCGCACCTCGCTGATCACCTCCTCCACGCTGCGCCGGCGCTTCTCTTTGAGCTTGACGGCGATGTCGCCGGTGTTGGGCTCGGTCACGGCGGCGAGGCCCAGTTCGAGTCCGGTCCGCCGCGACGTGCTCTCCACCTCGGGGGTGGCTCGCAGGATCGCCTCGATGTGGCCGAGCACGCGGTTGGTTTCCTGCAGCGAACTGCCAGGCGGCATCACATAATCCAGGACGAACCCGCCTTCGTCGAATGCCGGCAGCAAGTCGCTGCCCAGCGTGCGGTAGCAGATGTACGACACGGCGACGAACACGGCGCACATCGCGACGAGCGCGATCGGATGCCGGAGCGATCGGCGCATCGCCCGCTCGTACCAGACGAGGATCCGCCCGAAGCGTCCGTGCGTGAGCGAGGCTTCCTCGGCGGCCATCATGCGCCGTACCTGGGCCTCATGCAGATCGGATGCGGTGTCGGCGCTGCGGGCTGCGGCTGGCTCGGCAGAAGCGTGCTGGCCGCGCCGCACCAGCCGAACGCTCAGGTTGCTGGTCCACACCAGCGCAAGCACGAGCGATGTCAGGAGCGACACGCTCATCGCGATCGCCAGCGCGCCGAAGAACGTGCCGGTCACGCCCGTGATCGTGATGAGCGGCAGGAACACGACGATCGGCGTCAGCGTGGAACCAATGAGCGGGATCGTGAGCTCCTTGAGCGCGCTCGCCGTCGCCTGCAGCGGCCCCTCCCCACCGTCGCGATGCAGGACGATGTTCTCGACGACGACGATCTTGTCGTCGATCACCAGGCCGACTGCGGCCGCGAGGCCGCCGAGCGTCATCAGGTTGAAGCTCTGGCCCAGGATCTTCATCGCGATGAATGTCACGACCATGGTCACCGGCACCACCAGGCCGGTCATCACCGCGGTGCCCCAATCGCGCAGAAACAGCCAGATGATCAGGCCGGCCAGGAACAACCCGACGACAATCGCGTCCCGAACGCTGGCAATCGATTGGTTCACGATGTTCGACTGGTCGTAGAAGGGGCGCATGTCGACGCCGGCCGGCAGGGTCGGACGGATCGCTGCCATCTCCTGATGCACTTCGTCGGCGACTTGTACCGTGTTGCTGTCCGGCTGGCGATTGACGCTGAGAAGGAGGGCGGGTTTTCCGTTCGCGCTGACCACTGTGTAGACCGGTTCGACCGCAGGTGCAACGGCGCCGACGTCGCGCACGTGGACCGGCACGTTGTTCACATGCTTGATGACGATGTCGCCGATCTCGTCGGCGCCGTGGACCTGCGCCGTCACCAGTCCGAGAAACAGCTGGTGGTTGCGGTTCAGGAGACCAGGCGAGTCGATGATGTTCGTCCGATTGACGGCGTTCACGATGTCGGAAATCGACGTCTTGGCGCGCAGCATCGCGGCCGGGTCCACGGTGACGTGGAATTCGGGCCGCTGCCCGCCTTGAATGAGCACGCTCGCCACGCCCGGCAGTCGATTCAGCCGCGGCTTGATCTCGTACGTGGCCAGGTCCCAGAGATCCCTCTGCGGCACGGTGTCCGACGTGAGGCTGTACCCGATGATCGGAAAGCTGGCGAAATCGAGCCGGTGCGTCCGAATCTGAACCGTCGAGGGAAGGCTGCTCTGCACTCGCGAGATCGCCGCGTCGACGAGCTGCAGCGTCTCGAGCATGTCCACGCTCCACGTGAAAAACAGGTCGATCTCCGCCGATCCGCGACTCGTCACTGATCGCACGTCCTCGAGTCCGGGCACCGAGCGCACGGCCTCTTCGATCGGACGCGTGATCGACACTTCCATCTGCTCGATCGGCATCACGCCATTGTCGACCCCGACGATGATGCGCGGGAAGTTGGTGGTGGGAAACACGGCCACCGGGATCGTCAGCGCCTCGTACACGCCGACAACCGACAGGATGCAAATCAGGAAGATGATCGATTTCGAGTGGCGCGCGAACCAGTACCGTTCGGGTCGTTCCTCGTCGGACGTCACGTCTCTTCCGGTTCTTCTTCTTCTTTGGCGGGCGCGACCTGGACCTTCACCTTTCCCAGGACTTCGTCGTCCAGCTTGAACAATTCGAAGGCGCCCGTGGTAGCGACGCGCTGGCCGCTCTCGAGACCGTCGGTCACCTGCGCCTGACCGGCGTCGCGGATGCCGACAGCGATCTTGCGGCGGTGCGGCTTGTTGTCCTTGTCGATCACCATCGCGAACGTCGCGCCCGAGGGACTCGTGACGACCGCCGCCTGCGGGATGACCAGCGCGCTAGGCACCGTTCGAGCAATCATCTCGACGCGAAGACTGCTTCCGGGGCGGAATGCCCCCTCCTGGTTGGCCGCCTGCACCCACACCTCGACCGTGGTGTTGGTGGCGTCGAGCGCCGGACTGATCAGCGTGACTTTTGCTGGAATCGGCGCTCCGCCCGGGCCAATCAGATTGGCGTCGTTGCCGACGGCGAGCTCCGACGCATCCGCCGGCGAGACATGCGTGCGGAGGATCACTTGCGTGACGTCCATCACCGTGACGATCGGCTGTCCGCTGGGCGGCGTCTCGCCGGCGTAGAACGACATGTCGGACACGACCCCGTCGATTGGACTGATGATGCGGGAGTACCCCAACTGCGCCTGCGCCGACTCGTTGCGGCCCCTTGCGGCATCTCGCTGGCCAGCCGCCGCCTTGATCGCCTGATCGCGCGCGAACGACTGCAGGTCGTCGAGGCGTTTCCGCGCCGTTTCGTACTGCGTGCGCGCCTGGCTCACGTTCACCTGCGCGTCGTTGACGTCCTTCTGTGCGATTGCGCCTTCGCGAAACAGGTTCTGACGGCTCTCGAGAATCGCCTGCTGTGCATCAAGCGCGGTCTTGGCCGCCTGAACATCGAGCTCTGCTTTCTGCAGGTCCTCCGGCACCGTGGCCTTGGTCGTCGTCTCGTAGGTCGCCTGCGCCTGTTCGAATGCCGCGCGGTTCTCCACGGCTACGCCCGCCAGGTCGCGGTTCTCGAGCTCCACCAGCAGCTGCCCGGCCTTCACGCGAGCGCCGCGCTGCACGTGTACCTTGCGAATGGGCGCCGAGATCTTCGGCACGATGGCGGCCTGCTGCCACGGGTACAGCAGACCCTCGGCCCGGATCGTGCGCTGAATGTTCGACAACAGCACCGGGGCGACGTCCACCGTCACGACCGGCGCCGCCTCTTCCTCCTTCTTGCCGCGACAGTGGACCGCCAGCGCGAGGATCAGCATCGCAGCGGCGCACTGCATCGTCCGCCGCGCGCGGCTTTGGGCCCAGACTGACTCGACGCGCTCACCACGCCCGGAGCAAGTCGAAGGGCGGACTTGCCGGCCCTCGTTGATTCCGCCGCGTGGTGTGAGCGTTCCCATGAATCAGAAGCGTCCGGTCACCGTCTGGAGATCTGCCAGCGCAACATGATGCCGAACCGCCGCGTCGTCGGCCGCGTTCCGAGCCTGCACGAGCGTATTCTGGGCGTCGACCACTTCCAGCGCGGTCGATTCTCCCGCCTGATAGCGCAGGATGGTGAGCCGCAAGCTCTCGGCCGCGAGTTCGGCGACGTGCTGCAGGTTGTCGACGGCGGATTTCGCGGTTAGGGTCTCGTTGTACTTGGAGTAGATGTTGCTCATGAGCTGACGCTGCGTCTGGGTCAGCGTGACGCGTGCCTGCCGCTCGCGGGTCTGACTCTGATGCAGTTTGCTCCGCAGCCCGCCCCAGTCCCACACCGGGACGGTCAGGTTGACGGTGAGAAAGTAGCCGAGATTCGGCAGCACGCCAAGCTCGGGCTGGGCTGCGATGGCGCTGTGGAGCGCAAACTCGTTGGCTTCGATGCCGTACACCGCTTCGACCATGAGGCTCGGATAGAAGGCGTTGCGCGCCAGGGTCACGTCCTGGGACGCCGCCTTGAGCGCCTCGTCGGCCGCACGCAAATCCGGATTGGCCCGCGCCGCCATCGCGCGGACGTCCGCGAACGGCGGAAGGGCCGGCGTCGTGCTCAGGTCGTCCACGACCGTGAAGTTCTCGTCGAGCGTCGGCGAGATCAGCACCGCGAGAGTGAGCCGAGCATTGTCCATGGCGAGCAATGCCTCACGAAACGCCTGCTGCTGCTGCTGGAACTGAATCTCGGCCTTGATGACATCGCTGCGCGCGACCTGACCCAGGCGCTGCTGCTGCTGGGTGATTTCGAAGAAGCGCGCCGCCTGCTGCGCTCCCTCCTGCGCGGTGGCGTATTTTCGCTGGGCGGCGATCAGCAAGTAGTAGGTTCTGGTGACCGTGACGCCGAGCCCCCGCTCGGCGACTTCGAGCTTCGCCTCCGCCGCAGCCTCGGCGGCCCGAGCCCTGTGCAACGGTGTCCGCAGCAGCGTGTTCGGCGAGATTTCCTGATGCAGTACGCCCCACTCGCGGTACATGACGACGCCGTCGAGCGATACGAATCGACCGTTGGGGTTGACGCCGTTCGGCGAGTTGCCGAGATATTGCGTGGTATTGCTCAACGCCGGCAGCAGCCCGGCTTTTGCCTGAACCCGATCTTCGCGCGCGATGTCGGCCTCGGAAACAGCCGATTGAAACTGCGTGTCGTTCTGCCTCGCTCGCTGCAGCGCATCCTGCAGCGTCAGGACGGCCGGCGGGCGAGAAGCACCCTCGGGATGGACCAGTTGCAGCGGTGGAACGGGCTGCGTTTCCTGCCCGAGGGCCCACGACGCGCAGAACATCATGGTCGCCGCAAGGACACTCGCTCTCACTTGCCGACCACCAGGACCTTGAACGTGTTCGGAATGAATGTCGCGCGCCCTCCGCTCTGCGATGGCGCCGTCTTCGCCGTAGGGAGGTACACTTTGTGGGTTTTCTCGTCGAGGGCGATTGTGCGGGCACCGCGCTCGGTGGCGATGTTCTCCACGACATCCCACTTGCCGCCGGTCTGCTGCACCACGGTGAGGGTGCCGTCGCCGTTCGAGCTGAACGCGTAACCGGTTCCGGCATCGAAGGCCGCACCGTCGGATCCCGCGCCAATGGCAGGCGTCGCAATGACCTTGCCTGCATCGGGATCGGAGACGGCCATCAAGCGATTCGAACACACCGAGAACAGCCGTCGATTCTTCACGTCTATCGCCAGCCCCGAAGGTCCATCGCATGGACTGAGCGAGTACTTTTTCAGCACCGTCGCCTTGGCGGCGTCGACTTCGACGATCTCGTTGGTGTCCTCGATGTTCACGTACACCTTGCCTTTGCCGTCGGCGACGGAGAACTCCGGCTTGCCCGGCAACGGAATCGTGGCGGCCACGTTGCCGCTCTTCGCATCGATTGCCGTGGCGCTCTTCGAACGGCCGTTGAATGCAAACACCCGGCCGGAGACCGCGTCGTAGCGGATGGAATCGGGATTCTCGCCGGTCGGTGCCGTTCCGATCGTCTTGAGTGTCTTCAGATCGAAGATGGTGACGTTGCCACCGCGGCCGTTGCTGATGAATCCACGGTTCAACTCGGGCGCGATGGCGATGCCGTGGACGCCCGGCGTGTCGGGAATGTCTCCAACAACCTTGTTCGCGTCGATGTCCACGACAACGACGTGCGTGGCGTGCGAGACGTAGAGCCGCCGCGCCGCGCTGTCTACGGTGAGATAATCCCAGCCGCCTTCTCCGCCGACCGCGATTTCGCCGATGATGTGGTATCCGGTCGCGGCGGCAAGCGCCACTGCCACCGACGCGAGCGAACCGCACGCAGCCAGCACGAGCTTGCGCATGTTCAGACCTCCTTGACGGCCAGACGGGAACTATACCGTTCCGATCATGAATGCAGAATGAACGCGATCCCGGCGGGCCCTTCCGAACGAAAGGAATGCACACCGGAGAGCACTGAACGATTCGAGAAACGCGGACCACTTGATTCTGCAGCGGCCTCTCACGAGGGCGATGGCGACCCCCCGTAGCGCTCTCGACGCGTCGCGGCCGCGATCCGCAGAACTTCGTGCGCTGGGACATCCAGATGGAAAAGCGCCTGGCGCGTCATTTCGATGGCCGCCTCGAACTCCGGCGACGTGACCTCGTCGATCCCGAGCGCGTGCAGGCCTTGCACAGCCTCGGGGCCGTCGGCCCTTGCGACAATCGTCACGTCGGGCTGCAGCTGCTGCGCCGTCACGATGATGGCCCGCACGTCCGCGTAAGCGGGCAAGGTGACGAGCAAGGCGCGCGCGCGGACGATCCCGGCAGCCTCGAGCACCACGGGCTGACTCGCGTCGCCGTAGATAATCGGCACCCCGGCGGCGCGCGCCTGCTCCACGCGCCGGTGGTCGAGCTCGATCAACACGCACGGAAGGGCCAACTGCGACAGCGCGTCGGAAATGCTGCGACCGAGCTGGCCGGCTCCAGCCACAACGACGTGATCCGCCAGACCGCTCGATGGGAGGTTGATCACTTCCAGAATTTCAGAGCCTCGCCGCCGTCCGACACGCGCGTAGATCCATGACGTGGTCCCGGAAATTGCCGGCGTGAGGCCCATTGTTGCGACCGCGGTGTTCAGGACTATCGCATAGACGTCGGGGGAGATCGTCTGGGTTGCGAGACCGACTCTGGCCACCACGAACGCAAACTCACCCACTTGAACGAGCGTGAGGCCCACCGCCAGCGGCACCACGCGCCGATATCCGAACACGCGGACCACACCGGCCAGAATGGCCGCTTTACCGAGAACGACCGACGCGACGATCGTCAGGAGCGTCCCGAAGTGCTGCCACATCACAGCGGGGTCGAGCAGCATGCCGACGGACACAAAGAACAGCATGCCGAACAGATCCCGGAGAGGCATGACGTCGCTCAGCGCCTGGTGCGCGTACTCGGATTCGCTGACAACGAGACCGGCGACGAACGCGCCAATGGCCAGCGACAGTCCGAACCACCACGTCGCGTATCCGATCCCGAGAGCGATTGCTGTGGTCGCCAGCAGGAACAGTTCGCGCGAGTTCCAGCGCGCGACGGCGGTCATCAGCCGCGGCACCACTCGAGTCGCCACGAGCACGATCACGGCGAGGAACAGCAGCGCGCGCACCGTGGCAAAGACGACCCGGCTCGCGCCGCCCGAGCCGCCCAGCTCGGGCAGGACGATCATCATCGGCACAACGGCCAGGTCCTGGACAACGAGTATCCCGAGCATCACGCGGCTTGACAGGGTCCCGAGACGCCCCTGCGCCTGGAGCGTCTTCAGCGCCACCATCGTGCTGGAGAACGAGATCAGCGCGCCGAACCAGAGGGCAGGCAGCCAGGACCAACCGAGCGCCCGCGCCAAACCCAGACCCAGCGCGATCGTGAGGACGATCTGGATCGTGGTGCCCGCGAGCGCCACGCGAAGGACGGGTGTCAGCTGACGGAACGACACTTCCAGGCCGAGGGAAAACAGCAGCAGCGCGACGCCCACCTCAGCGAGTCGATCGATGTCGTGCGCGTGCGCGACCGTCAATCCACCGGTGAACGGGCCGACGATGACGCCCGCGAGCATGTACCCGACGAGCAGCGGCTGCCCGAGCCGCTGCGCCAGAAGCCCGCCGGCGAGTGCCGCGACGAGCACGAGCGTGAGATCGGCGACCAGATCCATTGCCCGTGCAGCGTACACGTCCCGATTGGGAAACGGAAATCACATGAAGCGACCGCAGAGACCGCACCGGCCGCAACAACGCTGTCCCTGCGCAGCCCCGGCGAAGCAGTTCAAGACGACTTTCGTTACTTTCCGATCACGAGAATCGAAAACGAACCCGGCAGCATCGGGCCTCGAGGCGCGCCGCGTCCGGCTGGTGGACCACCCGCGGCGGGAGGCGTCGACGGCGCCGGTGGCGGTTCGTACTCGGCCGCCATCGTGAAGATGCGGTTCGTTTTGTGATCCAACGTCAACGTCTTGGCGCCGACCATCGTCTGCAGATTCTGTTCGACGACGAAGCTGGCGGGACTGTTCTCCTTGACGATCGTCATCGTGCCGTTGCTGTGCGAGCTGAACGCTTCCATCGTGGCGGGGTTGAACACCGCGCCGTCCGATCCGCCTGCCAGCGGCAGCGTCGTGACGATTCTGCCGTCGTCGGCGTTGAGAATCACCATCATCGGCTGCGCGGGCGCTGCCGGCGGAGTCCCGGAATTTGCGCACGCCGCAAAGAGCACGTGATTCTTGACGTCCAATGCGAGCCCGTTGCAGCGGCTGCCCTTGTCGCCGAAGTCGTAGTGGCCGGTCACCTTCATCGTTCTCGCATCGACGACCGCGACGTTGGATTTGTCCTGAATCACGACGTAGACATGGCCATTGCCGTCGCTGACAGCCTCCTCCGGCGCACCACCGAGATCGACCGTGCCCAGCACGGAGCCATCCTTCGCGTCGATCACGGTGGCGTCCATCGTTGGATGGCTGAAGACGTACACGCGCTGGTTGAATGGATCGGCAAGGATGCCGTCGGGATTGCCGACCACATCGATCGTTTTGATCACGGCCAGGGTTTTGGCATCCCACATCGTGACGGGCTTGCTGCTGGCGAATCCGTGGCCCGATTTCGCGTCCACGACCGCGCCGTTGGCTCGCGTGTTGGCGATCTCACCAACCGGCGCCAGCGTATCGAGGTCGAAAACCGTTATTCGAGCCGGAATCGGCGTCGGACCCTGGACGGTTCCGCGTGGAATGTAAAGCCGGCGCCAGATTTCGTCGGCGTAGATGTAGTCGAAGCCGCCAAGGCCGCCGGTCTTTGCCGTTCGCAGCACCTTGTACGGCCCTTCGTTCGCAGGCTGCTGCGCCTGTCTCTTATACACATCTCCGAGCC
>JBKPDW010000472.1:0-21993 GCA_046728115.1 Acidobacteriota bacterium | reverse complement strand
GATGGCGGCCTGCGCCGATCCGCGCGTGCGGATGACGATGTCGCCGATCGAGAACTCCGCCTGATCGTACGGGACGTAGACATCGAGCGACGGCGAGCGCAGGTCGCGGTACCGCACGTCGGCAACGACGCCGACGACGGTCCACCACGGCGGCGCGGCGCGTTTTTCGTCGAAGCCATGACCGCGCAATCGCTTGCCGATGGCGGACGTGCCGGGCCATGTCCGCCGGGCGAATGTCTCGCCGACAACGACGACGGGCGCGGTTTCCAACCGGTCGTCGTCGGTGAACGTGCGCCCTTCGAGGAGCCGAATGCCCATCGTCTCGAAGTACCCCGGCGTGACGGTCTCGAGGTTCGCCCACGGATTGCGTTTTGCGTCCTCGACGGCCTGGCCCTCGCGCTGCCACGATGAATCAAGGCCGATGGGTCCTTTCAAGGGACGGCCGGCGACGCCAGCGACCGATTCGGCCGACGGCACGGAGCGAAGCGCATCGATGACACGCGTGTAAAACCCGTGCTCTTTCGTCCTGTCGGCCGTCTGCGCCGATGGCGCGTGGACCTCGATCGCGACGAGCCGATCGGCCACGAACCCGACGTCGAGACGCGTCAGGCTGGCGACGCTTCGATACAGCAGCGCTGCACACGTCAGAATGATGACGGCGATCGCCATCTCCCCGACCACGAGGAGGCGGCGCATCCGGTGGTTCTGTCGGCTTCCGGTGCCGGCGCGGCCGCCATCCCGAAGCGTCTGCTCGAGTGGCGACGTCCACAACGTGAACAGCGGCACGAGCGCGCACACGGCGGTCACGAACGTGCCGACGCCCACGGTGTAGATGAAGGCGCGTGCGCCGATCACGGCCTCTTCGATTCGCGGAAGATCCAAGGGAACGATGGCCAGGAGCATTGGCAGCGCGGCGCGCGCAGCCACGAACGCGGCGCCGCTCGCGAGCGCCGTCAGCAGCGCCGCCTCACACAGCACAGCGCGCGCAATCGCGCCGAGTGACGCGCCGAGGGCCATCCGAACGGCGAACTCGCGCCGCCGCGCCGACATCTGCACCAGCAGGAGGCCCGCGACGTTCGCGGCCGCGGCGGTCAGAAGGAGTGCGACCGCCGCAAGCAGCGCCCACAACCGAATCCGGGCCGAGCCGATCGCGTCGTCGACGAGGGGCGCCATTGTCGAAGCCATGCGTCCCGTGCGTCCGTACGCCACCGCAAGCTCACGCACGATGCGGTCAACGTCCGACTGGGCTGCCTCGATCGGAACGCCAGCCTTGAGACGGCCGACGGCGAGCAGCACGCTGACATCGCGGTTGTCGACGAAGTCGGGTTCGCCCGGAATGGGGAACCGTTCGACCGCCGGCACGATCGCGACCCATGCATCGGGGCGATCGGGATACGTGAACGCCGGTGGCATGATGCCGACGATCGTGTACAGCCGGCTCCGGAGCAAAACGGATCGTCCAATCGCGCGCAGATCGCCGCCGAACTGCCGCCGCCAGAATCCGTGGCTCAGCACGATGGCAAGCGCCACGCCGTGACGGTCGTCGGCCGTTGTCAGCGTGCGACCGGCCGCCGCCCGCGCGCCGAGCACGTCGAAGAAGTTGCCGGAAACCGCACGATACTCGACAGGCACGGGTTCGTCGGCCTGCAGCGTGCCCGTCCAATTCGACGAACCCATCGCCGCGAGATCGTCGAAGCTGTGCGCCCGTGTCCGCCAGTCGATGAAATCCGGGTACGGGATCTCGGCGCGCCGGCCGGCCTGCACGCCACCGCCGATGACCAGCCGGTCCTGTTCAGCGAAGGGAAACGGCCGGAACATGACCGCATCGGCCAGTGCGAACAGGGTCGTGTTCGCACCGACGCCGAGCGCGAGGAGCGCGACGGCGACGAGCGACAGCTGGGGCCGTGTCCAGATGGCGCGCAACGCCTGGCGTAGCGGCATCATTGGCGCCAGCATAATCGCTTCGGCTTCTCTTGTGTTATTGAGACGACTGAAGGCAACGGCGACCTGAAGTCGCGTCATGCCGCTCGCAGGTCGTGTCGGGGAACCCAACGCGGTCGATCATCGACATTTGGCCTCTGCCACGCCGCGACCGTCGCATCGCTAACGTTAAACGTTACTGTAAATCGATTGTCTGGCCGCGGAAGCCCGAGCCAGCGGGTGCGGACCCGATTAACCCAAGGAACCATCCTGGCGACGGGCCGCCGGAGAACAGTGAGCATCCCCTCAGGTGACCCTCCACGTCTTGCGTAGCGACTGCCAGCAAATCAGTACGCACCCGAGCGAGGTTTTGTTACACGCTCCAAGAGTGGAGGCGACCGCGCCGCCCTTGTGGTTTCACCAGCCGACGGCCTGGCCATCCTTTCGATGATCCGATCCCGCGCGATAGACGCCGTTCACCGGCAGATCTTCAGTGATCGATCGTCTGTCGAGCGTCGGCTCCGGCAGACTCGGATCGCGCGTGAACAGAATGCCCTGGTACCCGCCAACCGATCCCCCGGTGACTGCACGCACGTCGTGCCCCTTCGCCTTCAGCGCCGCGCCGACGAGATTGAACAAGTTGGTTTCGAGCGACAGCACGTTGGAGTTCTGGTTGTGCGTGAAGCGAGCGGCGTCGGTCGTCATCTGCACGTTCATGCCGAGATCGATCAGGTTCACCATGTGCTGCGCGTGCGTTTCGGGCTGAACGCTGCCGCCCATGTTCCCAAACGTCATGAGCGGCTGGCCGTCTTTCATCACGAACCCGGCGATGATCGTATGGAACGGCCGCTTGTGCGGCGCAACGACGTTCGGGCTCTTCGGATCGAGGGAGAACGCCGAGCCGCGGTTGTGGAGCACGAACCCGTACGGCGCGACCGTCGCGCGGCCGCCGTACACGCCGAACACGCTGTGGATCAGCGACACCATGTTGCCCCAGCGATCCGCCGTCGTCAGGTAGATCGTCCCGCCTTCGCGGCCCCCGGCCACGGCCGGCTTCGAGGCCATCTCGGGATTGATCTTGGTGCACAGTGTTGCTGCGTAGGATTTCGAAAGCAGCTCTTTCACCGGCACCGACGCAAAGCGCGGATCGGCGTTCCTGGCGTGGAGATCCGAGTACGCCAGCTTCTTGGCCTCGACCAGGAGGTGCCAGTACTGCGGATCCGAGGGACCGAGCGCCGCGAGACTGGTGCCGAGTTTCGGGACGCACACCTCGAGGATGTTCAGCATTTCGAGCGCGGCCATTCCCTGCCCGGGCGGCGGCAGCTCGTAGATGTCGTAGCCGTGGTAGGTCGTCGAGATGGGCTCGGTCCACTCCGACTCGAACTCCGCGAGATCCTGTTTGGTCATGACGCCGCCATTGGCCTGCACCTTGGCGACGATTGCCGACGCGATGTCGCCGCGGTAGAACGCCTCGCGGCCTTGTGCCTGGATCGTCCGCAGCGCTTTCGCCAGGCCCGGGTTGCGGATCACGCTGTACAGCGCCGGCGTTTCTCCTCCGGCGAGGAAGGTGTCTTTCGAGTCCGCGTCGTTGCGCAGCCCGTTGGTGGCGTTGCGAAGGTCCGAGTGGCGCCGTTCGGCGAGGCCCCATCCTTCTTCGGCAATCCGGGCGGCGCGTTCGAAGGTTTCCTTGAACCCGACGGTCCCAAACCGCTTCAGCAGCGCGTCGTAACCGGAAACGGCGCCGGGCACGGTCGCCGAATTCACGCCGTTGTTCGGGACGCCCCGTCCACCGAGCTTCTCGGTGAAGAACTGCGGCGTCCAGCCGGCGGGCGCCCAGCCGCCGGAATTGAGCGCATAGAGCTTCTTGTCCTTGGCGATCCAGACCAGCGCGAACAGATCGCCGCCGATGCCGGTGTCGTTCTGCGACGTCACGTCGAGCACGGCGCCCGTGGCGACGGCGGCGTCGATCGCATTGCCGCCTTGACGCAGGATCTCGAGTCCCGCTTGGGCGGCCAGCGGATCGCTGGTCGCGACCATGCCGTGCCGGGCGAGCACTTCCGAGCGTCCCTGACCGAGCCAGCCCTGCGCCCGCGACCCTGGCACCGCGGCAATCCCGGCGCTGGGCGCCGGCTTGTCGGCCGTGGGCGTACCGAACGCGTTGGGCGATTGCGCCAGGCCTTTGGCCACCCAGAGGGCGAGCGCCGCCATTATCATGAGCACCGCTCGCCTGGCGGCCGGACGGCGAATCGATCGTCGGTATCTGACAAGCACCTTCACCATGCAGTTCCTTTCCGGAGAGTGGGCCGATCGTCGCGTACTTCGGCGCCGCGACGCAGCGATTTTTTGCGGCGTTGAGCCGGACCTGCCTGGATGGCGATAAGCTGGCCTCTCGCGTTACACTGCGCCGGCCGGCGAGGCGTCGGCCGGCTCGGCTGGAGTCGTGAATCATTCCCTGACCCATCTTGGGGGGACAGCAATGGCTGATGATGCAAAGCAGGATCGGAACGAAGACACCAGGACATCGAGCGATCTCTCGCGGCGCGAATTCGTGACGCTGTCTGTCGCGGCAGGCGTTGCCATGGCCGCCGGCTCCGCGTCCGGAGCGGAATTGCCCGTCGTGGAAAAGGAAGTGCAGGTGAAAACGCCGGACGGCGTCTGCGACGCGGTGTTCATTCACCCGACGGCAGGCACTCACGCTGGCGTACTGATCTGGCCCGACGCGTTCGGTCTGCGTCCAGTGATGCGCGACATCGGCAAACGAATTGCTGCCGAAGGGTATGCCGTCCTCGTACCGAATCCGTTCTATCGCGTTGCGAAAGCGCCGGTCATTGCCGACCCGTCGTCGTTCAGCTTCCAGAATCCGGACGACATGGCGAAGCTGCGTCCGCTGATGGCGTCGATCAACGCACCAGGTGCGGCGGAGAAAGATGCGCCGGCGTATATCGCATTTCTCGACGCGCAGTCACAGGTCAACAAGACCAGGAAGATCGGCACGCAAGGCTACTGCATGGGCGGTCCGCTCGTGGTGAAGACCGCAGCCGCCGTGCCCGATCGCGTCGGCGCGGGCGCCTCGTTTCATGGCGGAGGGCTGGTCACCAACAACCCCGACAGTCCGCACTTGCTGGCTCCGAAAATCAAAGCCCACATGTATTTCGGCGTCGCGTCCAACGATGATGCTCGGCAGCCCGACGCGAAGGACAAGCTGAAGGAAGCCTTTGCAGCGGCGAAGGTGCCTGCGGAGATCGAGGTCTACCCCGCGCTCCACGGCTGGTGCGTGGCCGACATGCCGATGCAGGACGGCAAGCCGATCTACAGCAAGCCCGACGCCGAACGGGCCTGGGGCAAGCTGGTCGCGCTGTACAAGAGCGCGCTTGGCTAGCTCGCAGGAAAGTCGGACTTGGTTTCTCTCAGAATCTGAAGGATGGCGCTTCGTTGCTCGGCCGACAGCCGCAGCGACCGGGCGCCATCACCTGACAGGGCGTCGACGATCCGGCGGTACACCGCCTGCCTGACGTTCGCCGTCAACCCGTCGAACGCTTTCGAGTAGACCATGTAGCTGCACGGGTACCGCAGCAGCCGGTTGTTGGCATCCAGCTGGCCGAACGATCGCCCAACGTGATCCTTCGGCGTCCGGGCCGCCAGGTTTTCGATAAATTCCGGTCGCGGCGACAGTGCGACTGCCGGCGGCGACTCGCCCGCGAACAGGAAGTAGTCCGCCAGCTCGTTCACCAGCCGCCGGATGTTCGGATCCGCGGTCGGCGCACGACCCTCGCTCATGACGACGCGCGCTTCCCAATTCAATCTCGTCAACAGATTGATCGCGTGCATCTGGTGATCGAACACGAGGAGCGAGACGATATCGCTCTGCGAGGAAAGGTAACCTCGCGTTTCCGGCACGCTGTTGAGCCACTCGACGAACACCTGATTCGATGTGTTTCCCGCGCGAGTAAACGTGATGTTGCCCTCGTGCGCGCGCTGGCCGTACGCGGCCGCAGCCGCGGGATCGGCCGTGACATACCACCCGCCCCATCGATCCGGATGGGGTGTGTGATGGTCGACGTCGTTGCTGCTGAACCCCGCAAGCACGTTGCCGTCATCGCCCACTGTGTTGCTGCGTACGATGTAGCCCGGCACGTCGAGCGTGCTCGCAGAAACGTGGCACGTCAGGCAGCTTCTCTGGCGGGTGGGCACAGGCGTCGTTGAGGCCTGCTCGATGGTGTAGAACACCACGCCCTGTTGCGGATCGTGCGCCGCGAGCTCGATGACGGGAGCGCCGGGGACGTAGCCGACCGCCACTGAATCGTCGAAGTACAGCGCGCGCGGAATGTGCGGGCTCGTAAAGGCGCGCTGCACGCCCGTTTTCGAGAAGACCAGCAGCTGTGATGCCACGGGCACGCCGAGGGCATCGAGCACAGGACGGAGATATCCCGTTTGATCGTCGCGGCGAAGCGACCGCGCGCCCGTCTCGAGTGACCGCCGCAGCGCTGCCACGCGATCGGTCGTGGGTCGGGTCGCGTATTGGATGCTCGGGTGCTCGTCGAGAACCCCCGCCCAGCCTCCGTGGACCTGGCCGGATGTGCGAACCCCGTATAGCCCGCACATGCCGAGGGCGAAAACACTCGCGACGAATCGGCCCCCTCGCAATCTTCCCATCGACCTCATTCTAGACCGGTGCGTGGCGGACGCCACTCTAAAAGGGTCGCGCTTCAGGATCCCCAGCTACAGGATCCCGAGCGCAGCAAGTTTCTGCGCTACCAGTGTTCCCACAAGCTTGTCGCCCTGCCACGTGAGGTGGCCGAGATCGACGAACATCGGTTTTCGACCGTCGACGCCGAGCGCCTCGATTTCGTCGAGGATGCTGATCACCGGCACACTGACGCGCCGGCACAACTCAATCGATCGAAAAACGGCCAGGCGCTGGTTCAGTGAACTGATCTCCTCGGTATCGTACGCGTACGTCTTATCGGCTCGAAGACGGTCCAGGAGCGCATCGACCGCATCCGGATCGAACGTGTCGACGCCCTTCCAGTAGCGCGGCAATCGAATCGCCTGAGTGACGAAGACCATGTGGGCACCCGAGTTGCGAATCACGCGCGACAGCCGTTCGAGATTCCCTCTGAGACGATCGACATCGATCTTCCAGAACTTCACATCCTTCGTCGTCGTAAACGCGTACTTTTCGACCAGGTAGGTGTAGAGCATCGAACGGTAGTGCAGCGCTTTGTGAAAACGGTTCGTCAACGCGCCGACTCGCTCTTCGATCTGAGGCAGCTGCCCGTAGTCGGTCTGCTCATTCCAGGCTTCGTAATAGAGCACCACGTCCGGCTTGAAGAGCGAGAGCTTGCTCTCGTACATGGCCGTCATGCGGCCGCTGCCCATCGCTGTTTGGCCCGCGTTCACGACCTTTACACGTGGATCTGCGAGCTGCGCTTTCAGCTGCATGGTCCAGGTGTCGATATCGGGCTGCGCGTCCTCCACGGTCGACCCGCCAACGACGAATATCCGCAGCTCACCCGCCGGCTTCGCCGGCATCACCGAATCGCCGCGGAAGCAATTGGCGTCCCAGGTGTACGGCATCGGCTTCTTGTAGTGCTCGCTGTAGACCTCGCGATCGCGGCACGGCCGCAGCCACTTGAACTTCATCTGATCGGCCGACGCTGCTGCGTCGGCCGCGGCGGGCGCAGCGGTTGACGCCGGGGCCGGCGCGGCGGCGGCCGATGCAGTCGACCCGGCCGCTGGCGACTCGACGGCCAGAGCATTGTCAGGCAATTTGAAGAACGCGTGGTCGAGGGCCTGCGTGTCCGTGACCCGGAACGGCATCGTCAGGTAGTTCCAATCATGTTTGTGAAGGAAAAAATACTTGACCCGCACGACCGCTTCGGCGCTCAGGAGCAGGACGATGACCGGCACGAGCGACCAGACAACGCGCTTGATTCGCCTCATAGATTTACTGAAGGGCCCTATTGTAGCTGTGGAGTCAGCTCGAGAATCGTATCCCCGAGCCGCGTTGCGATCATGCGCGCCCCGAGCGACGTAGGCTGCACTCCATCCTCCGACTTCGCCCTGTCGGACAGGTCGATGGTACGTCCAAGATCCACATATCGAAATCGAGATTCGTATTTGAACTCCCGGAGCAGCGTTTCGCCCAGCGATCGCTGCTGCACCTCGTGCGCCGACGAGATGTACGGCGGCGTCGCAACGACAACGGCTTTTGCGTGTTCGAGCGCAACGCGCACGGCATCGACCATAGCCGCGCAGTAGGCCGCTGAAGCGGCTCCGCACGACGGGTCGATCGTGGTGTTCTGGCGATTGTCCAGGAACGGCGGCGCAGGATCGACGTCAACACGCGATTCTATCCCGCGCAGCAACCGCACCGGAGATCTCGGCAAATAGCCCGTCAATCGAAACACGATCGAGCGATGACGTCCCAACGCGCCCGGCGACGACACGCTTTCGTAGCCGTCGTAAATGCAGACGATATCGGGGTGCAGATACGCGTAATCACGCAGCGCGGCAACGTATGAAGCGGCGCCAGCGCCAGGTTCGGCGATGTTGTCCACGTTCGCATACGGCCCGCCGCTTCCCGTCCACCGCTGTCGCGCGTTGACCTCCGTCGCCAGCTGCGCCGCAACCGTGTCGGCCAGCGGCGCTCGCGCAGCAAAGGCAGCCGTACCGCCGACCATCGCGATCCGAAGGCCGGCGTGAGGCGCAACCGCGAGCGACCCGCGGTAGCCCCACTGGTTGACGCCGAAATGCACGCCGGGTCGTCTGTGCACGCTCACGTCGAAGAGCGACATCAGCAGCGACGCGAGCAGCATCCCTTGAAACACGATGACGGTCGACGATCGCAGCGCCGATACCGGTGCATTCATATCAACCGGGCGAGCCGGGTTCGTGGCGGTCCGAAATTGAAACCATGCGCGCGTCGCCACGACCGCACCGAGGACCATCGAAAGGAGCAGCGCGACACGTGCCGCGCCACGAATCGGCAACTGTGCACCCAGGCGCAGGTTCGCGATACCGAAGCACGCGACGAAGAGAGCCACGATCCAGTCCGGGGACTCCTGAAGGCACACTGCCGCGAGCGGTACGACGATGAAGTGGAAGTTCCAGAGCGCGCGCTCCGGCTGTTCGACGTAAACGAAGGCGGCAAGCGCAGGCAGAGCTGCAAGGGCAAGCAGGCGGATCCTGCGGCTGCCGCGAACGAATCCGACGGGCCACAGGAGATACAGCGCACCAAAGCTGGTGAACAGATACGTGAGTGCACCGGTGAGCCTCATGCTCCCCAGCCATGTCGAAAGGTAGCCTCCGTGCAGGAGATCCGCCGACGTCGTCGCGCCGTACCGGTAGTTGTGCAGCACGATGAACGATGCGTGCATTGCCAGCCACACCAACGTCACGGCCGACGAGGTGATGAAGAGCCGCAGCGCTGCATTCCAACGCCGCTCCAGCGCGGCGAACACCGTGAAGATCCAAAGCGGAGCGGCGGCGAACTCTTTCGCAAAAACACCGACCGCCCCCACGGCTCCAGTGCGCATGTATCGGCCGCGCCACAGGCCAATCGCCATCAGTGGGCCGAGCATGTACATCAGTGAATCGGACGTGAAGCAGTCGTAGACCGCATACAGAGAGCCCGTCCCCAACGCGGACAGCCACATGGCGGCGAACCCCGCTGTGGATGAAAGCCCGAGGAGCAGGCAGAAGCGTCCAACCGCGACGGCGCCGATTGTATTCGCCAGCACCGCGTAGGTCTTCCACTTGACGACCGAAGGTCCCGGCAGCCGTTCGAGTACCGCCGCGACGAGCGGCCGGAAGCAATCCCCACCCTCGCAATCGGGGATCACCCATCGCCCACGGTTGTGCTCGTAGAAGGCACGGTCGCTTTCGGACGGCACCGGGGCGACCACGGCAACGATTCCAAGCACCGAAACCATCAGCGCGGCGTGGATCGACGAGCGCCCCCACACGTTTCGGGACCTTCTCCCTGTCACGTGACGAACGCGCCTGCGATCGCGGCTGCCAGGGCCAGTATGGCCGCGCCGACCACGACCAGACGGAACGCGGACAGGAATGACACGTCGATAGCCCGTCTCGCCGCGGATCGCTGTGGCGCGTCGATGGACGTCAGTCCTTCGACGTCGGCGCCTGCCATCTTGGATAGCTCCTGATCGATCATCATGCGACCCGGAGCCGTCAGTCCGACCGCGTCCAACGCCGGCTTGGCGCGCGCGTCGAACGCGCGCGCCAGCACGACACCGAAGATAGCGATCGCGAGCAGGCCTGCAACGCGAGCCACGGCGTTACTGATGCCGGATGCCACGCCCGCATGAAGCGTCTCTACCGATCCCATTACCGTCGTCGTCAACGGCGCCACCGTAATCGCCATGCCCACTCCCAGGACGACAACGGCAGGAAAGAATGTGGTCCAGTACTCGCCGCCGATTCCCGGTCGCGCGTACAACGCGATGCCAAGGCCGGCGATCAGAGGTCCCACCGTCAGCGGGATGCGGCTGCCCACACGCGCGACCAGCCCGCCGGACCATCTCGACATCGCGAACATGATCAAGGGGAACGGCAAGAACGCTGCGCCTGCCTCGGTTGCCGTGTAGCGCTGAACCTGAATCAGGTTCAGCGGGACCAGGAACAGGATCACGCCCAGCGCGCCGTACAACAGGAGCGTGAGCAGATTCGTGAGGGTGAATGCTCGCGACCGAAACAGGCCAAGCGGCATCATCGGATTGGGTGCGCGCTGTTCGACCACGAGGAACAGTGACAGCAGGACCACTCCGAAGACGAGCGGGCCGACGACTACCGGATGACCCGCACCTAATGGAGGCCATTCGAGCAGGCCGAACACGACGCCGCCGAGGCCGAGTACGGCGAACGCCGCGCCAAGCCAGTCGATACGCGCAGTCCTCGACGGATCGCGGCTCTCCAACATGAAAAGCCATGACAGAGCGATCACGCCGGTCGCGAGAGGCACGTTCAGAAAAAACACCGCCCGCCAGCTCAGATGTTCAATGAGCCAGCCGCCGGTGACCGGACCGATCGCCGTCGTGATGGCGCTGAACGCGGACCAGGTCCCGATCGCACGGCCACGATCGGCGTCATCGAACGTCGCGCTGATGATGGCCAGGCTGCCGGGGACGAGGAACGCCGCTCCGATCCCCTGGAAGGCCCGGCCGATGATGAGCAGTCGTGCTGACGTCGCCACTCCGCAGAACACCGACGCGGCGGTGAAGAACAGGACGCCGAGAAGAAAGACGCGCTTGCGGCCGAACTGATCGCCCAACGAGCCGCCCACGAGAATCAGGGCTCCGAGAAACAGCCCATACGCCTCGATCACCCACTGGACATCGGTAATCGTCGCGTTCAGGCTCGACTGCAAGGCTGGCAGTGCGACGTTGACGACGGTCGCGTCCAGAAACGTCATGCTGGAGGCGAGAACCGTCGCGACGAGGGTCCAGCGGCTGGCGTGCGGCATGTCAGATTATGCACGACTCGCGGCTCGCCGAATCGGCTTCAACCTCAGATGGGTTCTCCCATGTTGCTATCGTCGACCACTCACCTTGACATTCTAGGTGAGCCGGCTGTACTGTCTCCGAACGAGGATCGCATACTTGAACCCTCAGCACGGCGGATACGGAGGACGCGGAGCAGAGGATCTTGTAGAAATCCGAGCCCCGCGTCCTCCGTG
This sequence comes from Acidobacteriota bacterium, assembly GCA_046728115.1. Taxonomy (GTDB): domain Bacteria; phylum Acidobacteriota; class Vicinamibacteria; order Vicinamibacterales; family CAVVIG01; genus CAVSWN01. Next base: position 10,376 of record JBKPDW010000472.1, on the reverse strand, counting down.
GCCACCGCGGTGGCGAGTTTCCACGTAATCGCAGCGCGGCGTCGAAATGTCCAGCAACGATACGCGAGCGGAGAGGATAGAACTGCTGCAGGGGACGCTCGACCTGCTCATCCTGCGAACGCTGCGCTTCGGTCCAGCGCACGGCCACGCGATTACAAGAGCCATCGAGCACTCGTCCGACGATGTGTTGCAGGTCGAGCAGGGGTCGCTGTATCCGGCACTGCATCGGCTGATCAAACGTGGATGCATCACCTACGACCACGGAACATCCGAGAACAATCGGCGGGCGAAATACTACCGGCTCACCCCGAGGGGACGCCGGCAACTCGATCTCGAAACCAGCAAATGGAACACGCTGGCGCGAGCCATCGCGCGCGTGCTGCGCCCCGCATGAGCCGCCATCGGCATCTCGACGACCTCGACGAGGACATCCGGGCACATCTCGATCAGGAGACCCGGGACAACATCGACCGGGGGATGACGTCCGACGCTGCGTACCACGCCGCGCGTCGCAGGTTCGGCAACATCGCCATGATGAAGGAACAGGCGCGAGCGGTCTGGATTCCAGTCTGGCTGGATCAGCTGCAACAGGATTTGCGCTACGGGGTCCGATTGCTTCGGCGAAGTCCCGGCCTGAGCGCCGTCGTCATCGTCACGCTCGCACTGGGCATTGGAGCGACGACGGCGATCTACAGCGTGGTGAACACGATTCTGATCGAACCACTTCCCTTCAGCGATTCAGACCGCCTCGTGCGGGTCACCGAGTGGATTCCCCACGTGGTTCTCGGCCGTGCGCCTCTGGAGCGGGGCGTCAGCTATCCGGATTTCGTCGAGTGGCGACGACAAGCCAAAACGCTCGCCGACGCCGCGTGGTTCGCGGAGGTTCAACGAACGATCCGCACTCGCGAAGGCACGAAGCGGCTCTGGGGCGGCATGACCTCGCTCGACGCGTTCACGCTGCTCGGCGTGCACGCGATGCTCGGTCGAACGTTCAGCGTCGTCGACGCGGCCAATCTCGACGTCGTGGTGTTGACCGCCGACGCCTGGCAGCACACGTTCCATTCCGATCCCGGCGTCCTGGGCACGACGATCGAGCTCTACGCACCGAATGCCGAGGGACGGCTGCTCACGATTGTCGGCGTGCTGCCCGCAGGTTTCGAATCTCCCGCGAGACCCGCGGATTTCTACGCGCCGATCGTGCCAGATGCCTCGTCGAGACGATTCACCGGCACCATGATCGCGCGGCTCCAGAACGGCGTCTCCCCGGAGGCCGCCAACGACGAAGCCAACGTCATCGGTACTGCGATCCGGCCGCCGCTGCCAGCGAATCGCACCCCTCTGAACGTGCGTCGCTTCGATGTCCACTTCCTCAAGGAGCAACTCGTCAAGGATTTGCGTCCAGCCCTACGCATGCTGCTCGGCGCCGTCGTCGTCGTGCTCATGATCGTCTGTGCGAATGTCGCCAACCTGCTGCTGGCGCGCGGAACCGCCAGGCAGCGCGAAATGGCGGTTCGATTCGCGATCGGCGCGAGCCGCCCGCGTGTCATCCGGCAGGCGCTGACCGAATGCCTGATCCTCGCGATTGCCGGCGGCGCGCTTGGCGCTGCATGCGGCGCGGCTGGTGTGACGCTGGTCAAAAGGCTCGCAGCGGTCGAATCGCCCGGAATTTTTCGACTCGTTTTCGGCACGTCGCTGCTCCCGCGCTGGAACGAAATCGGCATAGACCTCCGGATGTTCGGCATCGCGTTCAGCGTCGCGGCAACGACGAGCCTGGCGTTCGGCGCGCTCCCGGCTCTTCACCTGTCGCGGACGAATCATTTGCAGACGATGGGGCCACGAGGCGGCGGCGTGGGAAAGCCCGAGTCGAGGGCCCGAGCTGTTCTGGTCGTTGGCCAACTTGTGATGGCGACAGTGCTGCTCATCGGCGCCGGTTTGCTGATCCACAGCTTCATCAAGCTCTCCCGCGTCGAGAACGGCTACGACCCATCGAACCTCGTCGCGTTTCAACTCGTCTTCCCGCCCGGCTATCAGATTTCGCGCAAAGTCGACACGATCGAAGGAGTACTGTCGCGCCTCCGCGCGGCGCCAGACGTCGAGGCCGCGGGATCCACGCGGGCTGGCGTGCTGATCCCCGAAGAAATCTTCGTCGGCACCCTCGTACCCCACGGACGGACGGTAGACGAGATGCGCGCCGATCCGTTGCGACCCCACGTTCGACCGGTGAGCGCCGGATTTCTCACGGCCATGGGCGTGCCCGTACTCGCGGGGCGAGACGTGGATGCCTCCGACGCGCCGCCGTCGATGCCCGCAATCGTGATCGGCCGGACGGTCGCTCGTCGCTTTTTCGGATCGGATCCTGCCGTAGGGCAGACGGTCGATTGGTACCCGACCAACGGGCCCGCCATGCCGGTGCAAGTCGCCGGCGTCGTCGAAGATCTGCGCAACGAGTCGCCCGATCGGGAAGCACAGCCGGAAGTCTTCATCGAATACCGGCAGCTGTTGGCGATCCAGGAGCGGTGGGGCGATCCCGCCCCGCGCCGCGAGGAGGCGGCGATCGGATTCCTGTCGTTCGCCGTTCGTACCCGAACTGATCCGGTCGCTGCGATGCCGACAATCACGCAGACGGTCCGCTCGATCGATCCGAACGTCGGCATCGACGCGATGATTCCGATGGATCGGCTCGTGGCCAGCTCGGTCGCCAGACAGCGTTTCTATGCCGTCCTGCTAGGCGTGTTCGCCGGTGTCGCAGGCGTGCTGGCCGCGATCGGCATCTACGGCATGCTTGCTTACACCGTGGTGCAGCGGACGCAGGAAATCGGCATCCGCATGGCCCTCGGAGCGCAACGTGCGCAGGTTCTGGCGCTCGTGCTTCGCAAGGGTGTCGTTCTGACGGCAACCGGCATCGCGATCGGACTTGTCGGCGCCGCTGCCGGCTCGCGAGTCCTTCAGGGCATGCTGTTCGGCATCACACCACTCGATCTGACGACATTTGGCGCGGTGTCGCTGCTCCTCGGCGTTGTCGCGACGTTCGCGTCCTATCTGCCGGCGCGTCGCGCGACGAGGGTCGATCCGATGCTCGCGTTGAGGACGGAGTAAAGCGCTCAGCCAGTCGCCTGCAGTTTGAAAGGAGCAGCTCCGTGGACACCCAGACCGCTGGACGGGCACACGGTACACGTGGGTCCGCGGCGAATGGGTGCGTCCGCCGTACCGCAACGCATATTGGAACCAGGGCCGCTGGAAGCACGAACGCCGCGGGTATTACTGGGTGCCCGGCCAGTGGACGCGACGGTAGAACGATTCCTCCCTGCTGAAAAAGCCGAGGACGCTCGTGCGAAAATGACGCCGTGAACAGCGGCGTCATTTTCGCTGCCGCGCTCGTCGGCGCGGGGGCCGTCTCGATGGGACAACTCGCGGAGCGGCCACCCATCGGAGCAATCTCGCATCCCGCTATCGGGTACTACGCGCAACCGACCCATGATGCTGTCACCGAGCTGAACCGTCAGATCGAGGACGGGACCGTGAAAATCGCGTTCGACGAAACCACGGGCTACCTCCGCCCGATCCTTGACGCGCTGCACGTGCCGGTGTCATCGCAGATGCTCGTGATGTCGAAGACGGGCATCCAGTCGCTGTATACGACGCCGGAGAATCCGCGCGCGATGTACTTCAACGACGCAGTCACGGTTGGTTACATTCGAGGCGCGCCGCTCGTCGAACTGGCGGTCCACGATCCGCTACAGGGCGTGCTCTTCTATACAATCGAGCAGAAACCGCAGGCGAGTCCGATCATCGAGCGACGCCGGAACTGTCTCACCTGTCATCAGTCGTACGCCACGCTGCACGTGCCGGGGATGCTTCTGCGCAGTGTGTTTGTGGGGTCCGAGGGCGTCCCCTTCGCACAGTTCGGCAGCTACGATCCTGACGATCGCACGCTGTTCCGCCAACGCTGGGGCGGCTGGTACGTCACCGGCACACATGGCTCGATGCGCCACATGGGCAACGCCATCATGACCAGCCCCGACCAGCGCGAGACGATGATTTCTGACCGAACTCTGAACCGGATATCGCTCGACGGTTTGTTCGACGGCGAGGGATATCTTTCTGCGCTGAGCGACATCGCCGCGCTGATGGTGTTTCAGCACCAGGTCCGCATGACGAACCTGATCACGCGAATCGGATGGGACGCCCGGCTTGCGGCGTACGATCATCGACTCGATCTGACAACTGGTCCGATGCGGGACGCTGTTGACGAGCTGGTGGACTACCTTCTGTTCGTGGACGCAGAACCGTTGACAGCGGCGGTGCAGGGCACGTCAGGATTTGCCGAGATGTTCGCCGCGCAAGGTCCGTCCGACCGCCGGGGCCGCTCGCTGCGGCAGCTCGACCTCGAAAAGCGTCTGCCGCGGTATCCGTGCAGCTACATGATTTACTCGGCGGCGTTTCGGGCGCTGCCGATCGAGGTGCGTGGAGCCATTTACGGCAGGATGTGGGATATCCTGTCCGGTCGCGACGCCCGGCCGAAGTACGCGCGGATTCCCGAAGAGGACCGGCGCGCCGTGATCGACATTCTGCGGGACACGCTTGTGGACCTGCCGAACCATTTCCGTGCGTCGGATCGGGTCTACTGAACCTTGAAGGAATGCGTCAGGCAAGAAAGAATCTGGACCCCGATGAGCGCTCCCACGCGAAGGCACGGATTCACACGGAGGGCACCGATCATCTAAAGTGAAACGGAGTACGTGATGATGGTCAGTTCGTGGACGTCAGCAACGTGAGGTATTTATGACGACGATGCGATTACTCTCCGCCACGTTCCTGGTGACGCTCCTGTTCGGATCCTATCTGACGGTCGCTCAGCAACCGCCGGCCCCGGGCCGCGCTGGCCAGGCGCCGCCGCAACCGATGTCGTTTTTCGTGACGAGCGTCGGAAAGGGCGACGGCGCAAACCTGGGCGGCCTCGCCGGAGCTGACGCGCATTGTCAGGCGCTGGCCACGGCAGCGGGCCGCGGTGGCGCGATGTGGCACGCGTACCTCAGCACGCAGGGCGCGGACGCAGTCAACGCGCGCGATCGGATCGGCAACGGTCCGTGGTACAACGGGCGCGGTCAGCGCATCGGCCAGAACGTCGCCGAGCTCCACGGCGACACGATCGAGCAGGCGCGCGTCGGCAATGTCCTCGGCAAGCAGTTCTCGCTGACCGAGAAAAACGCGCCGGTCAACGGTGTTGGCGACACACCGAACCAGCACGACATTCTGACCGGCTCGATGCCGGACGGTCGCGCCTACACCGACACCGCCGATCACACCTGCAGCAACTACACGAGCAGCGCCGACGGCCGCGGTTCGGCCCAGCTCGGACATTCAGACAAGCAGGGCGGCGGGAACAGCTCCTGGAATTCCGCCCATCCGAGCCGCGGATGCAGCCAGGGGAACCTCGTGGCCACGGGCGGCGCCGGCCTGTTCTATTGCTTTGCGATGAACTAGGAGCGGTGTTCACATTGGTGTAGTGCCACGATCGCCGCCCGTCCTTTGTTCTTTGGAGGAGATCCATGAGCGCGGCGATCGAGCCATTAGCGGCGGTGATCAGCTGTACTTCGTGGGACCGGACAACATCCGCGTTCAGCTGAGCGCCAACGGCTATCAAGGTTAGCGTTCATTCCGCTCGAAGCGCCGAGATCGGATCGACGCGCACGGCGCGGAGTGCCGGCGCGAGGCCGCCGAGCACCGTCATCACCACGGACAGACCGATCACGCACGTCAGCGTGAGGGCGTCGGCCGGCTTCACGCCGGCCAGCAACGCCTGCATGCTCCGTCCGGCGGCGTACGCGAGCGCGATGCCCGGCACAACGCCCGCAAGCGCCAGCGTCACACACCGCCGCAGCACCATCGATATGATGTCGCGCGCCTGAGCGCCGAGCGCCATGCGCACGCCGATTTCGGTGGTTCGCTGCGAGACCGCGAACGACAGCAGTCCATGGATCCCCACGGCGGCCAGCACGAACGCGATGGCTGCGAACGCGGTCAGGACGCGCACCTGCACCGACCGCGATGCGGTCTCGCGATCAACCATCTCCGTCAGCGTCTGAAGGTCCGTGATGGGAAGGTTCGGGTCCGCATCACGAATCACGGCCCGGACGGCCGACGCCAGCTGCGTCGGCGGTACAGTCGTCCTAACGGCGAGGGCCTTGGGTGCATAGAACGTGATGGCGCCGTCCTGGACCTGTTGAGACGACAGATACACCTGCGGTTCACTCTTCCGTTCCAACCCGCGGAACCGCACGTCGCCGACCACGCCCACCACCTCGCGGTCGGCAAAGCCAAACGTGAAATGACGACCGATCGGATCGTCATTCGGCCAGTACCGTCTCACGAACGATTCACTCACGACGGCCACGAACTGCCGATCGCGGTGATCGGCGTCACTCACGTCGCGTCCTCTCCGTAATGGAATTGCGAGCGTGTCGAAGAACCCAGGTGTGACGAACCGAACGCCGGCCACATTCGTTGCGCTGCGAACGTCATCGGCCGCCTCGAGGTCCCCTTTCACCGAAACCGGCCAGATGCCGCCGCGAAACGATGACATCGGCAGGAAGCTCACGTAGGCGGCCGATTTCACCCCTGGCAGGGCACGAATTCGCTGCACCACCTTGGCGTACAGCGCTTCCCGTGTGGCAACCCGCTGGTACTGCGGCATCGGCAACTCGGTCTGGAGGCTGAGAACGCCCTCGGCGATGAAGCCAGGATCGGTCGCGCGAACCGCGAGGAGCGCGCGCAGCAGCAGCCCGGCGGACACCAGCAGCACGACCGATGCCGCGATCTCGACGATGACCAGCGCGGATCGCAGACGCTCTTTCTGACCGCCGCCGGATCTCATGCCTTCCTGCAGACCGGCGAGATCGGGACCGCGCCCGACGCGAAGGAGCGGCGCCAGTCCGAAGGTCACGCCGGTCGCCCCCGTCAAGCCGATCGCGAAGAGCAGCACGCGCAGATCGACGGCCGGCGACGCCGCAATCGGCAGCGTCGCGGGCACGAGGCGCGCCAGGAGTGGCACGGATGCTGCTGCGATTACGATGCCGAGCGCTCCGCCCACGGCCGCAAGGAGCAGGCTCTCGGTCATCAGCTGGCGGATCAAACGTTCTCTGCCGGCGCCGATGGCCGTGCGGACCGCCAGCTCCCGGCGTCGGCTCAGCGCTCTGGCCAGCAGCAGGTTGGCGAGATTGGCACACGCGATCAGCAGGACGCACGCGGCCGCGCCGAACAGCGCGATCAACAGCAGCCGCGACCGATCGGACACCTCGTCGGCGAGCGCAAACAAAGCCGCGCCGGTGTCCTTGTTTTCCTTCGGAAACTGCTGTCGCAGCTGCGCGGCGATCTGCTCCACCTCGGCTCGAGCCTGCTCGAGCGTCGCGCCGCGACGAAGCCGGCCGACCGCCTCGAGATAGTTGTCGGAGCGCTCCGACGGCTGATAGTGGCGCTCGGTGAAGCGATTGGTGATCCAGAACAGCACGTCGCTTCGTGGAAAATGGAACTCGCGCGGCATCACGCCCACGACCGCGTAGGGCGCATCGTCGAGCGTCAGCGTCCGGCCCACCACGTTCGGATCGCCGCCGAGGTCGGTCTGCCACAAGCCATAGCTGAGCATCAGCGTACCGGGAGCCCCCGCACGATCATCGGCTGGTGTGAACTGCCGGCCGATGAGCGGTGCGACTCGCAGCGTCGGCAGGAGGTCGGCGCTCACCGAGGCACCGACAAGGCGACGCGGCTCGCCTACACCCGTCAACGTCAATTCCTCGCTGTGATATGCGCCCATCGATTCGAACGAGGTCGCGGCCGCTTTCCAATCGCGATAATTGGGAGGCGAGAGCTCCATCACCGAATAACCCGGCGTCCGTTCCCAGAGCTTCACCAGGCGGTCCGGCTCGGGGAACGGCAGCGGCCGAATCAGGACGAAGTCGGTCACCGAGAACGCCGCAGTCGTGGCACCGATGCCGAGCGCGACGATCAGAACGGTTGTGATCGCAAAGCCGGGCGCTCGTCGCAGCATGCGGGCCGTGTACGACAGATCCTGCCTGAGCAGGTCCGCGTGCGCCGCTGCCGCGTTCATGCCGACGTCCACGAGCGTCGTCAGCCACAGCGTGATGACACCGATGCCGCTCGCGCAGGCGCGTTGCTCGAGAAACACGTCGCGCATCCCGGTGCCGTATTCGTTTCTGAACGCTGCCGGGTACAGTCGAAGCAGCAGTCCGTAGAGACGCATCAGCCTCTCCTCTTGCGATCCGGTTCGCCCCTCAGGCGCGTCTCGGTGCGAACCCGGCTGCCCGGGCCATCCGGACGAGCCCGCTCAGCCGCCGCGCCTCTGCCTTGGCGGCCGTCGTCCCGAGCGGCGTGATTCTGTAGTACCGCCGCCGCTCATCATCCTCTTCGGGAGCGGGGCGATCACGGGTTTCGACGAGCAGGCCCTGCTCCAGCATTCGCTGGATGGATCGATACAAGGTCCCGGCACTCAGCCGGAGTTCGCCGCCGGTGCGGGCTTCGATCTCCTGAATGATCGCGTAGCCGTGGCGATCCTGGTCGGCCAGCGCGAGGAGGATATGAAACGTGGCGGGGGGCAGCGGCAGCAGCGCGTCGAGCTCGTCCATGGCTCCAACTATAGCCATACTGGCTATATTGTCAATGGCTATAGCGATCGCACTGCGGCGCGCCCGGCCGCTTCTCCTTGACAATCTAGGAGACTGGCCGTAGCGTTTCCTAGACTGTATAGGAGAGCCGTGGCCAAGGCCCAGGATTTGATTCAAGGCACGCTCGATATGTTGATTCTGAAGGCGGTCTCGCTGGGATCGCTGCACGGCTACGGTATCCTCCTGCGCATCCAGCAGATTTCCCGCAACCGCCTCGAAATCCAGCAGGGATCGCTCTACCCCGCCCTGTACCGCCTCGAGCACCAGGGGCTGATCGAGAGCGAATGGGGCGAATCCGACAACAAACGCAGAGCGCGCTTCTACCGGCTGACGGCCGCTGGTCGCCGCCATTTGCGGAAGGAAACCCGCAACTGGAACCGGATGACCGACATCATTGCCGGAATCCTGGACACCTCGGAGACTGCATGAGCATCCTTGCGCGCTTGCGATGGTGGCTGCGCAGCACGGTTCGACGCGCCAGCGTCGAAGCGCGGATGGACGGCGAGCTGCAATTCCACATCGAGCAATGTGTCGACGACCTCGTACGATCGGGGCTCTCGCCAGAAGACGCCTGGCGTCGCGCGCGCCTGCAGTTTGGCGGCGTCGAACTCTACAAGGAACAGATGCGCGATGCGCTCGGCTTGCGGTTGCTCGACGAGGTTGGCGCCGACGCGCGCTACGCGTGGAGACAGCTGCATCGAGCTCCGGTCCTTGCGGCGGTGGCGATCCTGTCGCTCGCGATCGGCATCGGCGCCAACAGCGCGATCTTCGGCCTGATGGAAGCCGCAGTCTGGAAGCCGCTTCCGGTGCCCCGGCCGGAACAGCTCGTCCTGTTCACGTGGGTATCGGGCCCGCGCGCAATCATGAATTCGTCGTGGGGCAATTGGGCCCGAACCGTCAGCGGCGGACGGGCGAGCAGCTCGTTCTCATATCCTGTCGCCCGGATCCTTCGAGCGCAAACGTCCTTGTTCGACTCGGTCTTCGAGTTCAAACCGATCGGCCGTGTCACGGCGATGGTCGGCGATGAACCCGATTTGGTATCGGCGCACCTGGTCTCGGGCGACTTCTATCGAGGAATCGGTATCGCGCCGATCGCGGGCCGCGCAATCGGCCCGGCCGATGACGTGCGCGCCGCTGCGGAAACGGTGGCGACGATCAGCGACGCCTACTGGGCACGACGGTTCGGCCGGAATCCGGACGCGATCGGCACCGAGATGCGCGTCAATCAGGTTGCCGTCACCATCGTCGGCGTCAACCCGCCCGCATTCATCGGGCTCGAGCCCGGCCAACGGCCGGACGTGTTCATGCCGTTGAGTGCTCAGCCTCTGGTCTCGCCGAATCGTCATGCCCGGGGCGGATCGCTCCTGGAGGACCCCGACTACTGGTGGGTGCTCGTCATGGGCCGGCTCAAGGCCGACGTGAATCGTCAGCAGGCTGAGAACGCCGTTGAACCGGTGTTCCAGCAGGCGGTCACCGAGACGTTGCTGACCCGCGCGGATCGCGACCGGCCGCATTTGCGGCTGCTGGACGGATCTCGCGGGCAGGACAACCTGCGCGAGATCTATGCGAGCCCGCTGTTCGTGCTGATTGTCTTCGTCGGCGTCGTGTTGCTGACCGCCTGCGCCAACGTGGCGAACCTGCTCCTGGCGCGTGCTGTCGCGCGCCGGCGCGAGATCAGCCTGCGCCTGGCGCTCGGCG
>JBKPDW010000471.1:0-26583 GCA_046728115.1 Acidobacteriota bacterium | reverse complement strand
GTGGTCGCCGGTAGTACGGTCGCGTTTGCCGGTGTCACGGCGTACCGCCGCGTCAGCGCCAAAGCCGCTCGGCCGGTGACTGCAGCGCCGGTCCGACCGGGCACGGATTCGAAACCGAGCGCGGCCTCGGCGCTTCAGGTGGGGGTTCCGCCAAAACCGGCGCCCTGGGCAATTCTTATCGAAGCGCGACGTCTGGCGTGGATTCAGGCGACCGTTGATGGGCGGGTTGAAACGGGGCGTCTGCTCAAGCCCGGGGAGTCGAGACGCGTGACGGCAGCGCGGGAAGTGTCTTTGCGCGTGGGGGACGCCGGTGCGGTGTTCGTCTCGACGCCAACTCTTGGGCCGGCCGCACTAGGACGCGATGGTGAGATTGTCACCCGGCGGTACGCCGTGAATGGTCAAAGCGGTGCGAGTCAGGCGCGTCAGGCCGCTTCAACATCACCGTCCGTGGCAACCGGCGCGGCTGCACCGAAGGATGTTGCTTCGCCAAGCGCGAAAGACTCAGCGTCCCCGCCGGCACTCGGATTGGCAGACACGAAACGCGATCTCATCGACGGGGCGCAACGCTGGCTGAAGGCGTATTCGCGCGGTGACGCCGCCGCGATGCGCGTGCTGGCAACCCCGGATATCACCGTGTCCGACGCCCGTCGCCCGAACGAGCGGCTGCCGGCAGGCGTCAGCGATATCCGCGTGGCCCTCGAGAAGGTGACGTGTCAGGTTGTCGGAGACTCTGCCGTGCTGACAGGTCGGATGACCGAGCAAGCTGAGGTCGGCGATGATCTTTCGCCACACGTCTCGTGGATCTCGCAGACATGGCTCCATGGCACCGGACAATGGCGCCTGGCCGATGTTCGAATCATCAGCGAGACGAACCTGCAGAAGCACTGATTTTCCGGAACTGCATAGCGCTGTATTTCTCCGCGCTGGATGCTCCCGGCTGAGCCACGTGAAGCCGCCTGCTCTTGCCGCCGTCGTAGTTTTCGTCTGTTCCGCGTCCAGCGGCCTGGCCCAAACTCCACAGGAAAAGGGCCGGCTCGGCCTTGCGCTGACGCCCGTCATGACGAAATGGACCGGCGACCTCGACGGAATGGCGGAGCGCCGCCTCGTTCGCGTCCTGACCGTGTTCAGCAAAACGCTCTACTTCATCGATCGCGGCACGCCTCGCGGAACCGCGTACGACCAGGGGAAGCTGCTGGAGACATTTCTCAACAAGAAGTTTGCGTCCGGGCACCTGACCGTCAACGTTCAGTTCATCCCGCTCTCACGCAACGAGTTGATACCCGCGCTTCTCGACGGTCGCGGCGACGTCGTGATGGCGGATCTCACTGTGACTCCGGAGCGCGCGCGGACCGTCGATTTCACCTTGCCCTGGATTGCGGGGGTCGAAGAAATCGTCGTCACGAAGCCTGACGCGCCGCCCGTCGCGTCGGTCGAGGACCTTTCGGGGCGCGAGATCTTCGTTCGAGAGTCGAGCTCTTACTATCAGAGTCTCGTCAAGCTGAACGAGCCACTGGCGGCCGCAGGTCGGCCGCCGGCGAAACTGGTTCCCGCGCCCGAAGAGCTCGAAGACGAAGATCTGCTCGAGATGGCCAATGCCGGTCTCGTCGACACGCTGGTCGTCGACAACCACAAGGCATGGTTCTGGCAGCGCGTCTTGCCCAAGCTCAACTGTACCCCACCGTGGCTCTCCGGAAAGGCGGGGAGATCGCGTGGGCAATCCGCCCGAACAGTCCCCAGCTGAAGTCGGCGCTCAATGAATTCCTCGACACGAACGGCGTGGCTTCGCTCAACGCCCGCATGATCTTCCGCCGGTACATGCTGAACACGCAGTTCGTCAAAGGCGCGACGGCCGAGGCCGCCGCAGCCAAATTCCGCGCGGTCATATCGCTGTTCAGGAAGTACGGCGACAAGTACCAGCTTGACTGGATGCTGATGGCGGCGCAGGGCTATCAGGAATCAAAACTCGACCAGAACGCGAAGAGTCATGTGGGCGCGATCGGCGTCATGCAGTTGATGCCCGACACTGGACGGGAGCTGAAGGTCGGCGACATCCACCAGATCGATCCGAACGTTCACGCGGGAGTGAAATACATTCGTTTCATGGTCGACCAGTACTACGCCAAGGAAGACATGGACGACGTGAACAAGATGCTCTTTGCGTTCGCCGCCTATAACTGCGGACCGGGACGAATCCGGCAGCTCAGGCGAGACGCGGCGCAGCAGGGACTCGACGCGAACGTCTGGTTCGACAATGTCGAGCGAATCGCCGCTGCGCGTATCGGCCGTGAAACCGTCACCTACGTGAGCAACATCTACAAGTACTACGTCGCCTACCTTCTCGTGCAGGGCGAATATCTTCAGCGGCGCGAATTGAAACGCCAGCGCGCGACCGGTTCAGGGCACTGACGATCTCGGAATCCGATTCCTCGATGCCGCGAAATGCCCGACGATGTTCGGAGCGCTCAGCGCGCTACTCGTCGCGGAGGAGGGTGGCGGGATCGATCTGAACCGCGCGCATCGCCGGCCAGGCACATGCGACGAGCGCAGCCGCCGCCAGCACGCCGGCTGTTGCGGCCAGCACGCCCGGGTCGCGTGGATTCACTTGAAACAACAGCGCGGCCAAACTCCGGGTGACCGCCAGCGCACCCGCGACGCCGAGGACGATGCCGCAAAGCGCCGGGCGGGCACCGGCGGCGATCGTGGAGCGAACGATCTCGTCGCTGCGTGCGCCGAGGGCTCTGCGGATCGCCGTATCGCGTCGATGCTGGCTGACATGGTACGCCATGACGCTGTAGAGCCCGGTGACGGCGAGAACGAGCGCCAGGCCGCCGAGCGCTGAAAACAGCAATCCTCGAAATCGTGGCTGCTCCGTCGACCGATGCATGCGTTCGCTCATCGTCGCGACATCGCGCAGCGGTACGCGCGCATCGAGCGCCGTCACGACACCGCGTGCGGCCGCCACCGACGCGGTCGGATCGGCGGTGGTCTTGATCACGACATACGGCGATTGCAGCCACGCGTTCTGCGAATACGCCGTGTACACCGTCGGGTTCGAGCCGATCCAGGCGCCCTTCTCGTACGGCACATCCGCCGCGACGCCGACGATCGTGATCCACCTCGCGCGCGCATCCCAGTCGCCGCCTTTGATTCGTCGACCCAGCGGATCGCCGGCGGGGAAGTGCCGTCGCACGAAAGCGTCGTTGACGATCGCGACAGGTGGTGTGTCGAGACGATCCGTTGTGTCGAACGCGCGCCCACGCCGCACCCGGATGCCGAGCGTCTTGAAATAGTCGATGGTCACGACGTTCCACTCGGCGACGCCGCGAGCGCCGGCCTGATCACGTGTCGTTCCTTCCACCGTGTAGTTGTTCGACATCACCAGTTGGTCGGGCGGCAGCGACATCGCCGACGCGACCGAGCGGGCGCCAGGCACGGCAGAGAGAGCGCGTTCGAGATCGGTGATGAAGGCCCACATTCGCGTCCGATCCGCATACGGCCGATCCGGCAGCGCGAGCCGGAAGGAGATCACGTTGTCGGGTTCGAATCCAGGATCGACCTGCTGCACACGCAGCAATGTCTTGACGAGCAGCGCCGCGCTCGCGACCACGGTGAGCGCCAGCGCGATTTCGGCGATGACGAGGGCCTGCCTCGTGCCGCCCAGCCGCGGGTGGTCGCTCGCCCCGCGGCCGCCGGCGCGCAACCACTCGCTCAGTCGGGTCCATGGCAGTCTCACGACCGGCACGAGCCCAGCTGCAAGGCCGGCGACGATTCCTGACGCGATCGCCACGCAGGCCACTGCAAGGTCCACCCGGACTTCGTCCATGCGAGGAATAACGGCGACCGCCGCAATCCGAGCAGCGCGTACGATGCCGGCGGCCAGCGCGAGACCGGCTGCGCCGCCGAGGAACCCGAGCAGCGCCGACTCCGTGAGCAGCTGTCGGATCAAGCGTCCGCGGCCGGCCCCGAGCGACGCACGAACCGCCATCTCACGCGCGCGTACGGTCCCGCGCGCCAGCAGCAGGTTCGCGACGTTGGCCACGGCGATCAGCAGCACGAGCCCCACAGCGGCGAACGTCAGCAAGAGCGTTTGCCGTGTGTCGCCCACCAGGACGTCCTTGAGCGGACGCAGACCGTACCGCCATGGTTCGGCGATGCCGTACTGTTCGCGCAGCACGGGAACAGCGGCACCGGTGAGCGCGCTCTCGATGGCCGCCGCGCCGGTCCCGTCCGGCAGCCGCGCGATGGCCGTCAAAAAGTACGGGCCGCGGCGCGTCACCGTGTTGAACGAGGCGTGGACCCAGACGCGATCGTTGCGCTGGCCGGGCAGGTGGAATCCCGCCGGCATGATGCCCACGATCGTGAACGTCTCGCCATCGAGCGACAGACTCTCGCCGATCGCGCCGCGCCGCGAACCAAAGCGCTCCTGCCAGAGCAGCTCGCCGATCAGGATTTCGCGCGACGTCCGATCTGGCGAGAGGCCGCGACCGACGATCGGCGAGACCCCCAGCACGTCAAAGAGCTCGTGCGTGACGTACCCGCCGTCGACGACCTCGGGGCCGTCTCTGGTGGCCATGGCGAAGCCGCCGTCCGGCAGGTAGTACGCCCCAACGCGGACCGCGGGCGGCGAGTGCTCGCTCACGGTCAAGAAGTCCGCGACGGACAGACTCGAGGAGAAGTCCTTCCACCAGACGCGAACGAGGTGGAGTTGGTCCGAGTGCGGATAGGCCAGAGGGCGGAGCAGCACCGCGTGCACGACGCTGAAGATCGCTGTCGTGCCGCCGACGCCGAGCGCCAACGAGAGAACGACCGCTGTCGCAAACCCGGGATTCCGCCGGACGCCCTGCGCGCCGAACCGAAGATCGCGTCGCAGATCGGCCAGCAGATGTCCGGTCCGTTCATCCGCAACCGCTTCTTTCGCCGAATGGGTCGCTCCGGTGATCAAGTATGCCTGGCGCCGTGCGGCGCCGGATGGCAGGCCCCTGTGCTCCTGACGCTCGAGCTCGCGCGCGAAATGATCGCGTACTTCCTCGTCGAGCTCTGCGTCCACGCGGGACGCGCGGAGCAGCTCGCGCAGTCTCTGTCGCGCGCTATCGATCCACGACAAGCGACCCTCGATTCCTCGCTACAACTGGGCGCTGAGGATGCGGTTGACCGCCAGGCTCGCGCGCGTCCACGAGGCCCGCTCCGCATCCAGCAGTTTGCGTCCCGATGCCGTCAGCTTGTAATAGCGGGCGCGGCGTCCGTTCCCTGTGACGCGCCAGTCGGCAGTAATCCGGCCCTGCCGAAGCAGCCGATGGAGCGCGGGATACAAGGTTCCCGTCTGCAGGCGGAAGACGTCACGCGAGAGCTGTGCGATGCGCTCGCCGATCCCCCAGCCATGCATCGGCTCAAGGGCCAAGGCGGTCAGGATCAGCATGTCCAGCGTGCCCTTCAGAACGTCTTGTGTCTCCCGATCCCTAGCCAAAGTGTTTGTGTGCTACTGTAGCAGACCTACGGGAGACATCGAGCCGAAGCGAACGTTCCGCGACGCTGGCGCGCTTCCACGCACGCTCAGTTGTCGGTGCTTTGAAACCGATCTTCCTCGACGAGCTCCTCGTCGACGATCTCCGGCCGCTTGATTTCTGGTTTTTGCTCCTGCGGTCGCTCGAGTTCCGGCTTTTGTCCAGCCGATTTCGGTTCGGGTTTGCGGGGTTCTTGCGGCATGCGAGTCCCTCCGATGCCCGGGGTGCAGCCCTCGTACCGCCAACACCCCTGCTCGAGCGCCTCAGGCTCGTCCGCGACTGATCTGGTCGGAATACCCCCGAGGTTGTATAGGAAGTAATCTCACCGTTCAGCCATTCACGCACGACCAGCAATTCGTCGTAGTCGTCCATGAAAGAGCAGCGGCCACTCTTTCGTCGGCCGCAGGTGGGTCAGCGACACCCATCTTGACATGGTCGAGCTGCCGGTGCATCTCCGGGTCGAGATAACCAGATCTGGGTTTCGTCGTGGTTTTCGCCGCTTGTTCGTCTTTGAACAGTATGCCAGAGCTAGGTCTCCTGTCATCTCGCCCACTAGGGGTGCGTGCTCTTGCCTGCCCGCCACCGACAGCTGTGGCTGGGTTAAAATTCGCTTCCGGCTCTGTAGGTACGGCCTCGAATTGGGTTTGTCTGCATTCGGCGACGGAAGCCCGGCCGTTTTTGGGCCTATTCAGAAAAGGATCAGCAGCATGGCTGTGTCGGCTGCCCCAGTCCGGCTGCCGGTTCGTCGGTTTGGTGAAACTACACGCCGTGATGCGTGGTGGATCCAGCCAGTAATCGTCGTCCTCGGATTGTCGACGTTTCTTG
Organism: Acidobacteriota bacterium; assembly: GCA_046728115.1. Classification (GTDB taxonomy): domain Bacteria; phylum Acidobacteriota; class Vicinamibacteria; order Vicinamibacterales; family CAVVIG01; genus CAVSWN01. The sequence continues at coordinate 20,257 of JBKPDW010000471.1, read as the reverse complement.
TCTATTCGACCTGGGCGGCGTTCCGGGGCGATCACTACACGTACGGCCCGTACCTCTCGCCCTTCTACTCGCCGGAGATCTTCGGCAGCTCACCGCACAGCTGGTTCGGTCCGCGTCCCGCAAGCTGGCCCGAGTGGCTGCCGTTCTCGCCAGCGCTGTTGATTCTGCCGATCCCGGGTCTGTTCCGCTTGACCTGCTATTACTACCGCGGCGCTTACTACAAGGCGTTCTGGGCCGATCCGCCGTCGTGCACGGTCGGCGAGCCGCGGTCGAGCTATCGCGGCGAGAACTCGTTTCCGCTGGTGTTGCAGAACGCTCATCGCTACGCGCTGTTCCTCTCGCTCGCCGTATTGTTCATCCTGGCCATCGATGCGTTGAAGGCGTTCCGGTTCACGGATCCGGCCACCGGGACGGTCTCGTTCGGCATCGGCGTCGGATCTCTGGTGCTCCTCTCCAACTGCGTTCTTCTGAGCGCGTACCTCTTCGGCTGTCACTCGTTGCGTCATCTCGTGGGCGGCTGCGCCGATCAACTATCGCGTTCACGCGTCAGACTGCAGGCGTACTCCTGCGTGAGTTGCCTGAACCGCAGGCACATGTTCTGGGCGTGGTGCAGTCTGTTTACTGTCGGCTTCAGCGACCTGTACGTCCGGCTCTGCTCGATGGGCGTGTGGACGGACTTCAGGATTCTCTGATGCCCGAATACCAGACGCACGAACATGACGTGCTCGTGATCGGCGCCGGCGGAGCAGGACTGAGGGCCGCCATCGAAGCCTCCGCCGCCGGCGTATCCGTCGGGCTGGTCTGCAAATCGCTGCTCGGAAAGGCGCACACGGTGATGGCCGAGGGCGGGATCGCCGCGGCGCTGTGCAACGTCGACGAACGCGACAGCTGGCGCGTGCATTTTGCCGACACGATGCGCGGCGGGCAGTACGTGAACAACTGGCGCATGGCGGAGCTGCACGCGAAGGAAGCCCCCGATCGCGTGCGCGAACTCGAGGCGTGGGGCGCCACATTCGATCGCACCCGTGACGGCCGCATTCTTCAGCGGAATTTCGGTGGCCATCGATATCCCCGGCTCGCCCACGTCGGCGATCGGACCGGCCTCGAGATGATTCGGACGCTGCAGGACCACGGGATTCACCAGGGCATCGACGTGCACATGGAGTGCACGATCATCCGGCTGTTGAAAAAAGGCGGCCGCGTGGTCGGCGCGTTCGGGTACGAGCGCGAGCGCGGCCGCTTCACGCTCTTTCGCGCAAAGGCGATTGTCCTCGCCACCGGCGGTGTCGGCCGTGCCTTCAAGATCACCAGCAACAGCTGGGAGTACACCGGGGACGGCCACACGCTGGCCTACGACGCGGGGGCCGAACTCGTCGACATGGAGTTCGTGCAGTTCCATCCGACCGGCATGATCTGGCCTCCGAGCGTGAGCGGGATCCTCGTCACCGAAGGCGTGCGGGGCGAGGGCGGCGTGCTCAGGAACAACCAGGGACGCCGGTTCATGTTCGACGACATCCCCGACAACTACAAGGCGCAGACGGCTGACAACGAAGAGGAAGGCTGGCGCTACACCCAGGGTGATAAAGCCGCACGGCGCCCGCCGGAGTTACTGACACGCGATCACGTCAGTCGGTGCATCATGCGTGAGGTCAAGTCCGGCCGCGGCAGTCCGCATGGCGGCGTCTTTCTCGACATCAGCTGGATCAGGACGCGGGTGCCGAACGGAGCGGATCACATCAAGAGGAAGCTGCCGAGCATGTACCATCAGTTCAAGCAGCTTGCCGACCTGGACATTACCCAGGAGCCAATGGAAGTCGGCCCGACGACCCACTACATCATGGGCGGCGTGCGGGTCGACGCCGACACCCAGATGTCGACGGTACCCGCCTTGTTCGCCGCCGGTGAGTGTGCGGCGGGCATCAACGGCGCCAATCGCCTCGGCGGCAACTCGCTGTCCGATTTGCTCGTGTTCGGCAAGCGGGCAGGGGAATTCGCCGCAAAGTATGCGAAGGAACATGAGGCGGGTGCGATCGACGCCGGGGAGGTCGACGAAGCCGCACGGTGCGCCCTTGAACCATTCGAGCGTGGCGCATCTGGCGAAGCTCCCTATCAGATCCAGTACGCGCTACAGGACACCATGCAGGATCTGGTCGGAATCGTCCGGAATGAGCCCGAAATGGTGTGCGCGCTGGACAGACTTCGAAAGCTCGCCGAACGCGCATCAGGTGTCGGAGTGGGCGGTCATCGGGAGTACAACCCGGGCTGGCATGCAGCGATCGACCTCCACAACCTGCTCACCGTGTCCGAAGCGATCACACGTTGCGCGATCGAGCGGAAGGAAAGCCGCGGCGGACATTTTCGCGACGATTATCCGGCGAAGGACGAGTCCTACGCGACCTGCAACCTCGTCGTCCGGAAAGGACGGGACGGCGCGATGGAGCTCTCGCGGGCGCCGATTCCAGAGATGCCGGCCTATCTGAAGCAGATCATCGAGGAGATGAAGTAGTGGAGGCCACCGCGACGTTCCGAATCTGGCGCGGCGATGCGCGCGGTGGGGAATTCCGCGACTATGTCACCGGGGTGTCCGACGGCATGGTGGTGCTCGATGCCGTTCACCAGATTCAGGCCGAGCAGGCGCACGACCTTGCCGTCCGCTGGAACTGCAAGGCCGGCAAGTGCGGATCGTGCTCCGCCGAAGTGAACGGCAATCCCCGCTTGATGTGCATGACGCGGTTGAACCAGCTCGATCTATCGAAGAGCGTCACTATCGAGCCCATGCGTGCGTTCCCACCCATCCGCGACCTTGTCAGCGACGTGTCGTGGAACTTCGAGGCCAAGAAGAGCATCCGCAAGTTCAAGCCGCGGCCGCCGGATGCCGCGGACGGCACGTGGCGCATGGCGCAGGTCGATGTCGAACGCGTCCAGGAATTCCGGAAATGCATCGAGTGCTTCCTGTGCCAGGACGTCTGCCACGTGCTGCGCGACCATGCGCTCTTCGACGAGTTCGTGGGCCCGCGCCACATCGTGTACGCCGCAGCGCTCGAGATGAACCCGCTCGATACCGAGAATCGAGCACGAGACCTGAAATACCAGCACGGGATTGGATACTGCAACATCACGAAGTGCTGTACGAAGGTGTGCCCGGAAGGGATTACGATTACGGACAACGCCATCATTCCGCTGAAGGAGCGCGTCATCGACCAGCTGTACGATCCTGTCACGAAGTTGTTGCGGGTGTTCCTTGGAGGTCAACATGTTTGAGCTGAAGACCTTATCGGCCGAGGCAGTACCGAGGGCGCTCGCCAAGGCCGAACGGTACCGTCTCCTGAACGAACCGGCCGAGGCCGAGAGCATCTGCCTCGATGCGCTCAAGATCGAACCGGACAATCAGGACCTGCTGGCGACGTTGCTCCTGGCCATCACCGATCAGTTCGCCGACGAACCGGCCCGCGTCAACGACGCGTGGCAGACGGTCGCGAGGCTGCGCGACGAATACGAGCGCCTCTACTACACCGGCATCGTCCACGAGCGCCGTGCCAAGGCGCTGCTGCGCCATCACACGCCGCGCGGCGGCGCACGGGCGTACGACTGGCTGAGCGAGGCGATGCGCTGCTTCGAGCGCGCAGAAACCATCCGACCGCCGAACAACGACGACGCACTGCTACGGTGGAATGCATGCGCGCGGCTCATCATGCGCGATCACCAGCTTGTCCCGATGAGCGAGGAACCCGGCGAGCCGCTGCTTCTGGAATAGCGCCCCGACAAGCTTTTAGCGCCTTACTCGCCTGGCTTCAGGCCGGGACGCTCGACGAGTTCGATGCGCACTCCATTCGGTCCGGCGATGTAGAAGAAGTTGATCGACGGGCCGTTCGGAAGGTTCAGCGGGCTGGGCTGGCTGGTGAGCTGCACCTGTTTGCTCTCGAGCATCGCCTTCGTGTCGTTGATTGGTCCGAGGGATCGCCAGCCGATATGATCGATCGCGCGGCCCTGGCTGGGAGCGGCCTCTCCCTTTGCGACGACGATGTGCACCGTCGTGAATCCCGGGATCCCGCCGTACCGCATCGAGTCGCGTTGACCTTTGATCTTGGTGCGATCTCCGCCGAACTTGTCGAAGAGCCAGGCATACACAGCCTCGGGATCCGGCGCGCGAAGCTGGACATGATGGAGCCCGAGCAACTCGGGATCCTGAACCAGCTGCACCCGCGTACCCCACGGACTTTCGATCATCGCCGACTTGTACAGGCCGGGCACCTCCTTCACCGGCTCGATCACCTTGGTGTTAATCGCGGCGAGCTCGCGCATCTTCGCGTCGAGGTCCGCAACGGAGAAGCCGAGGTGTTCGATCACGCTGCCATCGCTGCCGCCTTTCGATTGTGATCCCAGGAACATCAGACGCACGGCGCCGTACATGATTCGGTTGGGTGCCTCCGTTATCCGGCGTCCGCCTGGGATGTTCTTTTCCCACCACTGGCTCGCCTCGGCGGCGGGCTCGTTCAGGTGAATGTGATCGTAGGGAAGGATCGTCTTCGTTTGGGCGTGCGCCCCGCCGGGGATACCGCCGATGGAGACGGCGGCGAGCAACAGGAAAGGGATAGACGGTCGCATGGACAGGCCTCCTTGATGTGCGACAGGCATATTATGTGGGCGGCGTCATTAACGGAAGCGTTGCTGGCGTCCTGTCTGGGCGGGCCCACGGTCGGGGCGGACCCCGGGCCACGACGAAGGAGTAAGGACATGGGAAACGGAGCGCCCGGCTCGAACAGGTTTGGTCACGCTGTGGCCGCCACGATCGGGCTGACGGCGGTCGTTGTCGCCGCGGGATCGCGCGAAGGACACACGCAGTCGCGTGGCGCGCTCCAGATCCACATTCTGTCGTCGCGACCCGATATGGTCAGCGGTGGCGACGCGCTGGTCGAGGTCGTCGCGCCATCCGGCATGGCCCCGGGCGACATGACTCTCATGCTGAATGGAAAGGACGTTTCGAGCCGCCTGAAGCCCGAGGGCGCTCCGGGCCATTTCCGCGGGCTCGTCGAGGGCATGGGCCTCGGCGCGAACATGCTCCAGGCCACGCTGAAATCGTCGTCGGCCAGGGCGATGTTGAGCGTGACGAATTACCCGATCTCCGGTCCGATTCTATCGGGCCCGCATCTCAAGCCGTATCAGTGCGACACCGAGCCATCGGGTCTGGGCCCAGCCCTCGACGCCGACTGTTCTGCAGCGCGGAAGGTGTGGTACGTGTATCGCGCGTCGAACGACACGTTCAAGACGCTGGACAATCCGATCGGTTCCCGCCCAGCCGATCTCGTGACCACGACTACGAACGAGGGCAAGACGGTGCCCTACATCGTCCGCGTCGAGGGCGGTGTGATCAATCGCGCCGTCTACCAGGCGGCGATCCTCGATGATCCCACGGCCGCGACCGTGGAGGCGTCCGCATGGAAGCCGGGAGCGGGATGGAATCGGAAGATCGTCGTCTCTTTCGGCGGCGGCTCGGGTACGCAGTACGTGCAGGGAGTCGTGCCTCTGCCCTCCGCCAGCGTCAACGGCGGGGCGGTGAATCACCTAGCGCTGTCGCGAGGATTCGCGTACGTCGTGTCGTCGGAGCTCGTGAACGGCCGGCGAGGCAATGCGGTGCTGCAGGGCGAGACGTTGATGATGATCAAGGAATACTTGATCGAACGCTATGGCGTCCCCAGGTGGGTCACCGGCAGCGGAGGATCGGGCGGCGCCATTCAGCAACTCGTGATCACCCAGCTGTACCCCGGGCTGCTCGACGGTCTGATGCCGAGCCTGACCTTCCCCGATTCGACCCTGCACACGATCGACAGCATTCTGCTGACGAATCTGTGGCCCAAGCTGGATCCCGCCGTCTGGACCCAGGAAAAGAAGAGCGCGGTTGAAGGGTTTACGCCCGGAACGGCCGCAGCATGGAATGCGGCGTACGGCCGCCTCGGTGTGCCGACCAACGCACAAGGATGTGCACTGGCTGACAAGCGTCTCGTTTACGATCCCGTCAACAATCCCGGCGGCGCGCGCTGCACGACCCAGGATATTCGCATCAACATCTACGGCCGGGATCCGAAAACCGGATGGGCGCGGCGCCCGACGGACAACGTCGGCATCCAGTATGGGTTGGCGGCGCTGAACAGCGGCGCGATCAGCGTCGACGAGTTCCTCGAGGTCAACGCCAGAATCGGCGGTACGGATATCGAGGGCAAGATCGTGCCCGATCGCGCGTCCGGTGATCCGATCGCGCTGAGGGCGGCGTACGAAAGCGGGCTGCAGGCGTCGTACAATTCGGCGCTCGCGAACGTCCCTATCCTGATGTCGCGCAGCTATAACGACGCCCGTGGGGACATCCACGACCGGCAGCGCGATTTCGTCGTCCGCGCGCGGCTCCAGAAGGCGAACGGCCGCGTCGACAACACCGTCGTCTGGATCGCGTCGAACGCCAGCGCGACGACGGCGACCCTCGATACGATGAACAAGTGGCTCGACGGTATCATCGGCGACCCGGCGCCGCTGTCGCCGGACAAGGTCGTGAAGCACAAACCCGCGGAGGCGGTGGACACGTGCTGGGATCCGGAAGGCAACAGGATCGTCGAGCCGGCGAGCTTCGATGCGAAGAACCGGTGCAACGCCCTGTATCCCGTACACAGCGAGCCGCGCCTGGTGGCCGGTGCGCCGCTGACGAACGACGTGATGAAGTGCCAGTTGAAGCCAGTTAATTTCAGCGAGTACAGAGTGCCGTTCACCGAGGCCCAGAAGGCGAAGATGACGGCGGTGTTTCCGACGGGCGTTTGCGACTACACGAAACCTGGCGTCGGACAGGTCCCGGTCAAAGGCACGTATCATCGCTACGGAGCCGCAGTGGTGACATCCAGTTCCCAGAACCGATATTCGCGGCCGATGTCGCAGCGATGAAAAAGGCCGATGACGGCGTGCGCGGATCTGCACATTTCACGCAGTCGAGACGGTGACCTTTTCATCACGTCGCGGCAGGATGGCACGATCCGCATGCTCGTTCCCGACTCGAGTCGGCCGACGGCGCCTGTCGGGTTGCCCTGACGGTTGAGGCAGGAAAGCCGCAGTTCCTTCGACTCGCCGCGCCGCTAACGTCAAGAACCTGGACCGACGAGTACTGACTCGGAGCGGGACTATGCAAGTCCCTCTTAGACACGCAGGTGCTACGATCCTCGTCGACCCGCACGCCGTTGCTTCCCGCTGAAAGGAAGTGCATGCATCCCTGGCACGACAGCTACATCGACGATGCGGTCATTGCCACGGCGTTTCCTGTCGTCATCGAGATTCCAAAAGGCAGCAAGAATAAATACGAGCTCGACAAGGAGACCGGCCTGCTGCGTCTCGATCGAGTCCTTTACAGCGCGGTCTACTACCCCGCAGATTACGGCTTCATACCGCGCACGTTTTGCGATGACGGCGATCCATTGGATGTCCTGGTGCTCGCGCAGGAGCCGGTGTATCCGTTGACGGTGGTGGAGGCGCGGGCGATTGGCGTCATGCGCATGCGCGACGAAAAGGGCATCGACGACAAGATCGTGGCCGTCAGTGTTCGCGATCCGGCCTATGCCGAATATACGGACAAGGAGCAGCTGCCCGGCCACGTCCTGCGGCAGGTGCGCCGGTTCTTCGAGGACTACAAGACCCTGGAGCACAAGCAGGTCGTCATCGAAGACCTGTTGGGACCCGCCGATGCCGTCGCGATCATCGCGGACGCGCTGGATCTGTACCGCCGGCTCAGACGGGGTGAGCTCGGTCCGCGAAAGTGACCGCTGTCCATCACCGGGCTTCCCCGACAGCAGGCCGAAAATCCGTTGGCCATCCGACAAGGGAAGCCGTGTTACGCGATGCACCTGTTCGGTGGCCTGTCGGCGTGGTGGAGCACTATCGATCAGGCTTCGCCGCCAGTCCCTGGCTGCCGAGTCCGAGATCGGCCAGCGTTGCCGGCGGCAGCTCGCTCGCGAGCCTTTGCATCACCAGGACGTGGGCGTCCCAGAGGCGGCGGCCTTCGCTCCCCGCGGCGAGATCTGCCGCTTTCAGCACCTGCAATGTCACCGCGAGCTCCGCCTGGATCGGTGTGAGCGCGGCATCGAACGCCTGCTCCTTCACCTGCAACTCGATCAGGCGGATCGGCAGGATGCGGCGGTTGCCCCACACGAATACCGTCAGCGGCGGTGGGTCGGCGGCGACGTACAGCAGGAGTTCGAGCGCGGACAGCATCGGGTAGATCCCAAGCTGATTCGTGCCCGCAGCGGTGGCGTCCAGCGCCAATGTGAACGTGATCTGCTCGCGCGGCTCCGATGGGTTCCCGTTGGTCGGCGTGCTGACCAGGGAGCGCGACAACGTCGCGGGATCGGACTGGAACGCGATGATCTGCACGAGGGCGCTCGTGACCGGGTCGACGCGCATGAACCCGCCGCGAATCGTTGAAGCCATGACGACAGACCTTCAGACAAGCGACGAATGAGAATCCGGGCGAGATCACCGTCGAGCGCATCAACGTCCTCGACGCGAATGGCACGCTGCGGCTGGTCGCCGCCGGCCTTCCTGTCTACGCATCATCGGCTGGCCGCGCCGATCCGGCGATCTTCAGAACATATAGCGAAGACTGAGCTGTGAGTCGCGGCGCGCGTCGTTCTTGCTGACAATCCGGCCGAAGTTCGCGTTCGTTGGATCCACGGTCGTGAACCCCGACGTTGTCGTCGACCCTGCGATGTTGTTCCAGTTCGGACGATTGATGAAGTTGAAAACCTCGGCGCGGAACTGCAGGCGCTGCGTTCCGCTCAGCCGGAAGTTCTTGAAAAACGCAATGTCCCACTGCTGCTCCGACGGGTTGTACCATGCGTTTCTCGGCGCGTTGCCAAACGTGCCGGCCGCCGGTGCCGCGAACGCCGCCGGATTGAACCAGAAGTTCTGATCGTTGCCTGCACCGGCTGAGAATTGCCCGTTTGCGTTTGCCGAAGGATCGCCGACCAGGTTGTACGGCTGACCGAAGTTGCCATCGCCGACGCCTGCGATATCGTTGGTCCTCACGACGGAGAACGGCGTCCCTGTTCGATAGAATGTCGCGCCTGAAACCTGCCACCCCCCGAGCGCGTTCTTGAGCGGCGTCTCCTGATCCTTCCAGAACGGCAGATCGTAGATGTAGTAGACGTTCAGCACGTGCCGGCGATCGAAATTCGCGGGACCCCAGTAGGTCGAATCGTCGTAGGTATTCCAGACGACGTTGCGCTTGTTGCTGGCATTGTCTTCAGCCTTGCCGAGCGTATAGGCGATCCCAAGCTTCAGGCCGTTCAGGTAGCGGCGATCCGCGCTGATCTGCAGCGCGTTGTATCGCGACTTGCCGGCGTTCTCTGTGAGCCGAATCGCGCCGTACCCGAGGTACGGGCGCAGCGCGGCGATGTTCACACCAGGGTTCGCCTGAAGCGTGCCGGGCAGGAGCTGGTTGATATTGCGCTCGCGCTGCAGGTGACGCCCGAGCCGGCCGACGTAGGTGACGTCGACCATCAGTCCAAACGGCATCTCGCGCTGGACGCCGGTCGCCCACGTATATGCCGTCGGCAGATTGAACACCACGTCCTGCGCCGTCATCGAGAACGGCAGATTCGATGCGCCGCCCACGCCGGGATTGTCCACGATGCCGTTGCTGACGCTCACCTGCGGCTGAAACGGTGGATTGCCGCCGAGCACCGTCGAATCGTTCAGCGTGACGCGATTGTGAAACACGCCGAAGCTCCCGCGGAAGACGGTCTTGTCATTGAGGGAATACGCCATGCCGGCGCGCGGCTCGAGAGCGTTCCAATGCGTTTGCGAAAATCCCTCCGGTTCGTTGCGGAACAGCGCGAGCACCGCAGGATCGCTGGCGACGTCGAGATTGTTGCCGTCGCCCTGGAAGCCGGTGCCCGGCAGAACAATCCCGTTATAGCGGTTGCCGCCCGTAATCCGGCCGGTCGCCGGGTCGACGAACGCGGCGTTCGCCCGATCGTAGAACTGCGGCTCGAAGTTCGCGATGTTGTTCGTCAGCGAATGCCACGGCGGCCAGATAGCCCAGCGAACGCCGCCTTCGATTGTCAGACTGCTGGTCGGCCGCCATGAATCCTGGACGAAGACGTCGGTCGCCAGCGCCCGCCACGGGGTAAACGCCCGCTGTCCGATCTCCGCGTAGTTGCTGAACAGCCCCATGGCTGCATTCGCGACGGCGAGGCCAGCGCCGCCCGCGCGGTTATCCAGAAACTCGAAGCGGCCGTTCTGATTGTTCGTGCTCCCTGGAATCGCCTGGACGTTGATCTGATCGAAGTCGTCCTCGCCCGAGTACTCCACGACGACCCCTGTCTTGATCGTGTGCCGCGATTTCACCAGGGTCACCGCGTCCGAGAAGGTGTGGATGGGGCCCTGCGACGACGAGGGATATGGACCGCCGTCGATCTCGGTGAAGTTGGCGATCGAGATGGTCGGAATCTTGTCGGGAATCTCTTTGTTCGCGGGAAAGATGTATTGATAGTTGATGCCGGTTCGGCTGCGCTTGTAGAGATCGGTGCCGGTGAACACGTTGATGAACACCTGGTCGAGCGAGTGCGTGTACGTCGCCTCGTTGATCAGGTTTGGCCGCAGCGTGCTCGTCCACGTCAGCGTCTGGGTGGAGTTCGGCCGGTTCCAGTCTGTTCGCGCGTACGGAAACGTTCCGCGGAAGGCATCGATCGCGACCCAGCTGTATTTCGAGTAGCGGAACGTGATCTGGTTGCTGGCGTTGGGGCGGTAGTCGAACCTGATGTTGTCTTTCCGCTGATCCTGCGGGTTGTCGCTGCTGAAGATCGCGTTTGCCGTTCCCAGCTGGAAGCCCGGCGTCGGCGCCGGATACGCGTTGAGCAACGCGAGCCCGTTCGGCGAGAGCTGGCTGGCCGGGATGATGTTGCCAGGAAACGGCTGTCCCGTGAGCGGGTCCGTGATCGGGACGGCGCGCCCGAAAAAGGGATTCGCCGGGTTCAGCAGCTCGCTGAAATCGCCTTGCCGCATCGCGAGCGACGGCACCGTCGCCGTGTTGGTCAGCACGGCGCGATAGGTCACCCACTCCTGCGCCCCGAAGAAAAACAGCCGGTCCTTGAAGATCTGGCCGGGTATCGGTCCGCCGAAGGAATACCCGTACTGCCTGTATTTGAACGGCGCCGGACCGCTGTTCTCGATCGCGTTGGGGCTGCGGTTGCGCGCCCACGTGTTGGCCTGCAGCTTGTCGGACCGCAGGAAATACGATCCGCTGCCGCTGTATCGATTGCTGCCGCTCTTGGTGACGAACCGGATCTGTCCGCCGCTCGCGCGCCCGTACTCCGGCATGTAGTTCGCCGTGAGCACCTGCACTTCCTGGATCGCGTCCACGTTCTGGATTCCGACGATGGCGTTCGACGATCGCGTCCGGATCGCCGTCGCGCCGTCAATCGTGATGTTGTTCTCGTCATCGCGGCTGCCGTTGATATTGAAGCCGCCGTTGCCGAGATCGGAGAAGCCGCGGGAATTGAAGTTGCCGCCCATCACGCCCGCTTTCAGGCCGACGACGCCGATCGGGTTGCGACCCGAGAACGCGAGCAGCTCGATGTCCTTCGCTTCGACCGTCTTCCTGATCGTCACATCGGTCTGCAGCAAGGGCGAGCTCGCCGTCACCAGCACTTCCTCGCTGATGACGCCGGTCGGCATCGCGAGGTCGAGCGTGAGACTCGCTGCCGCGTCGAGCTGAACGTTCTCGCGTCGGATGGTCTTGAATCCCTGAAGCTCGGCGAGGATGTCGTACCGGCCTGGCAGCAGGTTGGGGAACGTGTAGAAGCCTGAGCCGCCGGTCACGGTCGTGACCACCTGCTCGGTTTGGACGTTGCGCGCCGTAACGGTGACCCCGGGCATCACCGCACCCTGTTCGTCTCGAATCGTGCCGGAAAGCGTGCCCCGATCGAACTGAGCGACTGCCGCTGTCGCCGTGATCAGGAGCAGCACCGCCGTCGACCCGAACAGGCGGCACACGGACACTCGCCGAGGCTTCTTGCGATCGCACCGGATCATGGCATCCTCCTTAATCTGGTCGTGCAACGGGCCGGAGAGCCGCCGGACGTTTACGCCACCCGCCCAAAGAGCAGCGCGGCCGGATGATACACCCTTCTAAGACTACGAATCCTTGTCGTCAAAGGACGGCGAGCTGAACGGCTTTCCTGTGTCAGCCGTCCACCCGAGCGCCGGCGGTAGGCTGATCCTTCGAACGTCTTCCATCTGAACCGAAACATCCGCTCCTAGTTTTCAGCACTCTGCCAGCACGTCGCGCCTTGCACGTCGCTACTCCTCTCGCAGAGCGGCGCTCGGGTCGAGGCCCGCCGCGCGTCGCGCCGGCATCCACGAGGCCAGCGCCGCGATGACGAGAAACAGTGCCGTGATGGTGACGAACGTGGCCGGATCCGTCGGTGAGACGCCGACGAGCAGTCTCGTCACGACGCGCGTCAGACCAGCTGCGGCCGCCAGGCCGACGATCACGCCGGCGGTGCTCAACCGAAGTCCTTCCCCGATAATTTGCGAAAAGATGCGCCCGCGCGGCGCACCGAGAACCATGCGCATGCCGATCTCCGCCGTCCGCTGCCTCACGATCGTCGAGAGGACCCCGTATAGTCCGACGGCGGCCATGATGGCGGCTACCGCGGCAAAAATGCCGATCAGCAGCACGGAGAACCGCATGGATGCCTCGGACTTGTCCACCAGGGCCGTCATCGGCTGCAGTTCGGCGATTGTGGCTTTGGGGTCGATCTCCGTGATGGCGGCCCGAATGATCGGTCCCATTTGGGCCGGCTCACCGGATGTTCGTACCGCCCATCGCCCCACAACGCCGCCCCCGAAATAGCCGTCGGTGAAAAAGATGCTGTCGAGACCGTCGACGGCCGTCGACTCGTGACGCTGGTGCGCGACGACGCCGACGACCTCGAAAAGCTCTGCCTCAGGCGTCGTCACTCGAGATGCAACGCGCTGACCTATCGCGTTTCCGTTCGGGAAGAGCCGTACCGCTACCTTCTCGTCGATGACGATCAACTTTCGATTGGGAACGCTGTCGGCATCCGTGAACGTCCGGCCGGCGATGAGTCGTGTCTGCAGCGTCTCGAAGTACTCCGGCAGAACGGCCTTGAAGTTGGCCTGACGGTAGAGCGTCTGATCGGCGACCGCCCCTTCAGGGCCGATTCGCCCGTTGGCCACAGAGCCGTCGAGCGGCAGCGCCGTCGCGGCGGTCACGCCAGTCACACCCGGCAGTGCCTGCAGGCGTTCGCGAACCTGCCGAACGAAGGCGACGCGTTCCTCCGGCTTTTGGCCGCGTGCCGGCAGCAGGAATGTGACGACGCCGCCTGGCTTGAAACCTGGATCGGAATGCTGCACGCGGATGAAGCTTCGAATCATCAGGCCCGACCCGATCAGCAGAGCGACCGACAGCGCCACCTCGCCGATGACGACGACGTTGCGAATCGAGCGCCCGGCGCGGAGGCCGGCCGTACTGCTGCTTTGCCGCAGCGCGTCCATCAGGTTCGGCCTCGAGGCGCGAATCGCGGGGAGCATCCCGCACGTCACGGCCGTGAGGAATCCTGCGGCCATCGAAAACCCGAGCACACGCGCATCGATCGCAAGGTGCGTCAGCCTCGGGAGATCTTCCGGTCCGAGAGCCAGCAACAGACGCACGCTGCCGTAGGCCAGCCCAAGGCCGAGGAGGGTGCCGATGCCGGCGAGGAGGAGACTCTCTGCCAGGAGCTGGCTCACGATGCGCCAGCGCGAACCGCCGATTGCGGCGCGCACCGCCATCTCGCGCCCGCGCGCGATTGCGCGGACGATCAGCAGGTTGGCGACGTTCGCGCAGGCAATCAGAAGGACGAAGAGAACGGCACCGAGCAGCGCCAGGATCGCCGGTCGCACGTCGCCGACCAGGTCCTCGCTCATCGCCACGAGCCGCACGTGGTGATCGGCGGTCTTCGCGATCGGATACCGCTGGCGCCAGTCCATCGCGACGGCCTCAACCTGGGCCTGAGCGTCGCGCAACGTCGCGCCGGGTCTGAGCCGCGCGATCGGTCGCATGAACACGTTGTTCCGAATCGCGGTGTCGAAGTTGACGCGTATGGCGATCCACATGTCGGGACGCGCGATCAGGTTCGCTCGAGGCGGATACAGGATCTCGAAGCCAGGCTCGAGAACGCCGACGATCTGCGCCCGTCCATTGCCGCCGCCGAAGTCCACCGTCCGGCCGACGATCGCGCTGTCGCCGCCGTAGCGGCGCCGCCAGAACTCGTAGCTGAGGATCGCGCTCACCGGAACGGGTGGCGGCGGTGCGGCACCCGCAGGTGGGGGCGGCGGCGCTTCGCCATCCGAGGCGATGAAGTCGCGGCCGATGATGATCCGCGCGCCGAGTAGCGCGAACGCATTCGTCGTCGCGCCGGCCGACCGTATCTGCTCCGGCTGGGCGCCGTCGCCGCCGATCGGCACGCGTCCGGCCGGCGTGACGGCGGCAAGATCCTGAAACGCGCTGACATGATCCTTCAGGTCTCGGAAATCGGGCGGAGAAAATGGAAAGTCGAGCACGTTGCGCGCGCGCAGCTCGCCCCAGACGAGCATCAGTCGGCTGGCATCCGCGTACGGCAGCGGCTGAAGCAACACGGCGTCCACGACGCTGAAAATCGCGGTTGACGCGCCGATGCCGAGGGCGAGCGTGAACGCGGCGATCGCGACGAACCCTGGGCGTTTGCGCAGCGTCCGCGCGGCATACGTCAGGTCCTTCAGCAGCGTGTCCATCGGAACTCCTTCTCTCTTGCGACGTCCACGGGGGTCAGAACCGTATCGGCAGGTGCGCAAGGCAAGGACGATGCCGCGTCAAATCTCCGTATTGCCACGATGTCGGGTTTCCTTCAGTGCTCGCGGGCGGACGTTTCGCGTCCCAGGAACGGACATATCACCCTGGATGCACGATCATCGATTACCCGAGCATTTCTCATTATCCGTATAGCGACTGGAGAGACGGGAGGTCAAGGTGGATTCTCGACAGTCGATCGAGCCGGCTTTTCCGACTGGGCATCGAGCTTGTTCGCGCGATCCGAGAGGTCAGCGAGTTTTCGGTGCAACCCGTCCAGTCTTTGATTGCGAGAGGCGTTGGCTGTCGTTCCACATATGTGCGCGAACGATCCATCGTCTCGGATGGGTATGACACTGGGGGAGCCAGGCAGGTGTCCGCTCCAAGGCGCGGACATCACAAATTGTTCTGCAGCCGGTGCATCACCGACCAGACCTCGTGCAGCGACCGCTCGTAAGCTGCTCCTGAGGGGCCCTGGTGACGGGCGACCTCGGACTTGAAGTTGTCATAGTCCGTTTCATCGGCCAGCTCTGCAACGATCTGGCGCCATACGCTCTTCGCTACGAAGATCCGAAACCGGTAATCGCTGTCGGCAGACTCCCGGATCTCGCATGGAGCGAGAAGCGGCTCAAATCTGGTTTTCAGTCGTTGCAGATCTTCATCGACCCGCGCGCGGATCATGATCCGTTCTGGGTCGACTGGCTCCCAGGGGCTACCGTCGCCGATCCGGGTGCAGACCGCGCTGAAGAACCCGTACTTCGTAAACAGCCACATATCCTATGCCGCTCTGCTTCTCGCCGACGCGACCTCAATCAGCGTCAAATCTTCAGGACTAAAGACGGGGACACCTCGGCGCCAGGCCACTTCTCGGGTAGCGGCAACGCGACAGGCTTCGCGAGGAGCTGACGCTCGCGCAGATCGGCCATCACGCCGACTCGATCGAAGAATTCGACGTGGAGGGCATCCTGCGTTCGCGGCGCGCATTTTACTGCGCGCCTCGGACCTGTGGGTGCACTCGTCGCTGAATCAGAAACAGCGGCTGCAGCAGCTGTTCTTCCCCGAGGGCGTCGCATTCGATGGAAATCGATTTAATCGAACGACCACAACCGCACCGTCCTTCAAGTACTTGGCGCCGTCTGAAAGCGCTGATGAAGGTTTGGTGACCCTCGCGTTCTTCCGATCCCGCAAGCATCTCGCGCACTGCGCGCTGGCGGTCGCCTCGTCGCAGCTCGTAGTCTCGATTTCGTGTGATCGGGAGAATGCGATCGGGGGTGAGACGCTCCGCGATCATGCGGCCGAGCGAGTTCCGCAGAGCGCTTCCGGAGGAGCCAAATCACACCAGCGGGGGATTCCCGCTCGGCTCCCGCGCTCGCACGATACCTACGGCCAGCCGAATCGTCGCCGAGATCGCGGATCGCCTACAAGGCAAGGCAATTCAGGTGGTCGAAATCGAGGACGAGCGCGCAAGCGTGCCGTGTCTCATCACGCCAGAGGCCACGAAGGTCGCGATCGTCAACGCGGACGTCATGTCCATGCCGCTTCGCCTTGCCGGCGATGCGGAATGCCTCCGTGCACCTGTCGAGCACGACACGCGCCGGCCGTCGAACCATTCTGCAAGGGCTCCGCCGGTGGTACGATCCCCGCGAGGGGACACATTGTGGCTATCCTCATTGAAGCAATCTCGGTCGTCGTGCGACGTGCTGCGATCAGCGCCCGCTACCCTGGGGGATGGACGGCTTTCCGATCCGCAATTCCGCACAAGCAATGGTGCGCGGACGACTACCTGGTGCGCGTCAGCTTCATGCATCCCGGCGACGCTCGCGTTTTTATCTCCGGTCTCGAGGCGAACGGCCTGACCTTTTCGGGGGGCGACTCGAGTTCTGACATCGCCGTGATCGACCAGGTTCAGTCGATAGAGGGCACGCACTGTGTCTGGCTTGAGTGCCGTCAGATGGAATTGCCGGACGGATCGGTCATCGCTTGCCGATCGAAAGGCGACCCTCTTTCGTTCCTTGTTGTGCCTGGTGATTGGACATACGGGAGGTCCCTTTATCCCACTTACGCCCGCGCCGGCAACCCGCGGCCGGAGGAGTGGCAGCACGGCTGGCGGCAGGGATCTCTTGATACGTACCTGAATCGTGAAACCGGCGAGGTTCGCTACGTTGGCCGCACGTACATCCACAACGGCCAGACTTTTGAGGAGTTGTGGGACGCCGCCGTCGAATTACATCGTGCTGAACGATGGCAGGAGGCGGCCGCTGCGTGGCAGAACACGACGGCTATCGATCCGCTGTCTGGCGATGCCTGGCGGGGCATGGGGACCGCACTTCGGAAGTCGGGTGACCACAGGCGCGCCGTCGAAGCCCTGAAGCGCGCGACGGCGCTTTAGCCCGCATCTGGTCCAGCGTGGCACGAACTGGGAATCGCGCTGGCCGAAGCAAAACAGCTGGTTGAATCGGTTGCGGCGCTCCGGTGCGCCGCGGACTTACAGCCCGACGAACCGAAAGTGTGGGCAGATCTCGGTTCAGCGCTTTTGAGGGCGGGCAAGACAGATGAGGCGATCGCTGCCTGCCGAAAGGCGTTATTACTCGACCCTTGCGATTCACTCGCACCACAGACCCTTGCGTACGCACTCATTGAAGCTGGCTGCGCTGGCGAGGCCGTTGACATTCTTCGGCACGCGAGCGCGAGCGGGCACGCTGCCACCGCATTCCCGCTGGCGATAGCGCTGCACTCCATTGGGGAGTTCGCAGAAGCGGGAGGCATCTTCCACGACCTGATTCAGGTGACGCCGACAAACTCGGATTTGTGGACCGCTTGGAGCGATTGTCTCAATAAGCAGGGAGAGTTCGAACAGGCTGCGGCAGCGTGCCAGCGCGCTATCGAGCTGGACGACTCTTCGGCGATGGCGTGGTCGAATCTTGGAGACGCCCTCGAGGGGCAGCGCGATTTGGCCGGCGCGAGGCGCGCATGGGAGCGGGCGCTCAGTCTGCAGCCGGACCTGCCGGACGCGCTCCGCGGCCTATCGCGTACCGGAGACCTGTAGCGGACATCGTGCTCTTCGATCTGGTGAGCCCAAGCAAATGAGTCTCGACGGTGGTCCACGCCTCGGCGTGCATGAGGCGATCGTCCGGCTGGGTATAGGCGGTATGGGCGAAATCTACCGCGCGCGCGACGTGAAGCTCGGTCGGGATGTCGTGATTAAGATCTGCCGAACGCCGCCGACGTGCAGCGGCCCGTCGCATTCGCGGGGGCGCACTCTCGCTGCGGCTCTCGATTCGCAACGGCGGCCACGGCGCGCCCGGTTACGGCACCAACGACGGCGGTATCGTGATCGATCTGTCAACGATGAAGGGCATTCGCGTGGATCCGGCTGCGCGAAAGGTGCGTGCCCAGGGTGGCGTCATCTGGCGGGAGCTGGACCACGAGACACAGGCGTTTGGACTGGCGACGACGGGCGGCACCGTTTCCAATACCGGCATCGTCGGGCTGACCATCGGTGGTGGCCTCGGTTGGCTGATGGGCAAGCACGGGCTCGCGATCGACAACCTGGTCTCGGCCGACGTCGTCCTGGCCGATGGCCAGTTCCGCACGGCGAGCGCCACGGATCATCCCGATCTGTTCTGGGCGCTTCGCGGCGGCGGCGGAAATTTCGGGGTCGTTACGTCTGTGGAGTCCCGGCTGCACGAGGTCACGCAGGTGCTGGGCGGCCTCGTCCTGTATCCATTGGATCAGGCCCGCGACATGCTTCGCTTCTACCGCGATTTCTGCCACACGCTGCCCGACGAGGCCGAGGTTTACGGCGCGCTCTTGACGGCGCCTCAGGGTATGCCGGTGAGCGCGATGATGCACGGCTACAACGGACCGATCCCGGACATGAAAAAGTGCTCGCCCCGGCGCGGCAGTTCGGGAAACCGATCGCGGACCTCGTGGGGCCGATGCCGTACAGCGCGAGACAGAAGATGCTGGACGAACCGAATGCGACGCACGGACTTCACCGCTATTGGCGATTCGCCCTGACCGAGCACCTTTCGGACGTGCTGATCGACCTGCTGGTGGATGGTGCCTCGACATTCAGCTCGCCGATGAGCGCGATCATCTTCTTTTACATGCATGGCGCTGCTGCGCGTGTCGCGCCAGCCGACACGGCGTTCGCCGCCAGACGACCACAATGGGATTTCGACCTCATCGGACAATGGGCGAACGCCGACGAGTCGGCCAGCCACATCGCGTGGGTGAAGTCCTTGTGGGGCAGGCTGGAGCCGCACCTGCCCGGCGCGGCCTACATCAATCACCTGGCCACGGACGACCGGCCGGAAAAAGTACGCGCATCGTTCGGCCAGAACTACGACCGATTGCGTCAGCTCAAACGTGTCTACGACCCGACAAACCTGTTTCGATTGAACGCGAACATCGCGCCGTAAACGGGCCGTGGGCGCCTGCTTACGGATGAATCGCTGCTGAATCGAGGCTCACGACCTGTTCGCAAGCGGCTTGCACGTCGCGGTCCTCATGAACCAGTCGTGCTCAGCGTGATGACGCCTTGCCCGTATCGTGCGGCAGATGGATTGACATCAGGACAAGCGTGCCCTCGATCTCGGAGAACCAATGGGCGGTCCGTTCCGGTACCATTACCCAGTCACCCTTGGCGATGCGGCGCGGCGAACCGCCATCGATCGCTGAACCCGTCAGGTTCTCGGCGTTCGTGCGCTTTTCATCGCGGAGCGTGCCGCCAGTGACGAGCGTTCCGGCCCCTTCGACGACGTAGAACATCTCGGCCTCGCGTTCGTGCACCGACGCGGCCGCCTTGACACCAGCGACACGGTACTCGAGGTTTGCGGTGTACGGCGCGAGCTGGACGATAGGTTGGACAAAGTTCGCCTGGTCCGGCTTCCGTTCGCTCTTGGCTTTCGCGATCATGGCCGCGACGTCGGCTGACCCTGCGAAGATCTTGGCGGCGGGTGCTGCACGTTCCGCTGCCGGCTGCTGTGCCAATGCCGCAGACGAGACCAGCGCAAAGACCGGGAAAAATATTAACACGCGCAAGAGGCACCTCCTGTGGCGCAGATTGTACGCCTCGCCACATTCAAAATCGCCGACGTCATTTGATTTCGGAAAGCAGCCGCACAGCTGATGTATATACAACTTATGGATTTAAGGCGACTTATTTCGGACTGAAAATTTATGCCGCGAAGCAGGGCTATTCAACCTGGGAGGGGCAATTAGCCCTCCCCAATTCCCGCCAAGAGACCCGCAGCGAAGCTTCGCCTCAAACCGCCCAGAAACACCTGGGCTCCATTTGAGTGTGTGGCGAAGCTCGCGAGACTTCAGCTCCTTCGCCCTCCGGCGAACCTTCGAATGTCGGCCGCGGTGCGGCCGTTGATGTTGGGCCCG
>JBKPDW010000470.1:0-8446 GCA_046728115.1 Acidobacteriota bacterium | reverse complement strand
CGTCGAGGAGGGACGGTTGCTGCCGGCGCGCGTCGAGGGGTGGAAGGAACCCGCTTACATGTATCCGAAAGCAAGAATACCCGCGGCGCCCGATGCTCGTGCGCTGGTCACCCCGTTCGATTCGCTGGTGTGGGAGCGCATCCGCATGGAGCGGCTCTTCGGGATGAAGTACACGATCGAAATCTACACGCCCCCGCCGAAGCGCGTCTACGGCTACTACGTCTTTCCCTTCCTGCTGGGCGACACGCTGGTCGCTCGCTGCGATCTGAAGGCCGATCGGCAGCGCAGCGTTCTCATGGTCCGGAGCGCGTTCGTCGAACCGGGACGCACGGCACGACACGTTGCGCCACACCTGGCCGCGGAGCTCCGCCTGATGCAGGAGTGGCTCGGGCTCGATCGGATCGAGGTGGCGGATCGCGGAGATCTTGCGGCGAAACTTCGCAGCGTTATCGGCAAACCCCGATGGCGCACCTCTCCAGTGCCTTGATGTCTCGAAAGACGACCGAGTACACTGCCATTCGAGTCAAATCGGGAACAGCATTATCAAGAAGGGGGTTGCACCGGGGCATGACAGCGCTCTGGAGGTGAAATGGGAGCCGGCCGCATTCGCACGCTTTTCATCGTCGCCGCAGGAGTGTTTGTGATCGGCGTCCTGACGTCGACATGTTCGTCGAAACCGACGCCTGCGCCCCCTGCCGCCTCTTCTGCACTGTGGGGAGACCTCAAACCGGTCGTCTCCGTGAAGGAGCTGATGCGGGACATGCTCGATCCCGCGTCCGACTTTGTCTTCAACGCGGTGGGTACCGAGGTCACAAAAAACGGCGTCGTCGAAACGGTGCCGAAGACGCAGGCGGATTGGGACCGAATCCGAATCGGCGCGGTCACGCTGGCAGAAGGCGCATATCTCCTCAAGGTGCCGCGGCCCTTCGCCCCGCCGGGAGACGAAAACGCCAGAGCTGGTCCGGAGTGGGAATTGTCGCCGGCTCAAATCAAGGCCAAACTCGACGCCGATCCGGTCCTGTGGAATGCCAAAATCGAGGCGCTGCGGAACGTCGGACTCGAGGTCCTCGAGATCGTGAAGAAGAAAGATGTCAACGAGCTCTGGGATGCCGCCGAGAATCTCGATGAAGCGTGCGAGAACTGCCACCTCGAATACTGGTACCCGGGCCAGAAAGCCCTGATGAAAAAGCTCGACCAGCAATTGAAGGATCTCTACGGGAAAGCGCCCCGATAGCAGCGCCGGAACGCAAAGGCCGCAACGGACCTGATCGTCACGCCGCAGGCTGCGGCACGATACGGATGTACGGTCTCGGCGATTTCCACCCCTGCGGATACTTCGCCCTGGCCTCGTCGTCGGACACCGATCCCGCGATGATGCCGTCGTCGCCCCGCTTCCAGTTGACCGGCGTAGCCACCTTGTGTTTCGCGGTCGTGCACACCGGCGTGAAGTCCTTCGGGTGGGAGAACAGCACGCCCCACGAGTCGCCGAGCCACTCGTGAAAGCGGAGACGGCCTTCGGTCGTCTCGACTTTGAAATCGGGAGCGGTTTCGCCAATCTGCAGTGCCATTGGAATTCCTCCGTTCGCCGGCCACCGACATTGGTTGCCGTTGGCAGCGAACGTATCGCGACCCGCTCCCGACCCTCTATGGACGCGACCTGATTTGGGAATGAGTTTTCGATGAGTGCGGATGTATGCTGGCTCGGAAAACAGCAGCGGGGACGGAGGTTGCGGCGGGGACGGAGGTGGCCGAAATGCGATTTCCAAGGAAGAGCTTGGATACGATTCGTCATGTAGCCAAGACCCTCGCCATGGCCGTCGCAATCGCGTGGTGCGTGCCGAGGGTCGGGACCGTTGCGGCGACGGTAACGCTTCCGGTCGAGGTCGTGGGTGAGAACGGCACCCTTGCGACCGTGACTGTCGAAGTTCCAGCGGGGCGCGCGCGCGACGTTCGATCGCTCTGGATGCAGATCCATGGTCTGGGCTACGCCGACATGATCAGCGTGCAGGTCAACGCAGGCCCCTGGACTTCTCTGAACAACGATACCGTCGCGGTCGCGGAACCCGGCAAGAGCTACGGCGGAATCGGTGGTGGGTACTCCACGCACAGCGTCACGCTGGCGCTCTCCGAAGGTGTCGTCATCGTCGGCGCCAATACGATTCGGTTCCGCTTCAATCAGTCCGACGGCATCGCCAGCGGCTTCCGGGTTGTGGCTTTCAATCTGCTCACCGCCGATGGTGGCAAGGTTCTGGAGCCGGACACTTTCACCCAGGACGATCCCGACGCATGGACGCCGCCCCTGCGCGATGCCGACTCCTTGAAGGCCGGGCAGGACCTCTGGCTGAACGCCCCGCTCAAGGCCAGCACCCTTCCAAATGCGCCGGTCATTCGCGCGCATTGTTCGGACTGCCACGCTCACGACGGACGCGATCTCAAATACTTCGGATTTTCCAACGCATCGATCGTCGCGCGCTCCCGCTTCCACGGCCTTTCCGATCTTCAAGGCCGGCAGGTCGCAAGCTACATCCGGTCGCGACCGGTGGCGAGCCCGGGGCGCCCGTGGAATCCGCCGTATCAACCGGGACCAGGATTGGACGCACAGCCTGTCGCGAACTGGGCGGCCGGCGCCGGTCTTTCGTGGGTGCTCGACCGCGACGCCGCCACGCTTGCATTCATCTTCGCGACGAACGGCGATCCCGCAGGACAGTCGGCTCGCGATGCAGCGGCGACGGCCCCAGACTGGAATGCGATCGTGCCGCTCATCAGTCCCAGCGCATTTCGTCCCGATGGCAATCTGAATCCGCGCGAGATCCCGATCGCTCTCCAGCTGCCGGACTGGAACCACTGGCTTCCGCGCGTTCACCCGTTGGATGCGTGGGGGCAGGCGTTTCAGAACAGCGAGTTCGCGAGGTTGTACGACGCCCCAGGCACTGGATCCAAACAGTCGCTGAGGGGCGCGTTGGCGTCGCCGGATCTCAATACGCTCATCACATCCGGGCGCATCGTCGCGAATTTCGACAAGTGGACGAACGCGCGCCGTGCGCTGCTCAAGTCGTACGTCGAGGGCGGAGGCGTGAACTGGACTCCGGATCTGGCTTCGAAGGCCTACGCGACGCAGCTCTGGCAACTCGTCAAGACCTGGGAGATGACTCAGGAGTTTGGCCTTGAAGGGCGCGGGCGCGATCTGTTCGGGCCGTCGGGCGAGCCACGAACGTGGTTCAACACGATCCCGGCCGCGACCGCGCCAACCGCCGTCAACATTCCCTCAGGGCCGGCCGGAATGGGCGGCAGTGCGTTGACCAACGAGTACTTCAATGCGTCCTGGTACGAGCTGCAGGTGATCCTCAACACCGGCAATCACCGCCACAAAGGACGCCTTCCCGTCGACTGGATCTATCTGATCGGGAGGTTCCAGGACTTGTACGCCGAAAGCCACCGAGCCGAACCTGCACGATTGCTCGTGACCGTGATTAAGGCGCTGCAGTCGACAGATCCGCGCATTGGACCTGACGATGTGGTGCAGGGATGGCGTCCCGGCCAGAATGTCGATCCAACCATCATGGTGAACTCGGGATGGGCGCCGATGTTCGAACCGCTGTCGGCCGACGCGAAGCGCGCCATCACCGAATCGTTGCTCAGCGCCTGGCTGGAGAAGAATCAGCAGTATCCAGTCGGTCAATACTTCAGGGTGGGCTTATCGGAGGCCAGCTACGCGCTGCCGGCGAATTACGGAGCTATAGCCGGCGGCAAGGTCTGGGAATCGGCGCCGTTATTCACGGCGGCCGGCGTGAATCCGGAGATCGTCAAACAGCTTCAGAAATGGGGCGCGTCGTACACCACGACGGCTACGCGTTTTCAGTACTCTCCCGGTGGAAACGCCCGCACCAAAGCAGCGGACCCCAAGAAGAAGGGTGGTTCATGAATCGTGACTCTTGTCCGGGGCTCGGCTGTCGTGCTGCAGGAGGCTCGTATGCAGATGCCAGGATTTACTGCTGAAGTATCGCTCTCTCGGACGCTCGGTCGTTACGCCACGAGCCAACGAGAACGATCCTCGAATGCCACCGTGCTTCCACAGGCAGGGCCTGATCCGATCTGTCAGTCATTACGCCGGTGTTGTGCAGGCGGAAACCCACAGTGCTGCCTCCAGGTGAAGAATTCCTGCCCTGCATTCGGTTCGACGATGTGGACATAGAGAAGCGGCAGCCGCGCACGTCGCCCTTCGCTGGAAACCTCGACCTCTCCACCACGCAGGACGCCGGCATCCCGCGTTCCTCGGTGCCCCCGTGGTGAAGAGGTCAAGCTTGCTACGTCTTCTTAGTTGCCGCCGTTGCTCGTCGGCACCGTCACGGTCGCGCTCTTGAGCGTCGCGTTCCCAGACTTGTCGGTTACGCGGTAGGTCACCGTATAGATACGTCCCGTTGCTCCCTTTGCCGTGTCGCGCTCGGCGCGCAGCGAGAACGTCCGGTCGTCGGTCCCGAACGCAGCACCCTGAATGTCCGGATCCTTGTTGTTTGGCGGCTCGTTGCTCGCGATCGATACCAGCGTCACGGTCGGATTGGGATCGCAGTTGTCCCTGGACGAAATCGTTGCCGTCACATCGACGAGCTTGTGATCCGGCGGCCACAGGACGGCCGGCGACAGCGTCAGATCGAACGCGGGCGCCGCGACATCGAGAATCTCCAGTGGCGTCGTCGTCGAGGCGGTCAGCGCCTGACCGGTGAAGTCCTTGAACGACAGCGACGCGTCGGCGCTCGCGAGGTCTCCGGGGCACGCGCTCGCAGGAACCGTGAAGGTTCGGGGGCGAGTCAGTTGGGATCCCACACTGATGATTCCAAGGTCCGATGTCACGACGGCTCCATCCGGGTTCTTCTCGTCGAGTGAGGACGACAGCGCCGGCCCTCGCCCGGTGTTCGTGATCTTGAGGCTGTAGCTCACGACGTCGCCAGGCTTGGCGGTCGCCGGACCAGTCTGGACCAGCGTGACCTGCGGCGCCATCAGATCGCTCATGAATGCGCGCGACTGCGCCAGCGTTGTCGCGTCCGCTTCCTGCTCGACACCGGACGCGACGCCGCCGTCGGTCAAGAAGTCGATCAGGGTGAAACTGAGACGGCCCCAGTCGTTGAAGCTTTTCAGCACATCGGGTTGCACCGGCGTGTCGCCAACAGCGGTGGTCTGCACATCGTCGGTTCCGGGCTTGACTGTCGTGCTGCAGAAGCGATTCTTGCCATCGGTGATGTGGTCACCGTCGTTGTTGTCATCGCCGGCTTCCTTGGTCTCCAGCGTCCCGTCTGGGCCGGCCGACACGCAGACGCCATCGTCGTTCACGTCGGCCTTGGTGTTCTCGAAGATCAGTCCGCACTGCGTGATGCCCTGGAGCACGCCGTTGCCGTTCCAGTCCACGGGGCCGAAGCCGAGTCCGCCCGCAATGCCGACGCACTCGTCGAGGTTCGTCTCGTTGAGCGGAGGGATGAGCTTTCCGTTGACGAGTCGCGAGTAGTCGCAGCCGCCCGGCAGCAGTCCGGCGCTCGGCTGGATATTGCATGCTTGGAAGGTGTAGTTCATCACGCTCAGGTAGTTCGGCTTGTTGTTGGTCGTGACGTCGCCGCCGTGTTTGAGACCAAACGTGTGACCCAGTTCGTGCATGAAGGTGCCCGACTTCTCGAACGTGGACCCCACCGAAAAGCCATTGGCGTCGGGCGTCCAGCACCCATTGCCGTCCGGCTTGGTTCCGCCCAGAGTGACGAGGAACTCGCGCCGATTTTTGTTGGTCACGCCGGTCGTGCAGTCGTTTGCCGCGAGGCGGTCATTCGTCTGGTGGCCGAAGATCGCGTATCGGAAGATAGGCTCGCGCACGGGATTGAAGTTCGCGGCCTTCAGGTCCTCCGGATTCGTCCCGGGTCCTTTCCCGTGCCCGAAGGCGTCGATGATCTCGTTGCCCGCTTCGGCGATGGCATTGCCGCCGCCGAAGTCGCCGTAGGAACCGACGACGCCGAGCGGTCCGGGGATCTGAAACGCTGCGCCCGCTCCGAAGAGCGGACCGACATCGACATGAAGCTGCACGCCGACGGTCCCGTCCGGATTTGCCACGGGCGCATTGGCGAACGATCGCACGACGCGCTCGATCGCGTCCTTATCCGGGCTGTGCGTGTGGGTCGCGGCCACCAGGTAGTCGGCCTCGACGAACACATCCTTTCGGAGGGGACTGGCCCCAAGCGCCGGAAGGTCGACGTCGACGATGCCGTCGTTGTCAATGTCTGCGCCGAACTGCTCCCACACGTCCAGCAGCCCATCATCGTCGGAATCGAAGCCGATCTGCCAGCAGACGTTCGCGTTGTTGCCGCCGAGATTCAGGTTCGGCCGGCTGCAGTTCTGCGGCCACGTGACGTCGCCGGTCCACTTTCCGGTGGTCGGGTCCACGATGAGGAAGATAGAGTTGCCGTCACCCACTTTCAGATCGGCCTCGTCGTCGAAGATCAGATCCTCGTCGAAGATTTGAATCTTGACGTTGACGGGTTGATCCGGGTTTACCTGCTGCGTGAACGCCCAGGGGGTTTTCTTGCCGCTGCACTCGGGAATTGCGTTGAAGTTCTTGAACAGCAGGAGGGGAACGATGAGACCAGTCGACGTTTCATCGCTGCACGCGCTCTTGTTGTCCTGCTCGACGCCGTTGATCGTCACCTTGGCGTAGTAGTCGCCGATCACGCCAATTACTGGATCGACGTTGGTATCGAGCTGCCACAGTTCGGTGATGTATACCTTGAACGGTACGGTCTGGGCGCCGGCCGGCGACGACCACGCGAGGACTGCGAGGAACAGCAAGACGATCGCTCCGCAGACAGGTTTGCTCCTTTTCATCGAATATCTCCTTGATGTACGCGGGTTGCACATCAAGGTAGGGTTCGATGAAGTTTTCATTTCACGCGGGCAGGACGATGCCGGGCGGGTGTTGCTGATTCAACGCGAACGTTTCACCGGGAATTCTTTATGGAGCTGTCACGAGAACTCCAACGTATCAAACTATATTACTTGACGTTATACAATCATCAGATATAGTTGTCCCATGAGCGATTCGAAGCCTGAGGCTTTGCTTCCGCTTCCGACGGCGGTGTTCCACATCCTGATCGCGCTCGCCGATCGCGACCGGCATGGCTACTCGATCATGCAGGACGTTGCCGCGAGAACTGCCGGCAAGGTCCAGCTGAGCGCCGGAACTCTTTACAGCTCCATCCGCCGCATGCTCGAACAGGGCCTGATCGAAGAACTGCGCGAGAGTCCGGATCCCTCGAGCACCGACGAGCGGCGGCGCTACTACGCGCTCACGCGGTTCGGCCGGCGCGTGGCCGCCGCGGAAGTCGATCGCCTGAGCGCCCTCGTGCAGCAGGCCCGGGCGACAGGACTGGTGCGGGGCGCCTGAATGCGTGCCGCCTCGGTCTACCGCGCGCTGCTGCGTTGTTATCCGACCGCGTTCCGCCACGAGTACGGCGATCAGATGCTGCTCATGTTCGCCGAGCAGCTGGGCGAAGCCGGGCGGACAGGCGGGCGGATCGATCAGGCGAAGTTGTGGGCTCATGCCGCGCTGGACGCATTGACCATCGCGCCCGGCGAGCATGCGCACGTGCTCTGGGCGGACCTGCGGTACACCTGGCGCACCATGGTGGCCGCGCCGGGCTTCGCCATCGTCGCCATCGTGTCGCTGGCCCTCGGCATCGGAGCCAACGCGGCGATCTTCAGCCTCTGGAATGGCGTGCTGCTGGCGCCGCTGCCGGGCGTCGACAAGCCCGAACAACTGGTGATGCTCTCTAATCCCGACGATTCGGGGATGTGGACCGGCCGGTGGGATGGCCGCACCGACGGCCCCCGATCCTGGCTCACGAACGGCGAGTTCGAGCAGCTGCGCGACCAGGCAGACACCTTCTCGGCGTTGATGGCCTCGGAGAGCAGCCTCAATACGTGGGAGGTCCGCGTCGAGGGCGGCGCGTGGGAAGAAGCCCGTGGGCGTCTCGTATCGGACGGGTTCTTTCAGGTTCTGGGCGTGCGCTCCGCGATCGGCCGCGTGTTCACGACGGCTGAGAACTGCGCGGACACGCCATGCGCCATGATGAGTTTCAGCTACTGGCAGCGACGGTTCGGGGGCCGTCCCGACGTGCTCGGCAAGACGCTGATGTTCCACAAAGGTGCGCTGACCATCATCGGCGTTGCGCCGCGCGGTTTTGTCGGAGAGACCGTCGGGCAGCAGCCCGATTTATGGCTTCCGCTGCACACGCAGCCCATCGTGCTGCCTGGCATCGACAGGCTGCACGATACTCCTCCCGACAAGGTCATGTGGCTGCACGTGTTCGGACGGCTGAAACCTGGCGTGACGAAGGCTCAGGCAGAAGCGCAGGCCAACGCGATCTTTCGCGCCGGCCTGGAGTCGTTCTACGGCGGCTCCGCGTTGGGGAATCGC
>JBKPDW010000469.1:0-7587 GCA_046728115.1 Acidobacteriota bacterium | reverse complement strand
CGTTGTGGGCGAAGGCTTGAAGGTATTGAGCGGGAGGATGAAAGTCAGAAGGAAAAAGGTGAAGGGAAAGTTGAAAGCGAAAAGCTGAGAGCGAAAGGGTCCACCCCCGAAGCCGACGCTCAACGGATCGGGAAGATCTTCTCGAGGTCGTCGGCCGGCCGCGGAATGACGTGGACGCCGACGAGTTCGCCGACACGCCGTGCCGCGGCGGCGCCGGCGTCGGTCGCTGCTTTGACGGATCCCACATCGCCTCGCACGATCGCGGTGACGAGGCCGGCATCCACTTTCTGCCAGCCCACGAACACGACATTCGCAGTCTTCACCATCGCGTCCGCAGCCTCGATCATGCCGATGAGACCACGGGTCTCGACCATGCCAAGCGCGTCGCCAATTTCTCGCGTATTTTCAGCCATAAGGTTTACGGCACGGCCCCTTCAGGGGCTGCACCGGCGGGCGGGTCCACGCTGAATCAGTACCGGAGCGGGCACCCCCGCGGATCCCGCCGCCCGGCAGCCTATCGGTGCACGTCCGCTGGTGCCGTTCACGCCAACGCGCGCCCGCCGCCGTGCGTCACCCGCGAGCCCGCTGCCGGTACTGATTCAGCGTGGACGGTTCACTAGTCTACTGGATCTTGCCACGTGCCGCGATCGGGATCGTAACAACCACCGTGTCGCCGTCCACCAGTTGAACGGAATCCACGAGATTCGAGACAACGCAGGAGTGATTCGGAAGCACTCGAACGCGATCGCCGGGCTTCAGCGGCGTGCCGCCCGTCACGCGAACCGTGGCATGTTCTTCCGAGAGACGTTCGATCAGGAGTGATTCGTCGATCTGTCCGTCACCTCGCAGCACCGCGCCGTAACCTGGCGATTTCGAGATGCCGCGCGCGAGATCGTTGGTGAGTGTCTTGCTCCCGCAGTCGAGGATGATACGGTCGGCGGCGGGCTTCGAGACGACGGTGGCGAGCACGGTCAAGGCGCAGTCGTCGAGCGAGGCCGCGCCCAGGGCGACCTGCGTGCGATCGAAATACACGTAGTTGCCCGGCCGTAGCTCAGTGAGGCTGCGCTGCTGCACGCTGAACCGCAGCGTGGGCGTTGCCCCAACGGACAGTTCCTCGAGCGGGATGCCGGACGCTGCGGCGCGCTCGCGCAGACGGACGAGCGTCGTGGCTTCGTCGCAGGCGATGGTCGAGAGCTCGGCATCCGAGGCGGCATGGTAACCGTGCCCTGCGTGGCTCAGGAGGCCGCAGAGTCGGATGCCCGGCAGCCCTGCGACGGTCTGGATGAATCCCAGTGCGTCGCCGGCGGGGTCGATTCCGCAGCGATGGAACCCCACATCCACTTTGATCAGCACGTCGAGCGTACGGCCAGCTCGCTGCATCGCCGTGGACCAGGCGCGCGCCACATCGAGATCGTCGACGATGATCGACATGCTCGCGCGCTCCATGAGCGCGAGCATGCGCGACGCGTTCGAAGGGTTGACCGGGTATGGCAGGCGGATGTCGGTGATCCCCGCGTCGACGAACACTTCTGCCTCGCCGGTCTTCGCGCAGCACACGCCGACCGCGCCGGCATCGAGCTGCCATTTCGCCACGACCGGCGATTTGTGTGTCTTGGCGTGGGGCCGCAGCCGGAGACCGTTGGCGTTCGCGAGCGCCTGTACGCGCCGGATGTTGGCCCGTGCGCGGGCGTGATCGATCAGGACCTGGGGAGTGGGGAGCGCTGAAAGGCGCACTGGGTAATCCAATCCATTACCAGATTACCCGATTACCCAATTCGTCTAGGCGAACAGTCCGGTGAACTTCGACGCCTGAACCGCGTAGCCCGGAAAGATCGTCCGCGGGTCGGTGACGCCGAGGTGGCGCACGACGATCTCGCCGAACACGTCCCGGAAGTCGGTCGTAACCGCGAGATCGCGGCCGTCATAACGCTGTTCGAATGCAAGCCCCGGCCACTTGCCGTACACCTTGCCGCCGCGCACCGCGCCGCCGATCACGATCATCGCGTTTCCGTGGCCGTGGTCGGTGCCGCGATTGCCGTTTTCGGTCACGGCGCGGCCGAACTCCGACATCGTGAGGATTACCGTGTCTTCCAGGTCGTCGCCGAGATCGGCGGCGAGCGCGGCAATCGCTCGCGCGAAATCGTCGAGCCGATTGGCCAGCTGCCCCTCGGCGTTGCCCTGATTCACATGCGTATCCCAGCCGCCCAGGTCGGCGAACGCGACCTCGAGCCCCACGTTCGCCCTGGTGAGCTGCGCGATCTGCCGAAGCGCCTGGCCGAATGGCGTCGTCGGATATTCGGCGCCGTTGGCCGGTTGGTAGTGCGCGGGGTCCGCTGCCTTCAGCATCTTCATCGCGTCGAACGCGCCGCGAGCGGTGCCGTTCAGGATGCCATCCGCCGCCGATCCGTACGCGGCTTCGAACAGCGCCGACGCTTCGTCGCTTCGTTGACCGGCGCGGACGCCGAATTGACCCAGGTTATTGACGGCCAGCGCCGGCGCAGCGCCCTGCAGCATGCGGGGCAACTGCTGCGTCAGCGCGACCGCGCGAAACGGATTCTTCTCGTGCTGCGCGGCCTCTTCACGCTTGGCCTGAAGATAGCGGTTGAGCCATCCGTCCGCGGTGCTCTTCAGCCCGGGCGTGCCGGTCTCCATGTAATCCTGGGCGTCGAAATGCGAGCGCGTGCTGTCCGGCGAACCGCAGGCATGAACGATGGCAAGGCGGCGCTCGTCCCATAGAGGCTTCAGTGGTTTGAGACGCGGATTGAGTCCGAAGAAGCCGTCGAGATCGAGAGCGCCGCCGTCGGTGCCCGGCTGCCGTATCGCGATGCTCGGCCGCGCTCGGTAATAATCTGCTTCGCCGAACGGGACGACAACGTTCAGACCGTCAACGGCGCCGCGCTGAAAGATCGCGATGAGGCGTCTCGATCGGCCGGGACGATTGGCTGCGAGCGCCGTTCGCGCCAGGAACGACGGCGCGAAGCCCAGGCTCACGAGAGCGAAGGCGCCATTTTTCAGAAAGACTCGACGGGACTGCATCACATCACCTTGGTATTTACTTCTTCTGAAACTCAGGGCCCCCGATCGCAAGGGCGGCCTCTTTGTCGTTTCTCGCCAGTCTGAGTGCGAAATTCATGCGGTTCACGAGCGCGCCAGTGTTGACCCAAGCATCCGCTGTGTCCTTATAGCCGGTCGGCGGTTGACACATGTAGAGCGGTTCGCCCAGCTGCTGCAGCGATCTCACGTACATCGTCGCGTCGTCCACTTCGGTTCCCGTCGTGCGCAGCGCGCTGACGACGAACTCGAACGGGGACTTGATCTTTGCGCCACGCACGGCTGACGACAGGAATTCGGACGACGTGAGAATGGTGCGCATCACCTCGCGCAGATCGCCGTCGGTGTCGCGGAATCGTTTGGCCGCGCGATCGACCAGTGCGGGCGGCGGCGTGTCGCTGACGAAGCGGCGAATGAGCTTCGTCGCAATGAAATGGGCCGTTGACGGATGTTTCGCGAGCAGGTCGAGCACCTGCTCGCCGTCAGACTGACCGCCGCCGGCCTTGATCACCTTGCCCAGCACCACCTTCTCGCCAGGATCGTGAATACGCGGTTCGAAATAGAATCCGCCGCCCTGCCGCGGATTTTCGATCGTCCAGCCAGTGAATGCGCGCGCCACCTCGGTCACATCTTTTTGCGTGTAGCCGCCATCCACACCGAGCGTGTGCAACTCCATCAGCTCGCGCCCATAGTTCTCGTTCAGCCCCTTCCGCATGTTCTGCTGAGCCTGGGGTCTGACTCCGGCCCCTGGGAATCGCGGCAATTGGGCTCTGACCCCAAATCGGGGGATTCGAACCGGATATGAGGTCGGAACCCAATGAGGGCCATTGGGATCCGCGCTCATCCAGTTGTCGAGATAGAAGAGCATGGCGGGACTCTTCGCCGTCGCGCCCAGCAGATCGCGAAACCTGCCAAGCACGTGCGGGCGGATCGCTTCGCGCTCGTACTCGGTGATGAACGCTCGATCCCGCCCTTTCCGGGCGTCGACGTTGAAGTGATTGAACCAGAAGTCCACCAGCACTTCCTGGAGCTGGCGCTCGCTGTAAACCGCCCGCAGCAGCTTCTGTTCGGCAAGCTCCTGAACGACGCTTTGTGCTTTTTGTTGGAGCGCGCGCATCTCAGGAGACGACTCGCCGTCGTTCTGCTTGATCTGCTGCCGCGCCTGGACCAGCGGACGCTCGAACTGCTCCTGGATGTCGCGCGAGCTCAAGTTGATCGTCGCCAGACCCTGTAGTCGAGGTCCCAACGCAGCGTCGGCGATGCGCTCCGGGTGAAGTTGCTCCTCGATGTACCGCTGAAATCCCATGGACCGAACGCGATCGATATCGCCGGGTCGCGCGCCAAAGGCGATCCTGTTCAGCACGTGCCGGATGGTCTCGTCGTCTTTTGGGATCGAGGCTGCCAGCA
Organism: Acidobacteriota bacterium; assembly: GCA_046728115.1. Classification (GTDB taxonomy): domain Bacteria; phylum Acidobacteriota; class Vicinamibacteria; order Vicinamibacterales; family CAVVIG01; genus CAVSWN01. The sequence continues at coordinate 3,129 of JBKPDW010000469.1, read as the reverse complement.
AGGTGGCAGAAAATGCGACGACGAGCACGAGGCTGCGCTTCATTGCCTCGTTAGACCGGCCAAGTGGTGCGGACGTTTAAAAAATTGCCATACAATCGACTCGCGGCATGGCAGATGTTGTCATCGCTGAAGGCCCCATCCTGAGGGCTATCCTCCGCGCGACCTACGAGATCTGGTGTGAGGGCCTGACCCAGCAGGCGTACGAGCAATACTACGCGGCGCAGCGCGCCCTGGCGTGGGGACGGACGAACCTGCAGCGCTTCGCCCTGGTGGAGGGGCTGGAAGTGCTTGCCAGCCTGAAGCGATATCAGTTGACCGCTTCGCTCGATGGCCAGGTGATGCGAGTCTTGGGCTTGGGAGCCGTGTTCACGCAGCCGGCTCATCGCCGCAAAGGAGCTGCACGGGAGCTCATCGAGCGGATACTCGAGCTCGGTGCTGATGACGGCGTTGATCTGGCGCTACTGTTCTCCGAAATCGGCCCTGACTACTACGCTCGTCTGGGCTTCGAAACGATTCCGACCGCTGCACTTGCGTTGCGCGTGCGGGAGCCGGATCGCCGCGGTGCGCCGGCGATGATGAACCGTTACGCCGACGATCGCGACCTGCCTGACATCGTCGACATGTGCCGGACGCGCGCGCAGCCGTTTCGATTCCACTTGAATCGAGATCGTGACTTTGTGCACTACGTGATCGCCAGGAAACGGATCCTTGCGGGCCTTGGATCGCCGTCCGCGCGAGCCGTGCAGTTTTTCGCCGCCGAGGAGGGATCCTCTGCCGTCGCCTATGTGGTCCTGACCGCGCTGCCGCCCGGGCGATGGATCGTCGAGGAGTGCGGTGACCGCGATCCGTCAGGCGCTCGTGTCGGTGCCATGCTGCAGAGCCTCATCGCGCGCGACCCTGCCGAGCAGCGCCCGTCGATCACTGCGTGGCTGCCCCCGTCGTTTCGGCCACCGCAGGTCGAAGTGATCGATGCGCAGCCTTCGTCGGAAGTGATGATGGTGCGGGCGCTGAGCGCTCGTGCCAAAGCTGCGCTGCCGATCCGCGCCGAGGACGTCCTGTACTGGCACGGCGACCTGTTCTAGAAGCGCTTTTCGGATCGGTGTAGCACGCGGTGATGGCGGACACGGGCCAGATTCGTACGCTACGAAGACGTCGACAGCTTCAAATCCAACGTCTTCGCCTCGCCATCCGTCAATGACAACGATGATGCCTTCTCACGCATACGATCCAGGAATACCGGATCCGACGCATCGTCGGCGGGATCGATGTAATCGACCGCGATTGCGTAGTAGGAACCCGCGGGCAGACCGCTGATCTTGAATCGCCCGTCCTGATCGGGACGACCTGTTCGCACGAAGCGGGAACCCGGGAACAGCATCTCGCGATCCCGCGCGAAGATGATGAGCGAGTACTCCTTCACCGGTTCGCTGCGGGCGTTGGTCACGCCGCCCGACACCTCCGTCAGTAGGTTGGTCATCTCCACTTCGAGCCCGGTCAGATCTTCGTTGGGCCTGATCTCGAAGCCGCCGTCGGTAACGTCGGTGCCGTTCAGCTTCACCGACTTCAATATCCACCCGCTCGCCTGCGAGTTGACGCGGAGCATCACGTGCGCCGGGCGCGCCTTGATCTCGAACGAGAAGTCGTCGTTCACCCGTCCCTGTCCGCCCGCGAACGGACTGAAGTCCTCGGGGTTCTTGGCCGCGGCCATCAGGCGCAGCGAGCCCGGCCGCACGGAACTCGCTGCTCTGGCGTCGGTGAAGACAATTCGCCCGGTCAGCAATGATGATTTGACGCTGACGAGCCGAATGCCGGCGATGTCTTCGCCGGCCACGGTGATTTCCGCCGTGGCGAATTCCGCCGCGGTGTCGAATCCGCCGCCGGGTCCGGTGTTGGCCTGCAAGGTATAGTCGCCAGGCGCGAGTCCGTTTACCGTGAACGTGCCATCCGGCCGAATCATTCCTCCGCCGTTCATCGAGAATCCGCCAGCGCCGCCCTGGCGCTGGACCACCATGACCATGCCGCCCGTCAGCGGGCGTCCTTGCGAGTCGACGGCGATGCCGCTCACGGTCGCAATCCGCGTCGGGATCAACGTGACGTTGACGTCGGTGAGCGACTGCCCGAGGCCAACCGTCAGCTTTTGCGCCTCGGCGGCGTTGCCGGTGCCAGGAAAATACGTTGGCGCGTAGCCAGATCGATCGTCCGACTGCGCGTTCATCATGATGCCCATCCCGCCGCCGCGCATCGTGGCGGAAATGTAGTACGACCCGGGCGGCAGGCCGAAGATGCGATACTCGCCGATGTCGTTCGTCATCGACATTCGCCCGCTCGGCTGCAGCCGGCGCCTTCCACCCTGGTTGACGTATCGCATCGGGGCCACTTGCGCGTCAGCGACCGGCTCGCCGAATTCGTCGAGAACGCGACCGGTGATGACGGCGCCGCGCGGCAACATGAAGTCGACCTTCTCGACCGTCTGGCCGTCCGCAATCTCGAGCGGCTTGCCGGGTTCAAACGGCCGCACCTGGCCGTACGCGAGCCCGACATAGCTCCCCTTGCTGGCGTTCAGCGTGTAGCGCCCGGCGGGCAACTCTTTGAGCTCGTACCGCCCCTCGGTATCAGTACTCGCGACGTGGCCTTCGCGAACCTCGGGCGACGATGCACGCACGAACACCTTCCGCAGGGGCTGACCTGTATCGGCCGCGACGACCCGTCCGCGGATGATCGCCGTGCCCGGCTTACCCGACGTGTCGCGCGGCGGCTGACTGGCTGCCAGGACCCCCGGGGGCGGAGGAGGCGGCGGCGGCGGAATCTGTGCGGACACTGCGGAGGTGCAGGTCGCGGAGAGTATACCCACCGCACAGACGGACAGGAATTTCATACGGACCTCAGACCTAGCGGGCATCAAGTTTTCTACCGGCCCCCAGCTGGTCGTAATTCAACAACGCGTTGAACACCAGGAAGTAGCTGCCTGCGGTTTCGCCGCGCCAGATCGGGTTGTTGGAGAACACGACGACGTGTCCTTTGTCGAAAGGCACGTCGACGACGGCCGGATGCTGCGCGATCTCGGTGCCATTTTCGACCAGGCCGGACACCAGCAGATCGCGCGAGTCCGCGTACCGCAGAATTACACGC
>JBKPDW010000468.1:0-15753 GCA_046728115.1 Acidobacteriota bacterium | reverse complement strand
GTCACATACACTTCGCGGCACCGTTCGGTCAGCCGGGTCATGGGCTCCTGGAACATCAGCCGGCCCGCATGCAGGAAGCCAATATCGGTCGCGAGACCTTCGATCTCGCTGAGCTCATGCGATGAAATCAGAATCGTCAGGTCACCGGCCTGTTGGACGAGTCCGGCGATGAGCTCGTCACGCACGAGTGGATCGAGTCCGGCAAAGGGCTCGTCGAGGATCAGCAGTCGCGGATGGAAGGACAGGGCACAGACGAGTGCCATCTTGATCCGCATTCCATGTGACAGGTCTTGGATCTTGCGCGTCGCCCGCAGCTGCAGTTCGCGGCGCATCGACATCTCGAGGGCGTGATCCCATCGCCGATAGAACGGCCGCAGGTAATCGACATATTCCTCGACGGTCAGCCTGCCCGGCAGATCCTGATTTTCCGAAACGTAGCCGATGTCGGCCAGCTGTCGTGGCGAGATCGAGCGAGAGTCGACCTCGAGGATCGCGGCGTTCCCTCGCGACGGCTCGAGCAGATTCACGAGAATCTTGATCGTGGTGGTCTTACCGGCTCCATTGGGACCGACGAGCGCAAAGGCGCTTCCCTCGGGGACCGCGAACTCCAGTCCCTGTAGCGCGTCGAACCGCCCGTATCGCTTCCACAGATCGTGGACGTTGACAATCATCTGCGGCTGACCTCCTGCGTCGCAGATCGAGGGCCGCCGAGTTTGGCCCACCGCGTTTCGATGGCGTCGACAACATCTTCGAGCTGGACGCCAACGCGAAGCGCTTCGACGACCAGTTGCTCAACTTCGTGCTGCAGCAGACGTTGGCGGTCCCCCGCACGCGCCGCCGGGCGCGCCGCTACAACTGTGCCTATCCCAGGCTGCACTTCGAGCCACCGCTCGTGAATCAGGTATTGAATGACCTTGTGTGCGGTGTTGGGGTGAATTTTCAGTTCCGCCGCGAGCGCGCGAACTGAGGGAAAGGGTTGACCTGGCTGAAACTGACCACTGACAAACGCTTTCGTCGCCGCAAAGACCACTTGGTCGAAGATGGATTGTCCGGGCTGGAGTGTGAATCCAAACAGTGTCACATTGATAATGTGACAGATGTGACTGCCGCTGTCAAACCATTCAACGTTGGGCTGGTGGTGAGCGCAGCTGCTGGGCGCACCTCGAGTTCACCCGCATAAACATTACCTCCGCAAAAAGATCGAGACTTGCGCAAGGCGCGCCGCGTCAACGTCCCGCGGTCATTCAGAAGCGCACAGGTGACCGTCGAGTGCACCGGCCCGGTTAGGGCGGCACAATCGGAAAGTCCGGGTGTGCTGTTCTTGATCATTTGCGTGGGGGCGGAACCGAGTAGTGAAGGTGCACGATGACCCACCGCCCGTCAGTCTTCTGGTACACCTGGCTTTCCCAGCCCTTGGAAGAGAAGGGCTGTCCGTTTGCGAACTTGGCTGTGAACGTCCAATCGAATACGGCCCATGCGGTGTTACCAGAGACAGTGATCGCCAGGTTGTCTGGTCGCAAGCTCCGCTCGGCGAAGGCTTTCTGCAAGAAGTTGATGTAGAGGCCATCCCGAACGCCCTCCCAGCCCTTAAAGCGGCCGAATGGGGTCACCGCCGAAACGTCCTGGCTTTGTGACCAGACCTGCGAGGCGAGTGTGAGGTCCGCCGTCTTGATAGATTCAAGGTAATTCTCGAAGACTTGCTGGACGTTCTTCTTCTCCTGATCGATGTCGGCTGCGCGATTGCAGGCTGGGAAAAGGAACAGCACGCTCACAACGGCGATCAATATGGTCCATGTCTGGGGAAGAGTATCCGCCCCGGCGAACACGATATCCCCGACACGGAGCGACGCATGGAAGATCTTCGTGCCCCATTTGAGTGGCGCATCCTTGGCCATGGGCGAATCGCGCCATGTGAGCAACATCGTGATCTTGCCGCCTAACCTAACCTAGGCGTTTGTCAGGAGTCGACACTGCTACCGCGGCGCGCCGAGAAAGTGTCCGACCACCGCGTCCTCGAGGTCGGCTGCTCGCGGGCCACCGCTCCTATCGACGAAAACAGCGATGGCAACGCGGCCACCACTTGCATCAGGGTAGATCCCGGCGGTGAGGTCGTAGCCTGGCCCGCCACCACCGTGACCGTAATTCCGGCCGTACGGTGACGCCGCGTTCGAAAACACGCCCATACCGCCATCAATCACCATCGGGGGCTCTCGCAATCCCGGCAGCGGCACAAGGGTGAGCATCCGGCGTAGCGTATCGACGGCGAGTAGCTCTCCCGAAAACAGCGCGTCGAACGTACGCGTGATCTCGGCGGGCGTCGACGAGACCACGCGAGGCGCGCACCAGCCTGGGTGATAGCGACCGCGAACATCGACGAGGCTTCCATCCTCGGTGATCTCCGAACCGAATCCAGGTACGCATGCCATCAGATCCTCGATGGTTTCCAGCACCAACGTCCGCTGCAGCGCCAACGGCTGGGTGACGAATTGCGCGAGAACCTGCGCAAACGTCCGGCCGGTCACACGCTCCAGGATGTCGACGACGAGCATGTACCCGATGTTCGAGTACGCCCAACTGCCGCCGGGCGCGAAAAGCATTCCCTTCGGCAGGACGGCGTCAAGAAATTCCTTTCGCGTCCACGGTCGATCAGGGTGCAGCCGTACGGCCTGGTGGTATTCCGGTAGTGGTCCGTAGTCGCGGAGGCCGCTCGTGTGTTGGAGAAGGTGGGTCAGCGTCACCGTCGTGGGAAGTTCTACTTCGGGCAGCCAACCATGAATCGGCGCGTCAAGTCGTAATGATCCGGCTTCCACCAAGCGCAAGACGCAAATCGCGGTTAGCGTTTTGGTGATGCTGTAGACCGGGAAAACCGAGTCGGTGCTCAGATCGGTCTGGTGGTCACGCAGGACGCCGTTGATGCGAACCGCGACGGCCACGGGCATTGGCTGCCATTTTATCGACGTTCACACCGCCAAGAGCTGTCGACACGGAATCGGTCGCCGGAAAGTCGCCAGGGGTTCAGTGACGAGCGCCACGCCAGGCCCTTGTGGTGGGCGCAGGAATGCGGACGCTGGCGGCAGTTTTCAAGTAGAGTCATCCAGAGAGCTCAGAGACGACGTCGTACGGTCGCCGTTGGCATCAGCGGGAACACGTCGATGTTCACCTGGGCTGACGCGCCGTAGCGCTGCCCGCCGTGTGTTTCGAAGCCGTGGATTGGTGGGCGTGGACGTCGAAAACACAAGCGACGTGAATGTCGCCGTGTGAACCTTCCGTTCACCCCATGAACATCAAAGCGCACTGTCCTCCGCAAAAGAATCGAGGCCCCGCGAAGTCTGGGCGCATGGTGCGTCGGGCGGCGACGTTCTGTCCCCGGAAGTCGCTCTATGGGTCGTGTATTCGGTGGGTTCCGGTTCGTGAGGACTGGAACAATGGTCTGATGAATGACCTTGACATAAAGCTACCCCACGCCTAGCCAAGCGCGGCCGCGCAAGATCGTTCGGCCGCCGAGATGCTCGCGCCTGCAACGCGTACGGAGGAAGCAGCAATGGGTCAGAGAATCGACGAGACGGCATTGGACACGCTCTTTCGAGAAGCGCGCACATACACGACGTGGCAGCCGAGGCCGGTGACGGATCAGACTCTCCAGGATCTCTATGACTTGCTGAAGTGGGCGCCGACCAGCGCGAACGCCGTCCCGGCGCGGTTTGCATTTCTCCGATCGAAGGAGGCCAAGGAACGGCTCCGTCCGGCACTCGCTCCCCTCAACGTCGAAAAGACGATGACCGCCCCGGTCACGGTGATCGTGGCTTACGACATGAAGTTTTACGAGCAGCTGCCCAAGCTGTTCCCGCATAGCCCCGGCATGAAACGGCTGTTCGAGAGTAATCCTGAGTTGGTCGAGGCAACCGCCAAGCGGAATTCCACCTTGCAGGGTGCGTACCTGATCATGGCCGCGCGGGCGCTCGGCCTCGATTGCGGACCGATGTCCGGCTTCGATCAGGCCAAGGTGGACGAGGAGTTCTTTTCCGCAGGCAAGCCTTGTTTCGGCTGCGATCAGGAATTCTTCCCTGAGGGGCACGTGAAGTCGAATTTCCTCTGCAATCTTGGGTACGGTGATCCAAGTACGCTGCACCGGCGGCTCCCGCGTTTACCGTTCAACGAGGCCTGTTCGCTCCTATAGTTGCGCCGCGCGAACGGCTCGCGGATGCTTAGATCCTGGATGGTGACCTGTGAATGCTCCCGATCCGCACGTGCCGTTGGCTCCCACCGCGCCGTCGCGTCTGGAGAGGCTGTTTCCGACGCTGACAAAGGCGCAGATGGCGCGCATTGCGGCGCGCGGGCGGCGCCGTCCGATCGCTCGGGGCGAGGTATTAGTCGAGGTCGGCGACAAAGACGTTCCGTTCTTCGTCGTCGTCAGTGGCGTGATTGAGGCCCTGCGACCAGCCGGCGCCACGGAGATTCTCATCGTCGCCCACGGCCCCGGCCAGTTTTCTGGCGAAGCAATCATGATCACCGGGCGCAGGGCGATGGGCCGCCTGCGCGCGAGCGAGCCCGGTGAGGTGATCGAGCTCGAGCGGGAACAACTGCTCGCCCTGATCCAGACAGACGCAGAGTTGAGCGAGATTCTCATGCGGGCGTTCATGCTGCGCCGCCTCGAGCTGATCGCCCGCGACTTTGGTGATGTCGTCGTGATTGGATCGACTCACTGCGCCGGCACGCTTCGAGTGAAAGAGTTCTTGACGCGCAATGGCCATCCGTTCCACTACATCGATCTCGATCGCGACGCCGAGGCGCAGGCCCTGCTCGACCATTTTCATGTGACGGCGGCCGATGTGCCCGTGCTGATCTGCGGCAGTGACGCCGTGCTGCGGAATCCCGGCAACGCGCAGATTGCCGAGTGTCTCGGCTTCAACGATGCCATCGATCAGACGCGCGTCAGCGATCTGGTGATCATCGGTGCGGGGCCGGCGGGGTTGGCGGCTGCCGTGTACGGTGCATCGGAAGGTCTCGACGTGCTGGTGCTCGAATCGAACTCGCCCGGCGGTCAGGCGGGATCGAGTTCGAGAATCGAGAACTATCTTGGATTTCCGACGGGTATTTCAGGTTTGGATCTGACGGGACGTGCCTACGCGCAAGCCCAGAAGTTCGGTGCCCAGGTCATGATCGCGAAAGGCGCAACCGGGCTGGCCTGCGATCGGCAGCCATATGCGGTGAAGATTGATGGCGGGACAGCCCTTGCTGCGCGCGCGGTCATCATCGCCACGGGGGCTGAATATCGAAGGCCCGCGCTCGCGAACCTCTCGCAGTTCGAGGGCGCGGGTGTGTACTACACCGCGATGCCGATGGAGGCGCAGCTGTGCGTTGGCGAGGACGTCATCATCGTCGGCGGCGGCAATTCGGCGGGCCAGGCCGCCGTCTTTCTGGCGCAGGCCGCGAAGCGCGTCCACATGCTGGTTCGCGGAGACCGGTTGGCCGACACGATGTCGCGGTATCTCATTCGCCGCATCGAAGACAGCCCCGCGATCGTCCTCAGGACGCACACGGAGATCGTCGCCCTGGAAGGAGACGGGCATCTCGAACGGGTGCGCTGGCGCGACGACCGAGGTGGCGACGTCGAGACGCATGACATCCGACATGTGTTCATGATGACCGGGGCTGTGCCGAACACCGGCTGGCTCGGTCGGTGCATCGTGCTCGATGACAAAGGATTCATCAAGACCGGTCCGGATCTGTCGCCCGACGATCTCGCGGCGGCGGTATGGCCGCTCACACGGCCGCCCTATCTTCTTGAAACGAGTCGTCCCGGTGTCTTTGCCGTTGGTGATGTGCGCGGCGGCAATATTAAGCGAGTCGCCTCTGCCGTCGGCGAAGGATCAATCGCGGTGGCGTTCGTGCATCAGGTCCTTCAACAGTAAGGAACGTCGCGATCGACAGGACAGTGCTGGTGCAGATGCGCTGATATTCAGGCGGGCTCCCTCAAAACGTGCTCTTACCGGCGCCGGCATGCGCGTTGTTCTTGTACACGACGCCGCCTTTCATCACGAACATCACGTGCCGCAGCGCGGTGATGTCCTGGAGCGGATTGCCCTCGACAGCGACGATGTCGGCCTCGAGGCCGGGTGCCAGCGAGCCGATCCGGTCCTGCATCCGCATCGACTCGGCCGCCACCGACGTCGCGCCCATGATCGCGTCCATGGGCTTCTGTCCGCCCTCTTTCACGCGCACGACGATCTCGCGCGCGTTCTGGCCGTGGGCGCCAGCGACGGCGTCAGTGCCCATCGGCATCTTCACACCAGACGCCAAAGCGCGCTTGAACATCGGATAGTTGGTCGGGATCGCCTTCTCCATGAACGCGAACCCTTCGTCGGTATAGTTGCCGATGCCGAGATATCGCTGCTTGTTCTCGACGTAGTTCTGCAGCACGAGGCCGATGTTCGGATCGAAATACACGCCATGCGCAGCCATGTACTGGAGTCCCTCGTCGCTGACGTAGGCGCCGTGCTCGATTTCGGTGCAGCCCGCCTTCGCCGACGACAACACCGCATCGGCCGCGTGCGCGTGCACGAGCGTCCGCAGTCCCTGCGCCTTCGCCTCGCCGCACGCGGCTGCAAGCTGTTCGTCGGTCATCGTCTTGCCGCCGCCCTCGCGGATGCTCTTCGATGCGAAGATCTTGATCAGATCCGCGCCGGCCGCTTTCTGGTTGCGCACGTAGGCACGAATCTCGTCCGGGGTGCCGGTGCGCTCGTTCAACGAGCCCATCGACGTGAGAATGCGCGGGCCGGGCAGCACGCCCCTCGCGATGGCGTCGCGCAGATCCTTGTCCGATGGCGCGCCGACGCTCTGCACGGTGGTGAATCCGTTCATCAGCGTCACATACGCATTCTCGGCGGCGTCGAGCGCCATCTCGGCCGGCGTCTCGCCGCGGTTCTGTGCGCGACCATCCTTCCCGAAGTGGTAGCCGATGTGCACGTGCACGTCGATCAGGCCGGGCAGCAGCGTCGCGTCGCCAAGATCGTACGTGACCGTACCGCTGCGTTGATCGAGCGCGACAATCCGTGAACCACGTATCTCGACGACGGCGTTCGGGATGGTCTTCCCGGTGCCGTCAATCACGCGCGAGGCGCGTAACGTGACGATCCGATCCTGCGTTCGAACGCCGGCGCCGGAAAACGCCAGCGCGAGGAGTAACACAGACAGGAATGCGTGACGTCTCGTCATGCGAACCTCCGATGTGGTCCATCCCTTCGTCCGACGTCCCGCGGACCGGCTAGAACGTGAATCGCCCGCCGACACGAAGCAGCCGTCCCATCACGATCGCGGATGGCCGGCCGAGCGACGGTCCGACCGTCGTCACGGCGCTCGTCACGGCGTTGTTGTTGAAGACGTTGAACAGATCGAGCGTCGGTTCGAACCGATACGTGCCCGATCGGAACACCTTCACGACGCGCAGGTCGACCAGGTTCACCCATGGGTAGCGGTAATCGCCGCGCTGCGCCACCTGCACGTTTTGCGTCACCTGCGTCAGGCCCGGCACCTGCGCTGTCGTAACGGTGTAGACGCGCGTCTGCGGCAGACCGGTTGCCTCGCGGATCGAGCCCGAGAACTGGACATCGTACGGCACCCGGTAGCTGAAGCCGCCGCGAATCTGGTACGTCGAGTCGAACCCGATGTTGCCCTGATTGTTGATGCGGTAGTTGGGATTGTTGAGATCGTTGCTGTCCTGGTCGCCGAAATCGCGGCCGATCGTGAGACCGCCGAAGACGCTCCCATGCGTGAAACGGGTGTTCACCTAGAACTCGACGCCGTTGTACGTCTGCTCGAGGTCCGGAATCGTCGTGAGCTGATTCTGCACCAGCGTGCGTGTGGCCGGATCCTGGTTGGAGACGGTCATCGGCTGGTTCGTGAGCGGATTGGTAATCGTCGCTGGTGTGTACGCCGACGGTGGCACGAGCGCGTTGACGGTCGTGTAAAGATCTGAAAACCGGCGGCCGTAGTAGCCCACGCTCACCGCTGTCTTCTCGCCGACCTGCCGCTGCAGCATCACGGTGTACTCCCACTGGTGGGGGCGCTGAAGGTTCGGATCGACCTTGCCGAGCGTCGGCAGGAGCGATCCGGTGCAGCGCGCGAACGCAATCTCGTCGTTCTGCGCACGGAGATCGTTGTTCGTGTCGCTCCACGGGCAGGTCTGGTACGCGATGTTTCGCTGATTGAGCGGCTGCACGAGCGTGATCCCCTCGAGCCGGTCGTAGCGGCTCACGCCTCCCTTCACCGCGGTCGTGCCGTCGCCGACGACGTCCCACGCAAAACCGAGGCGCGGCGAGACCGTGTTCCAGTTCACGATGCCGTCCTGCGCGGGGAAATCGCGGGCGCCTATCCAGGTGCCCGCCGGCGCGCTCTGCGCGGGAATCGACATCGTGAAATGCTCGTAGCGGACCCCGGGATTCAGCGTCAGCCGGCCGAGCCGCCACGAGTCCTGCGCGTACAGCGCACCGTTGGCCCCGGATTCCTTGTGTCCACTGGGGGATTCGTCAGACGCACGGAGTTGGGCTGATCGTTGACGATCACCTGGATGATGTCGCCGCGCGTCGTGAAGAGCTCCTGCGACCAGCCGGTCCGCACCTGGGTGCCGATCTTCAACGCGTGCGAGCCGCTGACGTATTGCACGTTGCCGGCGTAGGTGAACATTCGAGCCGTGTTGTGATCCTCCCGCGGCGACACGCCGTAGATGGCCGATCTGGTCTGGTCGTAGGTGGCAACCGCATTGGGATCGGCATCCGGCTCGAACGACAGACTGTAGTTGACCGGCAGCGTGAACAGGGCCGCTTCGGCCAGTATGTGCTGCGACACATTGCCCGTCCACTTGATTTCGCCGATGTAGTTCAGCTGCGTCGTCTGCACGACGTCCGACAGCGGATCGTTGATCGAGACGCTGATGTAGTTGTTCGGGCGGTGTCCGCGCCATTTAATGCTGCGATCATAATGGAGCGCCACCTTGTTCTTCTGATTCAGCTGGATGGTGAGCCGACCGGTGATGTCGGTGATGTGCTGATCGTCGATCGCCTGCGCGCCCGTCGACGTGAACGTGTTGCCAAGGAAGTTGTTCGCGCTCCATCGGCGGTAGGTCGTGAAGAACCACACACGGTCCTTCTTGATCGGGCCGCCGAGCGTGCCGTTGATGTCGTACACGCTGTCCACCTTGTTCTGCGCCTTGAAGCCGAGCGCGACCAGATCGGCATCGAGGTTGTTGCTCTGCATGCTCCCGTTGGCGGCGGTCGAGAATGCCGTGCCGTGGAACGTGTTGCCGCCGTCGTGCGGGATCATGTTGATCTGCACCCCGCCGACCGGCGCCTCGGCCGGGAGCGAGCTGGTCTGATAGCTGATCTCGTCCATCAACCCGTCGTTGAAGTAGAAACCGGTCTGATTTCCGCCGAACCCGATGTGCTGAATCTGGACGCTGTCGACCATGAAGACGTTGTCGTTGTTCGACGATCCGTGGACCTGCAGCGTCGGCTGCTGCATGATCTGCGTCCCGCCGACATCGGGCGTCTGCGTCGTGACGCCGGCAATCAACTGGCCGACGGCGAACGGATCCTTGCCGGTGGGAATCGTGTCCAGGGTTTCACGATTCATGACCGACTGGGAAACCGAACCGCGCACGTCTACCAGTGGCGAGGCGCCGGTGACCGTCACGGCTTCCTCAATCGTGCCGACGGCCAATTCGGCGTTCACCGTGGAGGTGAACGATACCGGCAGGATGATGCCCTCCCGCCTCACTTGCTTGAAACCCGTCAATGTGAACGTGACCGCGTATTCGCCGGGTCGCAGGTCGACGATGCGATACTGTCCGGTGGAATCGGTCGCGGTCGAGCGCGTGGCTTCGATGAGCGACGGGCTCGAGACTTCGACGGTGACCCCGGGCAGCACACGGCGCCCGACGGATCCTTCACGATGCCTGCAATGGCGCTCTGCGCAAACGAAGCCGTCGCTCCGCCCAGTCCAACGAGAACCAGGGAGAGCACTCTCAGCGTGCGAGTCATTGCGTCCTCCCGAAAAAGTACCGTAGTCGGTCGCGCGCGGCAATCGAGTTGCCCGCCATTGTAATGTCGCGCGAAGCTCGTGGCAGAGAGCATCAACCTCAGCCTTCGCGTTGGTCACGCGTCGCTTTCGACATCGACTATCGTGCCATTCACGAGACCGCGGACAATGGGTCGAACACGCACAAGTAAACCTTCCCGCGGGCCCATGCGTCCAACTGCTCGATGAGCGCCACGTCATCCGATTTCCGCCTGGCCGTTCGCGGCCTGCTCCGCAGCCCGGTTTTCTCGGTCGTCGCGATCATGTCGCTCGCCCTGGGAATTGGCGCGAACACGGCCATCTTCACGCTCGTCGACCAGCTCCTCCTGCGCAAGCTGCCGGTGTACAGGCCGGATCAGCTGGTGATGCTCTACCAGGAAGGGGCCCACATGGGCAGCAACATGGGGGCGCGGATGCACTCGTATCCGCTCTACCAGGACCTTCAGAAACGCGCGGAACCGTTTTCCGACGTGCTGTGCCGCCGCCTGGTGCCCGCGTCGATCAGCGTGGACAACCAGACCGAGCGTGTCATCGCCGAAATGGTGTCCGGCAACTATTTCTCGCTGCTCGGCGTCAAGCCCGCGCTTGGACGCGTCTTCAATTCGCAGGAAGACGATCAGGTCTATCGCGGTCATCCGGTTGTCGTTCTCGGCTACGACTACTGGGTCAGACGTTTCGCGGGCGATCAGAACGTCATCGGCAAGAAGATCCTCGTGAACAACTATCCGATGACGATCGTCGGTGTGTCCGCGGCCGGTTTTGCCGGCATCGATCCGGCGCAGGCGCCGCATATCCGCGTGCCGGTGCTGATGATGCCGGTGATGCTTCCCGAATACGAGTGGCTCCACATGGACGACCGCCGATCGCGCTGGGTGCAGCTCTTCGCCCGGCTCAAGACCGACTACACAGTCGCATCCGCGCGTGCGCCGATTCAAACGCTCTTCACGCAGATCCGTGCCTATGAAATGACACTCCCGGCAGCGAAGGACTGGTCGGCCTTTGCACGCGACCGCTTCATGAAGGGGCGGCTGCTCGTCGAAGGCGCATCGACCGGATACTCCAGCATCCGGAACGACTTCTCGACGGCGCTGCTTGTGCTGATGTTGATGGTCGGCCTCGTGCTGCTGATCGCCTGCGCGAACGTGGCGAACCTGCTCATCGCACGCGCGTTCATGCGTCAGAAGGAGATCGCCGTGCGCCTATCGCTCGGCGCGTCGCGCGGACGCCTCGTGCGGCAACTGCTCGTCGAGAGCGGGGTGTTGTCGTGTGCGGGCGCGCTGCTCGGAATAGGCGTCGCGGTCATGCTGACGCGGGGCCTGCTCTCACTCGTCCCCTCACAAGGCCAGCCGATCCTGATCAACACCAGGCCCGATCTGCGTATTCTCCTGTTCACGCTGTCGCTCACCGTCGTCACCGCGATCGTCTTCGGCCTCGTGCCGGCGCTCCGCGCGAGCCGGCCCGACGTTTGGCCGACGCTGAAGGACGTCGTTGGATCCATTGCAGGCGCGAGGGGATCGTTGTTCCTGCGCAAAGGGCTCGTGGCGGCGCAGGTGGCGCTCAGCTTTCTGCTGCTCTTCGGTGCGGGCCTGTTCGTCCGCAGCCTCCAGAATCTCAGGACGACCGACACAGGCCTCGCGCTCGACAACCTGGTGACCTTCCAGCTTGCACCTGCACTCAGCGGGTACGACAACGCGCGCGCGACGCTGTTCTATGTACAGCTGCTCGACCGCCTGCGCGCTCTCCCCGGTGTGAAGTCGGCGGGGCTCGCGACCGTGCCGCTCCTGGCCGGCAACGAATGGGACAGCTCGATGTCCGTCGAGGGACATCAACCTGGCGACGGCGAAGACATGCAGGCGTTCATGAACGCCGTCACGCCTGGATACTTCCAGACGATGCAGATTCCGCTGCTCGAAGGGCGGGACTTCACGGCGATGGACGTGAAGGAGAACGCCAAGGTCGCGATCGTGAACCGGCGATTTGCGACGCACTTTTTCCCGAATGGGAGCGCCGTCGGCAAGCACATCGGTCGCGGCACCGGGCCGCGCAGCAAGACCGATATCGAAATTGTGGGTGTCATGGCCGATTCGTTGTACGAGGGTCCGCGCGAGGGCGTCCACCGGCAGGTGTTCGTCCCGAACTGGGGTCGAGACAGCGCGACGTTTTACGTCCGCACGGTGTCGAACGTCTCGAGCGCGTTCGGTGCGATGCGCAACGAGATGCGGCAACTCGACGCCGCGATGCCGGTGTACGAGATGAAAACCGTCCACGCGCAACTTGATGAAACGCTGCTCAGCGATCGACTGATCGCGCTGCTTTCCGGCGGGTTTGGTCTGCTGGCGACGCTGCTCGCGTCCATCGGTCTCTACGGTGTGATGGCGTTCGTCGTTGCCAGCCGCCGCAAGGAATTGGGCCTGCGGATGGCGCTCGGCGCGCAGCCGGCGTTCGTGATCTGGCTGGTGATGAGAGAAGTGCTCCTGCTCCTCGCAATCGGGCTCGCGATTGGCGTGCCGGCGGCCATGGCGTCGGGAGTGGTTGTTTCGACGCAACTGTACGGCATCCAGCCCCATGACCCGAGGATTGCCATTGCGACGATCGCGCTCCTGACCGCCGTTTCCACGGCGGCCGGTCTGATCCCGGCGCGGCGAGCCAGCCGGATCGATCCGATTCTGGCGCTGCGGTACGAGTAGCGGTCCCGCCGGCCAATGGCAGTTCAGGTTTCAGAGTTCACGCTTCAGATTGACTTCAGAGTTTCCTGGAGGGCGAAATCCACTATTCTGAATTCACCAGACTTTGAAGTCTGAACTCTGAACTCTGAAAGGTTGGCTGGCGTGTCTGTCTTCACCAACGCGGCATCGCGATCGATCGAGCAGGCTCGAGAGTACACCGCGGCGATTCTGGATCTCCTTGGTACTCGAGATCCGATTGCGGTCCTCCACGACACCCCGAATGGCGTGCGCAGCGCCCTGTCCGGCCGCTCCGAGAGCCAGCTGTCGCAACCCGAGGCGCCGGGCAAGTGGTCGATGCGACACGTTGTCCTGCACCTGTCGGATTCGGATCTCGTGTGGGGCTATCGACTGCGCATGGTGCTGGCCCAGGATCGGCCGCCCTTGACCGGCTACGATCAGGACTTGTGGGCCGAACGTCTGCGCTACGACCAGGCTCCGATCGAGCAGGCGCTGGACGAGTTCGCGGTGCTCCGACGTTCGAACTTGCGACTCGTGTCCGGAGCTTCCGCAGGCGATCTCGAACGCGTCGGCGTGCACGCCGAACGTGGAGAGGAGAGCGTCGCGCACATGATCCGGATGTACGCCGGTCACGATCTGCTGCACCTGGCGCAGCTCGAGCGAATTCGGAACACCGTCCGCTGACATGCGTCGACGGACTCTGCTGACCGGTGTACTCGGCGCGTCGGCGAGCGCGCTGGCGCGCAGAGTGTCCGCCCGCGTATCACAAACGTCCAGGTCGAGACTGATCCTGCTGGGAACCGGCGGAGGCCCCCGACCGAAGAAATCTTTCGCCGCGCCGGCGCAGGTGATCGTCGTGGACGGCGTGCCGTACGTGATCGATTGCGGCAATGGCGTGGCGCGACAGATGGTCCTGGCGGGTGTGCCGTTGCCGGCGCTTCGCCACGTGTTCCTGACACACCATCACTCGGACCACAATGCGGATTACGGCAATCTGATCCTGCTGGCGTGGGCCGCAGGATTGCGAACGCGCGTCGATACGTGGGGCCCGCCGCCGCTGGAGAAGATGACGCGACTGTTCTTCGAGATGAACGCCACCGATATCGCCGCGCGGATGGCCGACGAGGGTCGCGTGCCGCTGGCGCCGCTCGTCCATGTCCACGAACTCACCGAAGGCGGCGTCGTCCTGCAGAACGATCGCGTCCGAGTTACCGCGGCGATCGTGGCGCATCCACCCATTGTGCCGGCGTTCGCCTTTCGTTTCGACGCGCCCGATCGGTCCATTGTCATTTCGGGAGACACGGCCCGTTCGGACGCACTGGTGAAGCTCGCGAAAGACGCTGACGTGCTCGTGCACGAGGCGCTGTTCGTGCCCGCCGTGGACCGCCTCGTCGCGAGCGTCCCCAACGCGCCAACATTGAAGAGCCATCTCATCGCGAGCCACACCGCCGTGGAGGACTGCGGACGCGTGGCCGAAGCGGCCGGCGTCAAAACGCTTGTCTTGTCGCATCTGGTCCCGCCCGACGATCCGGAGGTGACGGATCAGATGTGGATAGACCGCGCGCGGGCGCATTTTCACGGAACCGTGATTCTCGGAAAAGATCTGCAGGAGATTTGACGTCGATTGAAGGCGGTCAGCGTCTCGGACGAGGAGGATGGCGAGGTCGGCGGACCGTTCGCTTCTTTGCCGGCGGCTTGGCGCTCATGAACCGCCACGCGCCGTGGATCAGATCGCGCAGCGCGTCGGGATGGATCCGCGACAATCGCACGAGGACGGACGTGTAGTTCACGTAGTGATCCGTCAGGTAGTACGTGTCCGGATCGGTGGCAATCAATTCGTCCCGTTCGTCGAAATCGACGCGGGCCACCAGCGTGCCTGGTTCAGCAGATTTGTGACTGGCGATGCATGCCACGAGGTTTCCGTTGACCTTCAGCGCCGGTGTGCCGTACATGGTGCTTTCTTCCATGCCCGGCAGACCGAGCCCGAACCTGCGGACGTCGTCGAAGTCCAGCGCCTTCTTGCGGGCGCGTCGATCGGGCATGTGACATGGTAACAGGCAACAAGGCGCAGGCGGTCGAGCCCCAGCCGCGCGACGCGAAGGTTCGTCATACCGATCCGGGAGCTGTGCCCGCGACGCGGAAGCAACCTACAATACGGCGTCCGCGCTGAACGAGGTCCGACCATGCGTTGTTTCACGGCGATCGCTCTAGCCTGCTCGATGACCGCCTCGGTGGCCGCCGCATGTACTTTGCGGGCGTTACCGAATGCGTGCCTGAAGTGAAGGCGCTGAAGAACATCGACGTGGCGTTCATGCCGATGAACATCCCCGTCGGGCGCATGACTCCCGCCGATGCTGCCGCGTGCACGAAGATCATCGACCCGAAAGTCGTATACGTCTACCACTACGATCAGGAGTTCGCATCGCGTGTGACGAATCCCAACGCTCCCGCCCGCGGCCTGACCGGCGGTATCACCATCGCCCAGAGCCTGCAGATGTTCCAGGACGCCATGAGCGGCACGTCCACGGAAGTGCGGCTGGGTCGCTGGTATTGAATCCTGCCGACCTCTTCGCGTTCTTCGTCACCACATACCTGATCACGTGGACGCTCTGGCTTGCGTCAAACCGCATCGCCTCGCCGATTCTGGCCGGCATTCTGTTCTCCCTGGGAGTGTTCACACCGGGAATCGTGGCGCTCACGCTCACCGCTCGATCGTCGGGACGCGCGGCTGTCATGGATATCCTGCGGCGACTCGTTGCGTGGGACGTACGAGCACGCTGGTACGTCTTTGCGATCGGCTACATCTTCGCGCTGAAGCTGATCGCGGCTGCAATCCATCGCGCGGCGCTGGGCGTGTGGCCGCAGTTTGGCGATCTGCCCTGGTACCTGATGTTCGCTGCAACGATCGCATCGACGCTCATGGGAGGCCAGGCCGGCGAGGAGATCGGATGGCGCGGATATGCGCTGCCTCATCTGTCGGCCCGATTCGGTCTCGGGC
>JBKPDW010000467.1:0-15668 GCA_046728115.1 Acidobacteriota bacterium | reverse complement strand
CCGCCGGGAGGCTGGCCGCCGCGCTCGGGGGGAGGCTGTCCGGCAGGGGCGGGCGGCTGCGCGCCGCGCTGGCCCGGCTGACCAGCGCCTTGCGCGTGTACGAACGCCACGATCAGCATCGCGGTGACGACCGTCGATCGTGCAACACGCATGGACGGCTCCTATTTGAAAGAGGCCGGCTGCATCTTGCGCCATCCGTCGTATCGCATCCGCAGCGTCTTCACGGGATTGAGGTTCTCGCCTTCCTTGATGCCCCTGGCATGATCAGCCGCGGGCTGCGAGACGTTGATGTACATCGCGTACTTGCCGTTGTTGTGCGAATCGCCGTTCGTGTCGGTCTTCTCCGCCATGAGGATGTACGCAACGTGCGCGGTCTTTCCGTCGCACGGAATGGCCGGCTTCACCCCGTCGGTCGGCCATGGCGGACACGCGCAGCGGCTGTCGCCGCCGGAGCCATCGGCGGCTTCCATCGCGGCCATCACGCGATCCGCGATCGCGCCCTTTGCAGCGAGAAATGCCTGCACCGCGTTGGGAACCACGAGTCCCGGTCGAAGGATATTGCCTTGAATCGAATAGAACACGTCGGTGCCCGGCACCTGACCCTGCATGTCCTGCGACACATACCCGTTGGTCAGGCCCGAGTGGCCAGCGCTGCGACCTTGCAGGTCGAGGATGCCGAACTGGCGGCTCTGAAACGCGGGATCCTTCGCAAGCAGCTCGATGATCTGCTTCGGGTCGGTTCCTTTCTGGAGTTCCTGGAACACGAGCATCTGATTCTGATGCGTGTTGTCGACGGCAGCCTGGCATGCGGCCACGCCCTTGCCGGGCACGACCACCGCCTGCACGCCTTTCAAAAAGTCGTCGTCGCCGTTGACGCAGGTGGCGGAGGCGATCACCAGGCGGCCCGTCGTGCGATCGACGGCAATCACCGACCACGTGGCCGACGCGGTCGAAGGCGCGACTATCGACGCAAGCACCAGCAGGACGAGTTTACGCACACGGACCTCCCTCATGCGCGGCACGACGTCACTTCAGCGACAGATTGTAGAGTTTCGCGGCGTTCGTGCGCATGACCATCGTCGCAATCTGCTCGGCGCGATCGCGTGTCACTTCGCCGTTGCGCATCATCGTGGTCAACGCGATTCCGAGCGCCGCCCTGGCCGTCGTCGTCCCGACCCACGCGGCGACATCCCAGCCCACGTCGTGTCCGAACGCCGACGCGTCGCTGCCGAACAACACCTTCTCTGGAAACATGAGCAGCCAGTCGCGGAGGACATCGGCCAGCCGCACCGGCGTGTAGAGCACCGACATGGCCGAGATGTCCGCGTACACATTCGGTTTCCACATCATCGCGCCAGCGTGGGAGTGAAACATGCCGCCGCCATGGACGATGACGAACCTCGTGGCGCGCAGGGCGGCGTCGTTGAAGGCGGGTTCGAGCAGCAGCGGATCGCTTCCACCGGCGTCGAAGAAGCTTCCTGCTCCCTCGAACGCGTGTATGTGCACGGCCATGCCGAGGCGGCCGGCCTCGCGCGCGATGTAGCGGAACAGGTAATCCTGCAGCGTCTTGTAGTCCGCGTGCGGCGGCTGTCCAGCTGTGACGTACCGCGCATAGACGCGGCTGGCGGCGTCGGGCGATGCCTCGTTGAAATCGAGCGCGCGCAGATACGCGGCCTCGAATTTCACCCCGATACAGCCGGCCTGGCGCTGACGCTCGAGTGTCGCGGTCACCACATCGCGAGCGTACCGATCCAATGTGGCCGGAAGTGCTGCCATGTGAAGATCCGCCAGATAACGACGGAGCAGCCGATCCACCAGCGGATACAACTTCGCGCGATCGGGCGTCACAATGGCTTCGGCAGCATTGGAGAGCGGCAGCATGAGCGAATCGACGTACGACACCCATCGAAATCGCGGCGCCGCGAGACCCGAACCCATCGCGATCCGATTGGCCAACATCACCTCGATCCCGGTTTGGTCGAGGACCCATTCGGGAAACCTGTCGCCCTGCTCCTTGACCACACGCGTCCTGGCCTGGCGTAGCTCCGCAAGGTGCGGCTCGCTGAGGTCGGCGTACGAGTAGCCGTACAGCGCGCGAAACGCCGGAATCCACTCCGGACTCTCGGGACGGGCCTTCACCGGCATGTCGAATGGCGGGATGCCATCGAGCGGCAGGGCATCGAAGTCGGCATCGTCAGGCGCGGTCGAGTTGACATGCGTATGGTTGTCGACGGCACGAATCGCCGCAATCGACGAGGCCAACTGCGGATCGACAGCGCTGGTCGCCGGCGTTCCGTTGCTCGAGGACGTGTTTGTCGGGGACTTTGCGCAGGCCGACGAGATCGCTCCGTAGAAAAGAAATGCGCTGACGATCCTGCCGGACTTCATTTCGACGCTCGCCGTCGGGCGCGCTTTCGAGTGGTGCGCAGCCGGCGCGGGGCCAGCCGCGGCCAGGTTGCGACGGCGGGCGTCACGACTGGAAGTTTCGCGGCGCGCCAGGCCTTGAACCCGCCGATCACGTCGGTGGCGTTGGAGAGCCCGACCTCTTGCAGTGTCGCCGCCGCGAGAGACGACGCATATCCCTCGTCGCAGATGACGATCCAGCGGATCGCCCGATCCGCGGCCTCGGGAATACGTGCTGAACTGCCCGGGTGCAGACGCCACTCGAGATGATTGCGTTCGATCACGATTGCGCCGGGAACCTCGCCGTCAGCGTGGCGCTGAAACCCGGGGCGTATGTCGATCAGGAACGCTCCGTTCTTCATCGCTTCGAGCGCCTGTCGGGGTCGCAGCCGGGCCAGCCGCGAACGCGCCCGGGCGAGCAGCCGTTCCAGGCTGCGATCTCGATTCGCCATGACAACCACGTGCAGGTTTACCTCTCCACCGCAGAGGATTCAGGGGACATGATCCTGCTCTCCTCAATGGTCTCCACGGTGGAGATTTCTTGCGCGCAATGCCGCGAAGCCCGCTAGGACTTGCCGAAGCCGTCCACGTGCACCTCGAGAAGGTGATTCACGCGGATGCCATAGATGCCGTCGGTATTCGCGGTCAGACCCGTCTTCGGCGTCGAGTGCACCACGGTGCCGTTGACGACGTAGTCGATCTTGTCCGCGCCGACGCGAACTTCGAGCGCGTTCGTGGACTTGCCGGACGCATCCGGCTTTTTCACCGCAGCGTTCGGCGTCTTCGGACCGACATCCTTGGTTCCGTCGCCGTCGCGCTGCTTGATCAGCCATGTGCCGTCCTGCGCGACCAGGAAGTACAGGTATTTCTGTCCGGCGCCCTCGAGGTCTCTGCCGCCGAAGATCAGCCCGTAGTAATTGGTGTGGTCGCTCGGTTTCTGCAGCACGAAGGTGCCCTTCACCGTGTACGTGCCGGTCGCGGTATTCGCGGGATTCCAGTAGACGGCCGCCTGCGGGTTGGTGGCATGGAAGCCCGCACCCATCGTGACGAATTTGATGGCGCCGGGAGCATCGGGATCGGACGCACTCGTGCTGCGATCGACGCGCATGCGCCACCCTTTCGGCGCCTGCGCCAGCAACGGCGCGGCGACAGCCAGCGCGAGCACTGCAAGACACACATAACGTTTCATCTCTATCCCTCCTCGGAGCGAACGTGTCAGCCGAATGATACTCTGCGCCGCGTGGCCATCGCGAGTAGACCCAATGCGTTCATCATTCCTGGCGCCTGCCGCAAACGTCGATCAGGAGCTGCAGGCTTATCCCTTTCTTCTTCGTCTTGACATCGCGACGCTGGCGCGCGAAACTCATGTCGGATGTCTACCCGAACGGACGCACGCGCTCGGATCACCCTTCTGCAGGGCACTCTCGACCTGCTGATCCTCCGAACCCTGCTATTCGGACCACAGCACGGCCAGGGGATCGCTCGCGCAATCCAAGAACAATCAGGGGATGCCCTGCTCGTGGACCACGGCTCGCTCTATCCAGCCCTTCAAAGGCTCGAAGGCCGTGGATGGATTCGCGCAGAATGGGGCACGTCCGACAACAATCGCAAGGCGCGGTTCTACGAACTAACCAAGACTGGTCGCAAGCAGCTCGTCGCCGAGACCGATGAATGGCGACGTCTCGCGACCGCGATTGGACGGATCCTCGGTCCAAGCGAGGCATAGCTCATGTGGCGATGGCGCCACCGCACTGACGAGGACTTCCGCGAGGAAATCCAGGCGAACATCGCTCTCGACGCCGATCGCTTCGTTGCCGAAGGCATGAGCCACGAAGAGGCCAGCGCAGCCGCGCGTCGCGCCTTCGGGAACGTCACGCGCGCGCAAGAACGATTCTACGAATCACGCCGGGTGATGTGGCTCGATGATTTGCAGCGTGATCTCCTGTACGCGCTCCGGACGCTCTCCCGAAGTCCGGGGTTTACAGCGGTCGCCATCCTGACGCTGGCCTTGGGCATTGGAGCGAACACGGCGATCTTCAGTCTCGTCAACGCCCTGATGCTGCGATCGCTCCCTGTCCGGCACCCAGAGCAGCTCGTCGAGATGCTGTGGAAATATCCTGGAGATCCGCGCCTCAACAACTACGGATGGAAGGATTACGAACGCCTCCGCGAGCACAACCACGTGTTCACGGATCTCATTGCCATGTCGCCCGGCCGCCTTCAGGTGACTGGGCGGACGCTCGGGCCTGAGGTCGTGGACGGCGTATATGTGCCCGGCAACTTTTTCGATGTTCTCGGCGTTCGGCCAGCAATCGGCCGCCTGATTGGCCCGCCGGACGACCAGATCGGATCCGCCAGGGTGGCGGTGGCGGTGATCAGCTGGTCCTATTGGCAGAGCCACTTCAACCTCGATCCCGCCGTGCTGGGCAAATCATTGGTCGTCAACGACGTGCCTACCACGATCATCGGCGTCACGCCGCGTGAGTTCTTCGGGCTTCAACTCGGTATGGATCCGCCACTCTGGCTGCCCGTGTCGATGGAGCCATTGATTCAGACGCCGAGCCACTTGGCGGACGGCTCGCTACGTGCTGCGCTCGTTGCACGCCTGAAGCCCGGCGTGACAATCGACCAGGCACAAGCGGAGATGCGCGTCCTGGACCAGCCGCGCCTCGCCGAGCTCGAAGCGCGGAGCCACGATGTGCAATGGCGCCACGTCGCACTCACTGTTGAACCCGCCGGCGCGGGCCTCTCGATTCTGCGCGACCAGCTCGCCAGTTCGCTGCTGATGATGATGTGGGCCGTTGGTGTACTGCTGCTCATCGCGTGCATCAACATCGCGAGCATGCTGTTGGCTCGTGGCGCAGCACGTCGCCGCGAAATGGCGGTGCGCGTGGCGTTGGGGGCGGGCCGACTTCGTATCGTGCGACAGGTACTGACCGAATCGCTGCTGCTGTCGACGGTGGGCGGTGTGTGTGGCGTCTTGTTGGCGTACCTTGGCGCCCACGCATTGGTAAAGATCATCGCGTCCGGGCGATCGCCGATCCACATGCCCGAGCCACTCCAGATCCCCGTCGCTCTCGATCTGCATGTGTTGCTCTTCGCATTAGGAGCAGCACTCAGCACTGGCTTTTTTTTCGGGCTGGCACCAGCCTGTAACGCCTTCGTCTCGGCTCCCTCATCGTCCTTGCGCGAGATCGGCAGCGCAGCGGAGACAAGAAGCTGGAGGCGTTTCGGTCAGGGTCTCGTCGTTGCGCAGGTTGCTCTCTCGGTGATCCTGTTGAGTGCCGCGGCGTTGTTCGTCCGACATCTTATGGATCTCCGAACCGTCGGCATCGGCTTCCAGACGAATTCGGTTTTGCAGGTGAGCCTTGATTGGTCACGTAGTGGGTATACACCCGCACAGCTCGGACCGTTGAACCGGCAGCTGCTGGACCGGCTTGCGTTGATTCCGGGCGTCCGGTCGGGAACACTCGCCGGGATGACGCCAATTTCCGGCGCTGCCGGTAGTCAATTCATCAACGTGAAAGGCTTTAACGAGAATCCGGACGACCGGCGCCGCGTGTCGTTGAATATCGTGGCGCTGAGGTATTTCGAGACGCTCGGCACACCCTTCATCGCCGGCCGTGACTTCGCGCTCGACGACGAAGGGCGCCCTCGTGTGGCCATCGTCAATCAGGCGATGGCGCGCTATTACTTCGGGACGAGCAGTCCTCTTGGACGTGAGTTCACGTTCGAAGGTCAGACTCGGCCAGTTGAGATCGTTGGCCTGGTTGCTGATTCGAAATATCAGGATCTGCACGAAACGCCGCCGTGCACGGTCTATCTGGATGCGTTTCAGGGCAGCGGCGGCACGAACCTGATCTTCGTACTGCGCACAGATGTGCCGCCAATGTCGGTTGTACCCAACGTGCGCCACACCGTGAACGACATGCTGCCAAACGTGCCGGTGGCGAAGGTCACGACGTTGGCGGAGCAGGTTGATGCCTCCATTCTGCCCGAGCGACTGATCGCAATGTTGTCGGCACTCTTCGGTGTCCTGGCCGCGATGCTGGTGGCAATTGGACTGTATGCGCTGCTGGCCTACGCCGTGACGCGGCGGATCAACGAGATCGGCATTCGCATCGCGATTGGCGCAACCAGTGGCGATGTGACCTGGATGGTGCTGGCGAATGCACTCCGTCTCGTGGGCGCGGGCCTCATCATCGGCGTCCCAATCGCGCTCTCCGCCAGAGGCTACGCCGAGCGGGTTCTGACCATCGTCGCCGCCACCCAGGCAGAAGCACCGGTCACGCTGCGTGTAGGCACCGCTGTCCCAATAGTCGTCGCCGCGACGGCGATGATTGCGGTGGCCCTTGTCGCGTCGTATGTACCTGTCCGCCGCGCAACGACAGTCGATCCCATGGCAGCGCTTCGCTGCGAGTAGCCGGACTCGGCAGCGACGCCAGTCTTCATAACAAGGCCAGCACTCCTCCGAATCGCCCCAGTGGTGGGCGCACCTGGTGGGCGCCCTTCAAGTTCGCCCCCGTAAACATTGAGCTGACTATCCTCCGCAAAGAGATCGAGGATTTGGCTCGGGGCGCAGCGTTGTTGTCGATCGCTGCGCATGGTTTAACATAGACGCCGCTTCCTACTCGATCCGCAATGCGGAAGTCGGCTCGAGGCGCGTCGCGCGCCGCGCGGGGACGATGGACGCGACCAGCGCAACGATCGCGAGGACCGCGACCATCGCGATGAGCATCAGGGAATCGCGCGCGTCGACGCGGAATATGTTTTGCTGCAACAGGCGGCCGACCCACAATGATGCTGGGACGCCGACCGCGAGCCCGCCAACCACGACCCAGGCGCTGGTCTTCAAGAAGAGCCAGCGCACCTGCGTGGCCTGCGCGCCGAGCGCCATCCTGACGGCGATCTCCTGCGTCCGCCGCCTGACGGCGTACGCCATCGCCGAGTAGAGGCCCACCCCGGAGAGAACGAGCGCCAGGCCGCCGATCTTCACGAACTGCGACACCATCCCGGCCACGGGCGACCTCGAACCATCGCGCAGCTCGTCCAGCGTCCTCACGACGCCGAGCGCGAGATCAGGATCGATCGCGTACGCCGCGTCGCGGGCTGCCGAGACGAGGCGCGCAGGACCGCCGGAGCCGCGCACAATCAACGTGACCACAGCCGGTGCCTCAGCCCGAAACGGCAGATACACCATGGGCACCGCGTCGCCCTGACTCTGCCGAATGTCGGGAGACACCCCTACGATCGTCACCGGAGCCGGTGGCGTGGGTTGGGGGCTCTCCTCGACCACGACGCCGATCCGAACGGTCGCAGGTGGCCGGAGCTCGAGGTGACGACCGATCGGACTCCCGGCGCCGAGGTACACGTCGGCGAATCGCTGGTTCACGATCGCCGCCTCGTGCCCGGCAGTCCCGTGCAACTCGGAGAAGGTCTCACCGAGGACGAGACCGCGGACCACGGTGTGAAAGTATGCGGGCTCTACGACCACGGTCCTGACGTCCGGGGGCGGATCGCTCGCGGGCCGTCCATCCACGGCGGTCAGCCGGCGCCTGCCGGCGGACGTGAAGGGCGGCGCACTGGCGATGGTGCTCGCCGTTATCCCGGGAACCGCCAGCAACCGATCCCTCAGCTGCGTGTGGAATGCGATGCGCTGTTCCGGCGTCGCATATTTCTGTGCCGGGAGTCGAATGAACGTCGTGACCGCATCCGACGTCTGCACATTGAGGTCAAGGCCATAGAACTTGTAAAAGGTCTTCGCGGTCAGACCGGCGCCGTTCAGGAGGGCCAGCGTCAAGGCGAACTGACCGACGAGCAGCGCATGGGTCCAGCGCCGCGTCTTCGGGGTTGCGCTCATCCGTCCGCCGTCTTTCAGCCCATCGGCGGTCCCTCGACGCCAGGCATAGAGTGCCGGCGCCAAGCCGAAGAGCCCCGTGGTGACGAGCGCGACGGCCGCAAGCATTCCCAGGAGGCGGACGTCCATCTTGAGGCGCCAATAGGGCAGGTCGACGTGCGACGTCGAGAGTTTCAGGGCGAGCCATGAGCATCCGACGGCCAGGACCCACGCCACGAGCGCCAGCAGCAGGCTCTCGATCAACAGTTGCCGCACGATCCGCCACCGCGTGGCGCCGATCGCCACGCGGATGGCGATCTCCCGCGATCGATACGCCGCGCGTGCCAGGAGGAGATTCGCCAGGTTGGCGGACGCGATGAGCAGGACGAATGCGGCGGCCAGGAGCGGCATAAGGGTAAGAGAGTCGGTCAGCAACAGCCCCCCGTTGTACGCCTCGTAGTGCGAGTTCACCAGAGGCCGGACGTCCTTGTTCGTCTCTGGATGCGTGACGGAGAGGTTCGTCGCGATGCGCGAGAGCTCGGCTTGAACGCGATCGAGGCCGATGCCATCGGGGAGGCGACCGATCATGTACAGCGCACGCACGTCCCGACGTTGCCGCGTCGATCCCGGCATCTGCGACAGCGGCAACCAGACATCTGTAAAGTCAACGTAGTGGAAGCCGTCAGGCATCACACCGATGATCGTCGTGGGAGTGGTGCCGTTCACCGAGACCTTGCGGCCCAGCACGTCGCGGCTTGCACCGTAACGGCTTTTCCAGATGTTGCTCCCGATGATGGCCACGGCTTCGGCGCCAGGACGATCGTCAGCCGCCGAAAAGTCGCGGCCGAGGGACGGCTTGACGCGGAGCACGGTGAACGTGTCGGCAGACACATACAGGCCGTCGAACTGCTCGGGAACGGCACCGTCCCGCCCCAGGCTGATGGTGCCTGATGTAAAGGCGGCCGCCATCCCGTCGAACACCCGCGAGTCCCGGCGCCAGTCCTCGAAGTCGGGGTAGGACACGCCGGCCACTCGGCCGCGTCCATCGACCGTCCTCACAATCGCGACGCGCTCGGGCCGCTCGAACGGCAAGTCGCGCATGAGCGTGGCGTAGGTGGTGATGAACGTCGTGTTCGCAACGCCCATGGCCAGTGCAAGGGTGAGGATGGCGCCGGCGGTGAACCACCGATCCTTGGCCAGGACTCGCCACGCAAATCGCAGGTCTGCCCCAACATCGGCCAGGGCGCGTGGGCGACGCACGTCGCGGCAGCTGGCGGCCTCTTCTTTCATCTGGCTTCGGCTCCATTCAGCCGGATGCGGTTCTTAAGTGTTGCTCTGCGATGTCTTCATGCTCTGCGGTTGCTTTGTCTCGCCGGCCATCGCACCAAGCTTGAGCACCGTGTTCCAATTGCGGCCGGTGCCGCGCGTGCCGAGATGTCTCTCGATCAGGCTGCTGTTCAGCCGCGACCGGCCGACGCCGTCGGGATACACGATGTAGAGCTGGCGGCCGTCGGCGCGAAGGGTTTCGGAGCCGACGATCGCCTTCTGCAGCGCCTTGACATTTCCCGCTTCCGGTGCCGCCTTCAGAAACATCACCAGCAGATGGCCCGGATCACGCTCGGCTTCCTGGGGGAACGGGTTGCGCGCGATCACGTCGTTCCACTCCGTCAGCGTCCGAACAAAGAAATCGACGCCGAAACCCAACGTCCTCTCGGACTCCGCCTCCAACAGGCGTTCGAGTTGAGCGGTGCTTCGTGCGCCACCACCAAAGACGGCGTTGCCGCTCTGCAGCAGCGTGCGTGGATCGGTGAACCCGAGTCCGATCAGGAAGTCGCGCAGGTCGGACATGGCGACCCGATTGCGCCCGGCAAGATTTACGGCTCGGAGAAGACCAATATGAGCGGTCATCAGATTGTGTTCATGTGCTCCATATGTGTCTGGTTTGCAGTTTCTGCAATTTGGCCATCGGCGAACATTCAGATTCTGCCACCGCCCGTGGCTCCATAGGCAAGCGGAAGTAGAAACCCGCGGCAAAAGCCACATTTGTCGTCATGGTCCAGGCATGGCAGTGTCCGTGCATGGTGAGCGGCCAGGGGTGCAGCGAATGCGCATCAAGGTTCACCGCGGGACGCCGATCCACGATGGCGGCAGCCTTTGTTACACCTGCCATCATTCGACGATCACGCAAGGGCAAACGCTGGACGAGGAGATCGTGCTCTGCGCCGCATTGGATCGTCGTTCTACCGCCATCACCTTCAAGGTGACGGCGTGTTCGAGCTACATGGATTCCAGCCTGCCGACGTACTGGGAGTTGATGCAGAAAGCGTGGATCCTGCAGCCGGGGTCCCGTAAGCGGCCGGCGGGATTCGTTCGCGCGAGCGAACTCCAGGATGAAGAAATCAGTCAGCTGATGGCTGGTCTCGCCCGGCACGACGATTGATCTGGACATTCGCACATCCCATCCGAAGAACGCTGCGATGGCGCAGGTGAACACACTCGTGCGCGCTTTTCGTGAAGTGGAGGACGTCGAACGCTTTCCCGGAGGGGAGAGGGCTCGCCGGTCAGCGCTCGTGAGAGGCCCGTCGAAACCGCGGAATCCAGCGGCCCACGTGTTGCCGGTACTCGTCGTACGAGGCTCCGAAGCGATGCGAGAGTGCCGGTTCCTCGTATCCCATGACGAAGAGATTGACGGCGAGGAACCAGAACACCCAGTACTCCGCGATGGCCCCCGACCGCGCGATCAAGGCCTCGCCCAGGATGATCAGCGTGACGCTCAGATACATCGGATTCCGGACGTAGCGATAGAGCCCGCGCACGACCAGATGACGAGGCGGATCAACTGGCGAGAGAGTACCTCGTCCGCTGCGTGCGAACTCGACAATGCACGCCGCAAGAAGAATGGCGCCAACAGCGATGCACAGGAGACCAAGGAGGGCCGCCGGACTCGAGATATCGAATCGAATCCGACCGAGCCCGAAAAATCGCCACGGCACGAGGCCGGCGACAACTCCGGGAAGCAGGATTGTCCATAGAATGCTGCGCAGTGCGAGCCACGCCGATGACAGCGGTCGCGCGCCAACGGTCATCGACGTGCGCGTCGCCGGGTTTTGCGCGGCGCCGGCAACTGTGACTGGAATCGCCTCGTTCGCTTCAAGAGCGAAGACAGCCACTCTATTTGCACTTCCGATCCGTCTCGAAAGTACGCGAGCAGGCTCTCCGGGTGTCGCGAGAAATCGATCCGCAGCGAGCCCCAATTGGGGCGCCGGCCATCCGCGTCGGTGAAACGATAGTGGCGAGCGAGCTCCCACGATCCGTACAGCTGGCCGGATCGTTTCAACACGTTCGAATCGGCGGCCAACGCCGCCACCGCTCGACCGACAAAGAGCGGCGATTCCGATTCCAGAAAATTCGGGTCCTTCTTGCCGGCGCGCCGCCAGGTGGCTTCGGTGACGCGTTTACGATCCAGCATCGCTTCCGACCGAAGAAACCCCGGTGTGATGGCGATGGCGGCCACGTTGTGCGGCTTCAATTCCGCGGCCATGCTCAAGACGAGGCCCTTCAGACCGAACTTGACGAGCTGCGTCAGCGGATTCCCACCAGCAGACAGGATGTCGTTCTCGGTCATCTCCACGACGAGCCCGCGACGTTTTCGCAGCATCAGCGGCACGGCGTACTTCACGGTGATGACGTGCGACAGCAGACACTGGCGCAGAATCGCGTCCGCATTCTGCAGCTTGACCGTCCAGAATGGACCCCACTGAGCGGCCATCGGATCTTCGCCGGCGATGCTGTTGACCAGCACGTCGAGGCGGCCGTGTTGAGCATCCACATCGCGAAACAGCGCATCCACCTCGTCTTCGACCGTGTGATCGACGCGCCTCGCGACCGCTTCGCCGCCAGCGGCCCGAATCATCTCCGCGGTTTCGTCAACGGTTTCCGATCGACCGTAGGGAGACAGCTTGCCGGGGATGCTGCGGCCCGTGCAGTAGACGAACGCGCCGGCCTCTCCAAGCGCTCGCGCGACCCCACGTCCTGCGCCGCGCGTCGCGCCCGCGACGACGGCAACCTGGCCTGCGAGCGGTGTGACCCGCATCCGGTCAGGTGTCATCGCATGCTACCCACAGGCTTACGCACCGAGGCGGGTTGCGTGCGATGCAACGACTTGCCATCGACCTTCTCTGCGTATGAAGACATCGGTGAATCGAAGCTTCAAGGTCGTCGCGGTCGCGCCGCCAGTGATTACGGTGGTTCGCCCCGTGACGACGGCGGTGTCGCCGAAGGAGCGAACGGAAATCTCGTCGACCACCTGTTGCTCGTTGGGCGTTCGCGGGGCCTTGCACATCTCCAGCGCTTGCGCTTTCGTGATGACGTTCCCGGTAATGTGTATCACGGACCATTCGGGGGCGAGCATCGCCCCCCAGGCTGCGCAATCACCCGCCTGCCAGCTGGCAGCCAATCGCTGTTCGAACTGCTCGAGATCGCGAGCAATGGTCGAGGCATCCAGGCCCTGGCCGAGCGTCATTACCAGCGCCAGTTCTATGATCATGAATCCTTTCGATTCGCGCGCGAACTGCTCTTTGACCCCTTACGTTCCAGCTGTCGTGAGGAGGCCGCGCTCGCAATCTCTGGTCAATGACGAAGCGCGGCCGATCGTTGTTCCCCGGAAGCGAACGGCGACGTCAGGTGGCCAGTCTCACAAGTCGCGTGGATACCCAGCCGCCAGCGCTGCACGAACGATGCGTTCTATGAAGTCGCTCTTGGCATTCGCATACGCCTCTCGATCTGACGCGTCATCCGCATCGAAATCGACAGCGAGGTTGCGCTTGAGCAGCCCGTATTCGCGCGCAACATCGGGCTGGTCGCGCAGGAAATCGCGGAACGCCAGTGTTTTGCGTTCCTCCGCTCCACCGGACTGCACGAGATGCACATGATGCGTGTGCGGCCACTCGCCCGGTCGATGCAGAAACGGACACACGTCATCGTCCGCATGCGGCATGTGAACATAGCCGAGCCGCGCCAGCGGTGTCAGGTACGATTCAAGAGGATGCAACCGCCAGACGGATATCTGAATGTCGATGATTGGCTTGGCTTCGAGACCGGGAACAGCGGTCGAGCCGTTGTGGTCGATCCGGCGCGCGAGGCCTCCAAGCGCCGCGGCGATGCGCCCCCTTTCCACCTCGAACTCAACCACCCAATGTGGATCGTACGAAACGACTTGCAGATGCTGGATCATGATGAGAGTCGCTGCGCGCAGGACGAATACCAGCCTGCCGCGCGAACAGCGCTCGGCGTGTCGGACGATCGCAAGATAGTCACCGTCACGACAGAAGGCGGGCATCCTTACCTCCCGCACAGCCGAGGAATGCAGGCCGAGGCAGGGCGTCAGTCCGCGCTTACCGTAACGCGATCGCCGCGACGAATTGTTCCGCCTTGCACGACTGCCGCATAGACGCCCACGTTGGCGTGGTTCTGTTGAACCGCCGTACGCAGGATCCCGGGGTCCGCCGGGAGGTCTCCCTGCGCCAGGGTTGTCATCACGCAACGACCACAAGGCGCCGTCACCTTCAGACGGACTTCGTCGCCGATCGCGACGGTGTGCCCGATCCAGTTGTTCTCGGCAAACGTCAACTCGCCTTCGCCCAGTTGCACCACGATGTTGGGACGAAATCTCTGAATTTCAAAACGCCCCTGCGGGTACAGCTTGTGGAGTCTGCCAAGCGTGGCTGTCGTCAGCAGGTGGACGGTTGCGCAATCGAAAAACGTTCCCGTTGGCAGCTCGAAATCCGTGACGGTGTCCCGGTGGTCGAGGCCGTCCATGTCAGGCCAGTACTCTTCGGATTTCGCGGCAAGCGGGGGCGTTGAACCATGAACACCGCTCACAGCGCCAACTGACGTGGCCACGAGCGTGACGTCTCGGTTGAGCGCCTTCGAAAGAACCTGGTTGACGTCGCGCTGGCCTCCGGCGACCACCGTGCCGTCCGGGAACCGGATGCGCACCGCGGAAGTGTTTCCAGTCTTCTCGCGCTCGTCGAAGGTGGCCCTGAACGCAAACAGGGTCGGCCATTTCCTGGGGTTCTTCGCGGTTGCGACCTTTCCATCGGAACCGTCGCGCAGGGCGCAGGTCCTGTCGCCGAGCAGCCCCTGCTCGGATATCAGCGACGCAGCGACCTCCTCTCCGATCATGGACTTGATCGGATATCGCCAGATCGACATCACGGCGCCGTTTCCGACTGGAGGTCGCTCTGACATGTTCTGACCTCTTCAGTTTATCGGGGAACGAAAACGTCGACGGTTCGCCACAGGTTACTCCAACAGGCCGGACAACCAATGAAGGACGTTGAACGCAAACCGCCGGTCATCGTCGGCACGTTCATGCCAATTTTCATCACTCGCTGCCTGTCCATCAGGCTTCGGTCTTGTCCTCAACGAACTCCGATTCCTCCGGCGCATCTGTCGGGCTTTCGAAGTCAATTCTGTAGCCGTCAGGATCAGTCAAGGAAGTGACCCACATGTTGTTTCCGACAAACGGCTTGGAGGCTTTGATGCCTCGTGAGGTGACCTCGCGATAGATCGCAAGGGCGTCACGGCAAATGAAACAGATCGAGACTCCCTGGCCCAGTTTTCCTTCTGGCATCCAGGAGTCGTGGCCTTCGCGCTTGAACTCCTGCAGCATCAACGCCGCGTCGCCCAGTTCGAGCCAGCACCAGCGGAGCTTGCCCTCGTCAATCCACTTGTGCGTCATCTCGAACCCGAGGCCATCGACGTAGTAACTGAGAGATGCTTCGATGCTCGCCACGCCAAAGAATGGAACCGCCTGCTGGACGTTTGGCTCAGGTTTCGTTTCGGGAGTCCACACATTAACCGCCTTCCCATGCGACGTCACCAGCGTGCCGTCCGGACCCTGAAACGTCAATTGGTTGCGTCCGATTGTATAGGCGAAGTCGCCGCTCGGCGAGACCGTGACATTCGCTGTGGGACCATGAATCTCCTTGAAGGTTGACGGTTGATTACGAATGCTTCGTACGCATCTGGGTCAGAAAGAAAACCGCGCACAGCCAGAGCAGCGCGACGGTCAGCCAGGCGACGACGGAGTGACTGAGAGCCCAGGGATTCGTTGCGTCTCGTTCTGCGGACGGCACGATGTCCTTCGTGTTGTTCGCGGCGGCGTGCAGCAACATCGTCAGCAGCAAACTGCCCCTCGTGTTGTCGTACAGCCAGGCTATCGCGACCGACACTGCCGTTACCTGCAGTGCGTACAGAGGAAACGACTGGCCGAATGTGTCAAACCCCCAGAGGAAGAACAGCGGCAGGTGCCAGCACGCCCAGATGATTCCGAGCAGGAGGCTCGAGGGCCCGAGACCGAATCGGGCCGACAGATGAGGCAGCGCATATCCTGTCTCTTATACACATCTCCGAGCCCACGAGACTG
>JBKPDW010000466.1:0-9661 GCA_046728115.1 Acidobacteriota bacterium | reverse complement strand
ACCTGAGCGTGTCGAAGGACTTGTCCTCAACGTGTCGAAGACGTGCGACTGTCGTACGGGGGAGGATGTCATGCAGCCGGGCGGTGCTTTTCGCGTATCGGTGACCAAGGACCATCTCGTCTTCTCGTCAGCGCACTTCATCACGTTCGCCGGTCATCGCTGCGAGGGGCTCCACGGCCATAACTACCGCGCGCGCGTCATCGTTGAGGGTGCGCTCGACGAAGAGGTGTGGTTCGTGTTCGATTTCGTGGCGATCAAGCACATCATGAAGCGGCTCTGCGACGAGATCGATCACAAGGTGCTCCTCGCGATGAACAACCCGAAGCTGCAAGTCGCCGAGCAGGGCGACTGCGTGACGGTCGCCTACGAGGGCAAACCGCGATATGTGTTTCCGCGTGCTGATTGCGCCCTGCTTCCCGTGCCCAATACGACCGTCGAGATGCTGGCGGAGTTGCTGACACAACGCTTTCGAGCGGAGATCGACAAACTGGGCGCCCGCGGAATGACTGCGATCGAGATGGAGGTCGAGGAGAACTTCGGCCAGTCCGCGCTCTACCGCCTCTCGCTCTCGTAATGCCGGGCGCGGTCGATCTGTGGCCGCCTACTTTGCGAGAGCGCTGCCGGTGCACGTACGAGCGGGCATCGTCGCAACAGACGACTTCGCGACGCTGGAATCCACCCTGTGGCCGTCGGTCTGATCGTTCAACGGTTCGCACGCGGCCAGCAGCAGACGGACACGTTCGACCGACACGCGACCGTTACGGCCATCGTCGCAGGCGGCGCCGCGCACGCCGGCAACGTCGGCGCCGCAGTCGCGCGCGAACCGCAGGTCGGCACGCGACAACTTTCCGGCAAGCGCCACGAGCAAGCCGTACTCGTGCGCCTCGGCCACCCACGCTTGAATCGCGCGCGGTGCCATCGCGTCACGCAGGCCAGGACCCGTCTTGTCGGCGGTATCGAGCAGGACACCTGCCGCGCCGTTGTGCGCGGCGATTGCCGGAAGCGCGGC
Organism: Acidobacteriota bacterium; assembly: GCA_046728115.1. GTDB lineage: Bacteria > Acidobacteriota > Vicinamibacteria > Vicinamibacterales > CAVVIG01 > CAVSWN01. The sequence continues at coordinate 8,652 of JBKPDW010000466.1, read as the reverse complement.
AGGCGTCACGCTCGCAACGGTGTGGGCGTCGGCGTAGGCGACCGCGATGACGCCACAGCCCCCCGTGCCTGCGCGCCGGGCGCCCCGCACGGTTGCGGCCAGCAGCTTGTTGATGCGACGCGCCTCGGTGATTCCTGCGAATCCGACTTTGACGAGTGCGGCGCCCGCGACAGCGAATGTGCGCGCTGCGGCCTCGATGTCGGTCTCGACGCCGGCGTCGCCCAAGGCGGCCGTGACGGGGCGGCGGCCACCAACCGCCAGGCAGATGTCGTCGAACGTGCTCGCAGAGACGGCGCCGAGCGAGCCGGCCGCCGGATTCTTGGCGTCGATGAAGGCGGCACCGCCTTCGAGCGCCGCCGTCGCGTCGTTCGAGTTCGCAACGCTCACCAGCAGCCGCATCGGTCCACTGTATCATCGGTTGCAGCGATGTTCGGTGAGCCACTGGCCGGCCGCGCGGTGCTCGTCGCACTCGAGTGCGGCACACAGTTCGAGAACCCGGGGCGGCGTGGTTTTCAGCTTTGAGGCCTTTGCGGCGGCTGCATCTGGAGCGCCGGGTAGTACGGTGTGTCGAGCTTCTGAAACTTCTCGAGCCACTTGCGGCCGGCGTTCGGTCCGAAGCTCCACTCCTGACGGTAGTAATTCCAGTCGTTTGGATTGAGCTGCTGCGCGCGCGCGAAGTACGTCGCCGCGCGCTCGGGATCGTTCGCCTGCTGAAACCAGACCGCCAACTTGAACGCGGCCTCGGCCTCCATCTCCTCCGGCGAACGCGGCGTCACGCGCTGCGAGAATTCCTCGTCTGACAGCACGTAGGGGCTGCGCTCGCCGTTCGCCACCCAGTCGCGGAGCGCCGCCACATAGAGGTCGCCTTCGATTACAAGCGGCTTGCCGCCGTAGACGTCGGTCCGGCTCGTGCTCCAGGCCGGCTCGCCCGGACGGATCACGCGGCCTCGCTCGTCGATCCACACGCCCGTCGGCACGTTCACGAACTGGAACGCCGAGCTCACGGCGTGGCGCGAGTCAATCAGCGCCGTGAACGTGGCGTTCGCGGCGTCGTACCATTTTCCGGCCGCCGCTTCACCGGCCGCGTCCTGCGCCGCCGCGACGATCTCGAAGTTCTGATCCTTCAGCTCCGTGTAGACCTTCTGCCAGCCTGGCAGATCGAGGCGGCACCCTCACCAGGAGGCCCATGTGACGAGGAGCACCTTCTTGCCGCGGAAACTCGAGAGGCGAACGGGCCGGCCTTTTCGATCCGGAACGGTCACGTCAGGCGCGACGCGGCCATCACGAAAGCTTCCGCCGAGTGCCTGAATCTCGCCGAAGCTCCACACCCGCGCCGACGTATCGGCGACCGTCGCCTGCCGAACCTTCCCGGCGAACGCGGTGAGGTTGAAGTAATCGCCGCGCCGCATGTCTTTCGAAATCGGAACACAAAGGTCGAGCCGGCAGGCTCCCTCCGGCTTGATTTCAAAGTCGTTGATGCGTGGGAGATCGCGCGCGCGGACCCAGAGCGCCGACGGATCCTTGGGATCCCGGCGAACCGCCGCAAGCGGGACGGCCCTGTCGCCGTACAGCACGATGGCGGCCGGAGACGGGGCGTCGGCGTCGAGCGCCGCCGGCGCAAGAGACGCGGCCCCGACCAGCTGGAGAAACGCGCGCCTGCGCACAAGGCATACGTTAACACGCGAGTTCGAAGACCACCCCGCGGTCATGGGAAGAATTGACATTTATTGATGACGGTTTCTGTACCCCGATCCCCTATCATCGGTCAGCTGTACGCTCAGGGATTTGGGTCGAATCACGCCATGACGAGCTCCAGTAACACATGGGTGCTGGCCGGAGCCATCGCCTGGATCGCGATCGCCCTTGGCGCCTCCGGTTCGGCCCGTCAGGTTCCTTCACCTTCCCTACCCGCCGGCACCCCGGGAGTGTCGTCGCCGCAACGAGCGCTCGTCGACCGGTATTGCGTCACGTGCCATAACGACAGGCTGCATCGCGGCGAGCTTCGACTGAGCGGTTTGAATCTGGACGCTGTGGCCGGCGACGCTCCCGTCTGGGAAAAAGTCGTCCGGAAGCTCCGGGCCGGCCTGATGCCTCCGCCCGGATCGCCGCGACCTGACAAAGCGTCGTACGACGGATTCGCGTCGTGGCTGGAATCGGAGCTCGATCGGGCGGCCGCCGCTCACCCCAATCCGGGCCGAACCGAGGCGCTCCATCGCCTGAATCGAACCGAGTATCACCACGCGATCCGCGATCTGCTCGGACTGGACGTTCGCGTGGCCGACCTGCTGCCCGCTGACGACCAAAGCTTCGGCTTCGACAACGTAGCCGGCGTCCTGAGCGTCTCGCCCACGTTGCTCGAGCGGTACATGGCGGCGAGCTGGAAGATTGCGCGGCTCGCAGTTGGCGGCTCTGCGAATACGACGGTCGAGACGTTTCGCCTTAGAGGCGACTTCCAGCAGGACGATCACATCGACGGCCTTCCATTCGGGACGCGCGGCGGAACGGTCGTCCGCTACACGTTCCCCCTGGACGCCGAATATGCGATCGACGTCCGGCTGCAGGGGCCGCGCACGGAGACACATCAGCTGGAGGTGAGTCTCGACGGCGAGCAGAAGGCTCTCGTGACGCTCGAACCCGGCGCGGTCGTCCCCAACGTGGACGGCGAGCTGATGAGCGAGACACCGACCTTGCGACTGACCGCGACGGCCGGGGCGCACGAGGTCGGAATCGCTTTCGTCAAAAAGAGCTCGATCGAGCCGGACGGCGCGCGCCTGCCGTTCCTGCGGCCGTACAACAACCAGCTCACGCAGCCGGTGCTGAACCAGCTCACGATCAGCGGGCCGCTGGACCTGTCGACCGCGAAACCCGGCGACACGCCGAGCCGCCGCTCCATCTTCGTGTGCCGGCCGGAACATGCGCCCGACGAAGCGGCGTGCGCCGACAGGATCCTCGCGCATCTTGCGCGTCGTGCGTACCGGCGGCCGGTCGCGACGACCGAGCTCCAGGCATTGCGGACGTTCTTCGAACAGAGTCGAAACGCCGGCTTCGAAGCGGGCATCGAAGCCGCGCTGCGACGATTGCTGGTGAGCCCGGAGTTCCTGTTCCGCATCGAGCGCGATCCCGCGGGCGCCGCGCCGGACACTCCGTATCGTGTGAGCGATGTCGAGCTGGCCTCGCGCCTGTCGTTCTTTCTCTGGAGCAGCATTCCGGACGCGGAGCTGCTCGACGTCGCCGAGCGCGGAGAGCTCGCGCGACCGGCTTCGCTGGAGCGCGAGGTACGGCGGATGCTGGCCGACCCGCGCGCTGCGGCTCTGGTCGACAACTTCGCCACGCAGTGGCTCGGTCTGCGCAAGCTGGAACGCGCAACGCCGCAGCAGGACGCCTTTCCGGATTTCGACGACAACCTGCGCCAGGCGATGCGCAAGGAGACCGAGCTGTTCGTGGCGAGCGTGCTGCGCGAGGGCCGCAGCGCGCTGGATCTGCTGACGGCGAACTACACGTTCGTCAACGAGCGGCTGGCGCGCCATTACGGCCTTCCCAACATCTACGGCAGCGACTTCCGGCGCGTGACGTTCGACGACAGCAGTCCGCGCGGGGGGCTGCTCGGACAGGGCAGCATCCTCACGATCACTTCGTACGGCACTCGAACGTCGCCGGTGCTGCGCGGCAAATGGATTCTCGATAACCTCCTCGGGACGCCGCCACCGCCGCCGCCGCCCAACATTCCCGACCTCAAAGAGAAGAACGACGCAGGCCGGGTGCTGTCGATGCGGGAGCGGATGGCCCAGCATCGAGCGAATCCCACGTGCGCCGTCTGTCACAATGCGATGGATCCCCTCGGCCTCTCGCTCGAAAATTTCGACGCCGTTGGTCGGTGGCGCGATCGTGGGGAGTCCAACCTGCCGATCGACGCGTCCGCGGCCTTGCCCGACGGCACCACGAAGTTCGACGGCGCGATCGGCCTTCGTCGCGCGCTCGCGGGCCGGCGCGATCTGTTCATGACGACGCTCACCGAAAAGCTGTTGATTTACGCGCTTGGACGCGGTCTCGAGTACTACGACGCGCCGGCGGTCCGCCGGATCGCCGCCGACGCGTCCCGCGACAACGACCGGCTGTCGTCGCTCATCGTGGCCATCGCCAGGAGCACGCCGTTCCAGATGCGGCGATCGGAGCCGCCGCAACCCCGGAGATCCGCCCCATGATCATTCGAAAGCTTTCGCTGCCCCGCCGCACGTTCCTGCGCGGGGCCGGCGCCACGCTGGCGCTCCCGTTTCTCGACGCCATGGTCCCCGCGCTGACGGCGATGGCGCAGACGCCCGCCAAGCCGCCGCTCCGCCTGGGGTGGATTTATTTCCCGAACGGCGTGACGGTCGCGGACTGGACGCCGCGCGCGACCGGCTCGAACTACGCGCTCACGCCGAGCCTCGCGCCTCTCGCCCCCTTCCGCAACCAGATGCTCGTCGTCAGCGGGCTCGCCCATCGTCAGGCGGAGGCGATGGGAGACGGCAGCGGGGATCACGCGCGAGCGAGTGCCGTCTGGCTGAGCGGTGTGCACCCGAAGCGAACCGAGGGTGCCGACGTCCAGGCCGCGACGACGGTGGATCAGATCGCGGCCCAGACGCTCGGCCGCGACACCCTTCTGCCGTCGCTCGAGCTGAGCCTCGAAGACACGTTCATGATCGGGAATTGCGACAACGGCTACAGCTGCGCGTACTCCAACGCCGTCTCGTGGCGGACCGACAAGACGCCGCTGCCCGGCGAGGCGAATCCGCGCGTCGTCTTCGAGCGGATGTTCTCCGACGCCCCGAGCGGGGGGCTGGCGGCGCACTTGCGCGAGAACCGCAGCATTCTGGACTCGGTCAACGAGGAAATCGGACGCCTGCAATCGGCGCTCGGCGCGACCGATCGCGCGAAAGTCGGTCAGTATCTCGACGCTGTGCGGGAAATCGAGCGGCGCATTCAGCGCGCGGAAGAACGGTTCGGCGCCTCAGAGGTGCCGCAGCCGGAGCGTCCGATCGGCATTCCGGAGACGGTGGACGAACATGCCAGGCTGATGTTCGACCTGCAGGCGCTCGCGTTGCAGGCCGACATCACGCGCGTGTTCACGTTCATGATTGGACGCGAGCAGTCGAACACCGTGTACCCCGCGAGCGGGACGAACGAGCCGCATCACCCGGTCTCGCATCACGGGCTCGACCCGAAAAAGCTGGCGGCTCTGTCGAAGATCAACCTCTATCACGTGAAGCTGTTCACGCGTTTCCTCGAGAAGCTGCAGGCCACGCCGGACGGCGACGGCAACGTGCTCGATCACTCGATCATCGTGTACGGCAGCGGTCTGAGCGACAGCGATCAGCATTCGCACGTGGATCTGCCGACGCTGATCGTCGGTGGTGGCAACGGCCGGATCAAGGGCGGCCGTCACCTCGGCTACCCGGCGTACACACCGCAGAACAACCTCTGGCTCAGCCTGCTCGAGAAAGCCGGCTGCCCGGTCGACCACTACGGCGACAGCTCGGGCCGCATCAACCTGGATACGTTGTCCGATCTCTGATGCGGGCGAAGGGAGAAACGACGATGCGTGTGTCATGCGGCGGACGTTGGCTCATCGGTCTGTTCGCCGCGGCTTCGATGGCGGCGACCGACGCCACCTCGCTCATCGAGGCGGCGAAGACGGGCGACACGGCGAGCGTGCAGGCGATGCTGTGGCAACAGGCAGACGTCAATCTCCGCGCGGTCGACGGATCGACTGCGCTTCACTGGGCCGCGAACCGCGAGGACGTCAAGATGGTCGACCTGCTGCTCCGCGCCGGAGCGGACGTGAAGGCCACCAATCGCCATGGCGTGTCCGCGCTGTCGCTCGCGGCCTTGAAGGGCAACGCCGCAATCATCGAGCTGCTGCTGACAGCGGGCGCCGATCCGAACACTGCGTTGCCCGAAGGTGAAACGGCCTTGATGACGGCGGCGCGCACCGGCCGCCTCGACGCCGTGAACGTCCTCATCCAACACGGCGCGAACGTGCAGGCCAAAGAGAACGTGCGCGATCAAACCGCTTTGATGTGGGCTGCTGCACAGGGGCACACCCAGGTGGTGCAGCTGCTGATTCGCGCGGGCGCCGACACGCGCGCGCGGTCGAAGCCGTCTCCGCCCGCGACAGGTCGGCTCGGCGGCACGGCGCCCAAGGCCTACGACAGCACGGGTTTCGGCGCGCCGGGCGAGCGCAAGGCGCCGGCGCCTCCATCCAGACCCGCCGAGGCAAACGCGCCCGAGGACGCGGACGCCCACGGTGAGCGCCCCGCGATGGCGGCCCCGCGCGGGCCCGGGCTGAGCGCGTTCCTCTTCGCCGTCCGGGCCGGGCACGCCGGCGCCGCGATGGCGCTCCTCGAAAGCGGCGTGGACGTCAACGAGACGCTGAGCGATGGAACGTCGGCGCTGAATGTGGCGATCGTCAATGGCCACTACGATCTCGCGAAGCAGCTGCTCGACAAAGGCGCGAATCCCAACGCGGCCGCACAGGGATGGACCGCGCTGCATCAGCTGGTGCTGACCCGCCGGCCGAGCCTCTTTCGTCCGTACCCGTTCCCCGTGCCGCATGGAACGATCTCGGACCTCGATCTGATGACGGCGCTCATCGACCATGGAGCGGACGTCAACGCCCTCACGACGAGCGCGCCTCGAGACGGGATTCGCTCGGTCGGAAAGAAGATCGGCGCGACGCCGTTTTTCTTTGCGGCGAAAGGGGTGGATCTCGAGGCGATGCGTCTGCTCGTCAGCCGCGGAGCCGATCCGATGAAGCCGAACGACGAGAAGACGACGCCGCTCATGGCGGCCGCCGGTGTCGGCATCTGGCGGATCGGCGAGTCGCCGGGCTCCAACGAGGAAGCGCTGGCCGCCGTGAAGTATCTCGTCTCGCTCGGTGGCGACGTCAAGACGATCGATCTCAATGGCGAGACCACGGTCCACGGGGCCGCACACCGGGGTTCGCCCCAGCTGATCGAGTATCTGTTCGAACAGGGCGCGAATCTCGACATGACGAACAAGATGGGCTGGACGCCGTTGACGATTGCTGGAGGCGTGTACTACCCCAACTTGTACGAGCACTATCCCGAGGCCGAAGCGATGCTCAAGAAGCTCGGCGCGAAAGCGCCGGGCACGCGACGGCCGATCGATGCGCAGCCGCAGCAGGAGGGCGCGCCGGTGAAGGCGCCGGGCAAGATCGAACGGTAGCTGTCGGGATTCCTGCGCGCACACGGAAAGGAGCACTCGTATGGGCCGTCGCTCCTCGCGTCCCGCCCTCTTCGCTGTGCTTGCGTGGCTGCTGCCGGTGCTTTCGGCAGACGCGCAAATTCTCACCGGGAACATCATCGGTACCGTCACCGACGAGTCCAAGTCAGTCTTGCCCGGCGTCACGGTCACGATTAGCTCGACGGCGTTACCCGGCGGCCCAACCACGGCCGTCACCGACGAACAGGGCCGCTTTCGATTCGCGGGCCTGGCCCCCGGGATCTACAGTTTCACGGTGACGCTCACAGGGTTCGCGACGTACGAGGAACGGGACCTCCGCGTGATCACCGGCGGCACCGTCGAACGCAATCCGTCTTTGAAGGTCGCGGCGGTCGCGGAAACGATCACGGTGAGCGGTCAGAGTCCGATGGTCGATACGCGTAATGTCGGCGTCACAGCTACGACCACCCAGGAGGTGATCGAGAACGTGCCGACGATTCGCGGCGTGACGACCGATTTTCTGCAGGTCCTGCCCGGCGTGGTCGCGGTGACGCCGGGCCGTTACAGCGAACGCGTCCAGCTGATGGGCTCCCCGATTACGGAGACGACGTACATTTACGACGGCGTCATGGCCAATCACCCTGGCCGGGGCGACAGCTGGCAGGGCGGCGACATCGACAGTCTGGAAGAAATCCAGACCGTCGCACTCGGCGCGTCGGCGGAGTTCGCGCTCGCAGGCGGCGGTGTCGTGACTGCCGTCACGAAGTCGGGGACGGACACGTTTCACGCGGACGCGACCGCCTACTGGAAGCCGAACAGCCTCCAAAGCCATCCGGTGAAAGTGAACTGCAACTGCCCGCTCGGCGAGACGGGATTCAATCTGGGCAGAATGCGCGACATGACCGTCCATGCCAGTGGTCCGCTGGTCAAGGACCGTCTCTGGTACTACGTCGGGTTTCAGGATTACGAGTTCACCCACGCGGAGCCGGGCGTGTATCCGCCCGAACAGCCGACTAACTATTGGCACAAGACGCCGGGCAAGGTGACGTGGCAGATTACGCCTTCGCTGAAGTTCAGCCAGTTGCTGCACCTGGAATGGTGGGGCGGCTACGGCGGGCCGTCGCGAACGGTCGCCTTCGAAGCCGCGACCAAGACGCTCGAGGCCCACATCCACACGTACGCAAGCGAAGCGACCAAGACCTTCGGAAACGCCACGGTGTTGACGGTTCGGGCCGGCGGATTGTGGGAACCAAACCTGGTCACGGGGCCGCTGACGGGTAATCTCGAGGCGCCGAGCCACACCGACAACCTCACCGGCTTTGTGTGCTGCGGCGCGCCCTCCATCGGGAGAACTGTCGTGCGGCGCGATGCGCAGACCGTCAAGCTCGAGCGCTACGTTGCGCGCCCGAGCAGCACGCACACGCTCCGTAC
>JBKPDW010000465.1:0-13006 GCA_046728115.1 Acidobacteriota bacterium | reverse complement strand
GTTGCAGCACGTAGGATGCAGGTCGGAGCCCTGGTTCGCTGGGAGTCACGCTGAGCGTCAAGGTTTGGCCCCTCCGGACGCCTGAAAACGTCACGGGAGGCGCCGGGTTGATGCTGATGGGACCCGCCTCGATACGATAGGTGCCATGGACTTTGAGCGTGCCGTCGGCACGAACAAGAGGTGGCGGAAACTGACCGTGACCGCACCCGACGACCAGATCACACCCATCAAGTGCCACGGACAGACATGCGCCGTCGCCAGCCCATCGGCCAGTGGGCAGGGTCATCTCGCGAGGCTGGGTCGGTGTCTCGGCGCAGGCGCAAGCAAGCAGACAGACGAGACCGACTGCGACCATTCGCGTCAGCCACGTTCCGACGCCGGCCGATCGGATTCCCTTCATCGAAAGCATGGCCAGCATCAGCGTGTCTTGCGTCGCGGCCAGATCGGCTGATCGCGGGAAGGCCGATCGAGTAGCTGGCGGAGAGGCCGGCGCGACACGTGTGGGCGCATTTGTTCGGCGACGGTCTTTTGACGATTCGCTCGACCTTTCAACGCATTTTCCTCGGCTGATTGTGGCGGTCTGTCACGCCTGTCGGGTTCTTCATCCGGGCGATGAGCCTCGCGCGATTTACGACTTCATGCGCTTGAAGAAGAACTGAACCGTCGACTCCACTGGAACGACGCCGATCAACTCCCAACCGTCCTGCCCAAGCGCGTTCAGGTCACCTTCCGACAGGGTTGATTCGTCAGGGACATTTCTCGTGACGGCTCGGTATTCCCACTGCTGGTGCTCGTACACGTAACCGTTGGTGGCTGAACGCGTGGCTGTTGCGACGATTGCGGTTGTGGGATTTGCGGGAGCGGATGCTTGGGGAACTCCGCGATGTGCATCTTCATGAAGATGATTCTATTCCTGCTGAAGCTCCCGGCGGTCCCGTCGCGACTGCGTGGCACACCGCGAATCAGACACTCGAACGAGCTCGGTCAGACAGCAATTCCCGTCGTTGAAGCATTGAAGAAGACCTGGGAAAACCTCAAACGCGACAGAAGCGATAAAGGCGGATCGTCTTCGCCCTCGAGCATCAGCGCTGAGTTGCACGTTGTGTTTCGGCGCGGGGCAAATCGGATTTCCGCTCGTGGAGCGACTCTTCGCCGCCGGCAAGCGTGTGCGGGTCGTCAAACGTTCATCGGGTCATGTCCCGGCCGGTTGCGAGGTGGTCCTCGGCGATGCGGCGGATCCGACGTTCTGCACAGAGGCCGCGCGCGAGGCGATGGTCGTTGACACGCTGGCGATCAGCCCCTGGTTCATCGGTATCCCTCAACCAGTGTGGATGGTGCTGCTGCTCGTTTTGACAGGCTGGTCGCAATCGTCAGGACTGAAGCAAGACCGAGGACCAGCAGCGAATCGACCGCATCCGGCTTACCGATCATCAGGTAGACGACGGCCAGGCCGAAGGCGATGCGAACGCGTAGCGACAGATGCAGGATCGAACTTGACGCGGCCACCCGCAGCGCCGACGCGGCTCCGTCGCCCGGAGTCTGGGCTGCCTGACGGAGCGCGCGCATCGGCGAGCGCGCCACCGGTCCACTGACGATTCCCATGAGCAGCAAGGCGGCGTACGACGCGCGCATCCATCCAGCGCCCAGCACGCCAAACCGCGCACCGAGGTAGAAGCCGGACGCCAGGATCACGGCCAATGCGAGCCCGGAGACACGCCGCACGACCATGCTCATGCGCAGCCAGCGCAGCGCCTCGGCGCGCGCCGTGGAGCGCCGCACGCCATCCAGGCTGAGCCACTCGAGGCCGAGCCCGACGAACAACGCGAGCACGCCGACGACGTGTACGAACAACACTAATGACCGAATCATGTTTGCTCTCTCTTTCCGCCGGTGATCCCGACGATGTGATGCGTGTGCGTGTTGTGTTCGAGCTCGCTGAGCAGAAAGTGGGCCACGTCGGCGCGACTGATGGACGCCAACGCGCTTCGGTCCGGCAGATGTCCGTTCTCAACGCGATAGCGGCCGGTGAGCGGGCCGTTGGTCAACCGAGGCGGACGCGCGATCGTCCAGTCCAGGCCGCTCGCCATGACGATGCGCTCCATCTCGGCGGAATCTTCCGCCACATTCTTCAGAAGCGTCCGCCGCAACAGGCCACCCAGGACGCCCAAGTCGTCGAACAGGACCGCCGCGGAGACGACGATCAGCCGGCGCGGACGCCGGTCTGCATCGCTTCCACTGTGCTGCGTGCGCCGGCTCTGAGGATCGTCGTCGGTCCCGGCCCAGGGGGGCCGAGAGCCGAGACCACGGCGTCGTGGCCGGGAAGAGCCGCATGGAGCTCCGCGACGCTCCGCGGATCTCCCTGTCGAACCGTGACGCGATCCGCGAGCGCCCTGAGTTTCTGCGGCGAGCGTACGAACGCGGTGATTTCGTGACCCCGTTCGCGGGCCTGGCGAATCAACGCCCGCCCGGTGCCACCGGTCGCGCCAAGACTCAACAGTCGCATCGGATGTCCCCTGTGAGATGGTTCACACTGAGGAGACCGCCCATGCGGCCGTTTCGTGACAGGCGAGACTTAGGAAGGCGGTGGAGGCAGATGGGACAGCTTCTCGGGGTTCGTCACGATATAGATGGCCTGGATGCGCCCGTCCTTCGCCTCGACGGTGAACACCGACTGTGGCCGCCCGTCCTGGTAGCTGACGATGGCGGGTTGACCATTGACCTCGACGATCCGTTGCAGCACGTTGAGTGATAGGAGTCGTCTGAGACCGTACACGGCCGCGCGGGCGACTTTGTCGGACCCGCAGATCGGCAGCACCAGGGCCGCCGCCTTGCCACCGCCGTCCGTGTGCATCACGACATCGCTGGAGAGCAGCGACATCAGACGATCCATATCGCCGCCGCCGGCCGCCTGACGAAAGCGCTCGAGCAAATCCGTATGCTCTCGGGTGGACGCGCCGAAGCGCGGGCGTGCCAACCGTACGTGTTGTTGCGCCCGCCGCAGGAGCTGCCGGCAGTTGGTTTCGCTCAGATTCAGCGCCGCTGCGATTTCGATGTGTGTGTAGTCGAACACCTCGTGCAGCAGAAAGACGGCACGCTCAAACGGCGTCAGGCGTTCCAGCAACAACAGCAACGCCATCGAGACGGATTCGACCACTTGAAGGACTGCCGAGGCGTTGCTTCCTGGCTCCGTCACGAGCGGCTCTGGTAGCCACTCGCCCACATACGCCTCGCGCTGCACGCGCGCGGACTGAAGATGGTTAATGCAGAGACGACTCACGATCGTGACGAGGAAGGCCTTCGGCGATCGAATGTCGATCTCCGACGCTCGCTGCCAGCGAATAAACGCGTCCTGCACGGCATCTTCCGCATCCGCCACGCTGCCGAGCATGCGGTACGCGATCGAAAACAGGAGGCCGCGATGCTGTTCGAAGGCGGCCACCCTGCTCGAGTCCGCGCCGATGTCAGGCGGCGTTCCTGGGGCCTTCTCGGGTTCACTGCTCATAGCGCGTTCGCTGACCTTCTTATGACGTGCGTCGTCGTCAGCTCGTTTCCGCGCTGGTCGAATACCTCGGCGAGGCGACCCCGATCGTGCTCGTGTCGATTGAGCTTGTTGAAGTACACATACGACGTGACCAAGGCTCCTAGGAACAACAGCGGGTCGATGATGAACAGGAGAGGATCCCCGCTCGAAAAGTGGGCGATGCTGGCTGAGATCAAGGTGATCGCAAAACCCGCGTATGCGAACTCCTTGGCCTTGGACGGAATGCCTGGCACCAAGAGTGCCAGGACACCGAGTGCCTTGGCGACGGTGAGTTCGATCCTGAAATAGTCCGGGAATCCCAAATGGACGAACGCGCCTTTCATTGGGCCCACTGGGTTCTCAAGATTGAAGTTGATAGCGCTGAACGCCATCACAGCACACACCGTGCCCGTGGCAATCCAGTAGATGGCTTTATCTCTTGTCATTGTGGCTCCAGTTGCTGCCCTCTGAACGGTCTTCCGTCTCCAGATGACCGGAAGCGCTTCATCTCGCTCGATCCTGAATGAAAGACCGGAGAGGTCGTTGGGGCGTGACATCCACTCGAGGCGCAAAGCTCTGCTGCCAAGAGGACCAGCTCGACCGCTCCTGTCACGAAACGCGCGGCTGGCCGGTCCCCACCGTGTAGTGTACGGCGCCTGTAGATTGCCGAACCGGAATGCGATCCGCGATGGTGCGAAGTTCTCAGGCGGCGACGACAGAAGCGCAGCTAGTCGCGAGTCCGTATCCCACAGGCGGTTGGCTGCGTAGTCATCAATATGGAGAGTCCACACGATCTGGACGCTCGTGGCCCGTTCGAAGCGCGCTACCTGGCATTCCTTGAAACGGTCGGTCACCTCCGGCCGAGTCTGCACCGGTACTGTTCACGCATGACCGGGTCTGTATTGGACGGCGAAGATGTCGTTCAAGATGCGCTGTTCCAGGCCTATCGCAAGCTGGATACGTTCGACGATGCCCGTCCACTGGCTCCGTGGCTGTTCCGGATTGCCCACAATCGGTGCATCGATTTCTTGCGCCGCCGTGAGGTTCGCGAACAGGCGGAGACAGATGCGGCGACACCCGACTCGGTCCTGCCGGTCGATCCGCCTGGCCCGGCCCTCGCGCGGGCAGTCGAGTACCTCGTGCTGACCCTTCCCCCGATGGAGCGGGCCTGCGTCCTCCTCAAGGACGTTTTCGATTACTCGCTGGAAGACATCGCGGAGTTCACGGAGTCCACAGTGGGCGGAGTGAAGGCCGCATTGAGCCGCGGCCGCTCGAAGCTCGCTACCGTGCCGCAACCACCGGCTCGGCCCCGCGCGCGGAGCGCTGACGTCGCACAGCTCTTACGCCTGTAGGTCGAGCGATTCAATCAACGCGACTGGGATGGTCTACGCGAGCTCATCGCCGCGGATGCGCGCCTGCGGGTCGCCGACCGGTTCGCCGGCCCACTGGCGGAGTCGCCCTACTTCAGTAACTACACGCGCATGACAGTGCCCTGGCGGTTGGCAGTGGGCGAGGTGGACGGCGAAGCGGCAATCATCCTGCTGCACCGCGGCACCGACGAGTGGGCGCCGCACTCGCTCGTTCACCTCGAAGTCGTGGACGATCGCATCACGCGAATCGCGGACTACTGGCACACGCCGTGGATTCTTCAGGCGGCGACCTCGCTCGTCGTCCAGGCAGCTCCACCGAACTCCTCCCTGCTACACGTATCTCCGGCCGCCCGTGAGCCGTAATACAGAGCAGGACGGCAATTCGAAAGAGGAGACGAGATCGACATGAAAAAATCTACCTTGATGTGGCTCGTACTGTTGGCGAGCCTCGACGCGTCGACGGTGCGGGCTCAGGGCCCCAAGTACCCTCCGGTGAGCGAATACATGATGGCGCGTGACCCCGAGATGGCATTAGCGAGAAGCGCTGCCCCAGCCAGCATCTCGGATCGCGCCACGATCAAAATACTGACGAAGTCCGGATACGAGGTTGCTCGCGAAGGTGACAACGGTGACGTCTGCATGGTCATGCGCGGCTTTTCTGCGCCGACCTACACGCCCGCGCAGTTCCGCGACCTCGTCTACGATCCAACGGTCCACGCACCTATCTGTTTCACCCCGCCGGCAGCGCGAAGCGTCATGCCGTACTACGAACTGCGCACGAAGCTGGCGATGGAGGGCAAGGGGCCGGATCAGATCGCCGAAGGCCTTCAGGCGGCGTACATCAAGGGCGAGCTCCCAAGAAGGGACGCGGTCTCGTTCGCGTACATGTGGTCGGCACACCAGCACCTCGGGCCGGGAATCGGCGCCTGGCACCCGCACATGATGGTGTTCGCGCCGTACTACGACAACGCGATGGTCGGCGGCAACGCCTTCGGCACGCCGCTCCCGCAGGTGACCGACGATGCGGGAACCCCGTTTGCCGTCGTGGTCATCCCGGTCGACGACACGTTGGCTGTGAAATAGGCAGAAAGGGCGAATCATCATGACGACCGAACTTCAAGAATTTTCGAGACAGTGGGAGCACGAAACAGCGGGCACGCTCGCCCTCCTGCACGCGCTGCCGTCCGACCAGTACGATTTTCGTCCAGACGCGGGTGGTCGATCGCTGGGCGAGCTCGCGTGGCACCTCGCCGAAGTCGATGCCTATGTGTCCTTGGGCATCGAGCGCGGCGAGTTCAGATTCGATGTCAAGCCGCCGCACATCGAACGCCCCAGGGCCGTCGAAGCGCTTGCGGCGGCGTTTCGTGTGGTGCACCAAGACGCCGTGACCCGAGTGGCCGGGCTCCAGGCGGCCGACATGGATCGGGAGATTCGATACGCGGACGGGGAACTCTGGGCCATTCGCGACCTGCTCTGGCGCAAGCTGTTATTGCACACCGTTCACCATCGTGGCCAATTGACGCTGCTCTGACGGCTGGCCGGCGGTGTCCCTCCCGGGTTGTTCGGCCACACACGCGAACAATCGGCCGCATGTCGAGCCACGGCATCGACGCGATAACGGTCCGCGACACCGAGACGATCAAGGGGAAGAGAGATCTCGAAATCTCACTCAGAGTCGCGCCCGCACCGAACAACCCGCCAGCCTGCGACTCGACGACAGAGCGCTCCTGACAGAATGGAAGCCCGCCTACAAGCGCGGGTTTGCGATGCAGGCCTCGCTCGCAGTCGTGGGCTTCCTTGCGGGTCGTCGACCTGGTGGCAGACGGGCCACTGGGCCTGGCTGCTCGGGGCCGTCGTTCTCATCGCGAACTGGCCCTACACACTAGCTGGACGGCGAGCTTCCCGGTACACGTCGCGCGCCCTGTCACTGAAGCGCGGGGTTCACCGAACTCTTCGTGTCGCGTCAGCGTCCGAATTTGGCCTTCACAAAATACTCAATAGGTTGAGTAAAATTACTCAACACCGTGAGCAAACAGGATTACACCCGTCCGCAGGCTGTCGAGCTGCGGCGCCGCTTGGGCGAACGCCGCCGCTTCATGCAGGTCGTCACCGGGGCGCGGCAGGTCGGGAAGACGACTCTCGTAACCCAGGTCGTCGAGAGGGCGCGTCTGCCGTACGTGTTTGCCAGCGCGGACGAGCCCACGCTCCGCGGGGCGGACTGGATCGATGCGCAGTGGGAAGCGGCGCGACTGCTTTTGCGCGACACCGGTCAGGGTGGCGCGCTCCTCGTGTTGGACGAAGTCCAGAAGGTGCCGCACTGGTCGGACGCGGTGAAGCGCCTGTGGGACGCCGACACCCGTGCCCGACGGCCGCTGAAGGTCGTGCTCCTCGGGTCCGCGCCTCTCCTGGTCCAGCGAGGGCTGACGGAAAGCCTGGCCGGCCGCTTCGAGATCGTGCACCTGCCGCACTGGACGTGGGCCGAGATGCAGGAGGCGTTCGACTGGGACCTTGAGCAGTACGTGTTCTACGGGGGATACCCAGGAGCCGCGCCGCTCGTCGGGGAGCCGGATCGATGGGCACGTTACATCCGTGACTCGCTGATCGAGACGACGATCGCGAGAGACGTCCTCTTGCTGTCACGGGTCGACAAGCCCGCGGTTCTCAGGCGACTCTTCGAGTTGGGATGCGCTTACTCGGGACAGATCCTTTCTTACACGAAGATGCTCGGACAGCTACAGGACGCCGGGAACACGACCACACTCGCGCACTACCTCGAACTGCTGGCCGGGGCAGGCATGGTGGTTGGTCTGCAGAAATACTCAGCCACCGCCGTTCGGCAGCGGGGCTCAAGTCCAAAGCTCCAGGTGCTCAATACCGCGCTGATGACCGCCTCATCAGGGATGGCTCTTTCCGAGGCGCGTCGCGACCGAGAGTTCTGGGGTCGGCTCGTCGAGTCGGCGGTCGGCGCGCACTTAGCGAACGCGGCAGCGGCGGGCGAATGCGAGGTGTTCTACTGGCGCGATCGCAGTGCCGAGGTCGACTTCGTCGTGCGCACCGGCAAGTCGGTCACGGCCATCGAAGTCAAGAGCGGTCGCGCACGCGACGGGTTCGCGGGCTTGGCCGCCTTCGGTGCCGCGGTGCCGAAGGCGCGCAAGCTCGTTGTCGGAGCGGACGGCGTGCCAGTAGAGGAGTTCCTGCTTCGGCCCGTACGGCATTGGGTGACACGCTGAGGCCTCGTCGGGCACTTGTTTGCAGGGATCGTGGGGCGATAACAGACGGGGAACCCGTGCTGCTCCACTTCAGGGGCGTGGGCTGCCTCCGGGTCCGCCGACGTCGAGACTCTCCGAGTCCCCCAAGCCTAAGCCGGTTCGCGGCGCCGAGGTGCTGCTAGTCGGCACCGTGATGCCGAACGGAGAACTCAATCCGCTCGTGCCGAGCCTTGCTCATTTCTGGTTTAGTGTTGATGAGTTGCTTGGTGGCGAGACTTCGACCGGTTCCTCTCAATCATGAATGCTGAGTTGCACGGCTCTTCGGCGCCGGTCAAGTGGGATACGCACTTGCGCAGCGGCTCCTGACCGCCGGTAAACGCGTGCGCGTGGCCAAACGAGCGCCTGGTCATGTGCCGCCGGAATGTGAGGTCGTTCTTGGCGACGCGGCCGATCCGAGGTTCTGCGTGCAAGCGTCGCGCGGTGCCACCACTGTGTATCACTGCATGAACTCACCCTATGACACTCGGATCTGGGCGGAGACCGTGCCGCGCTACATGAACAACCTGATTGCGGCGGCGGCCGGACGAACGCTCGGCTCGTTGTCCTTGATACCTGTACATGCAGGGACGACCGAAGGGACGGCCGCTCGACGAGGACACGCCGATGGATCCTTGCAGCCGCAAAGGGGAGATTCGCGCTCGAGCGGCGGAGCGCCTGTTTGACGCCCACCGCCGAGGCGAGATTGTTGCGACATCCGGTCGAGCGTCCGATTTCTATGGGCCTGGCGGCACGTTGACGGGGCTTGGGGATTTCTTTTGGCCTCGCGCCTTGGCCGGTAGAACGGCGTACTCCCCGTACCCGCTCGACGTGATTCACACGTATCACTACATCCCGGACGTCGCCGAGGGTTTGGCGACGCTCGGCTGCGCCGACTCGATGTCTACGGGTGTCCGTGGATGTTGCCCTGCGCCCCGGCCGGCACGCTTCGCGACCTTGTCAGCGCGCGCTGCGCTCAACGCGCAGGGGCCACACGTGCGCGAGGAGCCTCAGCTTTGAGCGACGGTGTCCGACGTCTGCTCGAGACGCAACGGTTCGGCAGACCGGTGCCTG
Organism: Acidobacteriota bacterium; assembly: GCA_046728115.1. Taxonomy (GTDB): domain Bacteria; phylum Acidobacteriota; class Vicinamibacteria; order Vicinamibacterales; family CAVVIG01; genus CAVSWN01. The sequence continues at coordinate 3,797 of JBKPDW010000465.1, read as the reverse complement.
CCGAAGGCCGTTCGCGCTCGAGATCCGCGGATGGTATATCGAGAGGGGGCATGGTTATTTGCGTGCGCAGGCGCAGAGCGAACTCGCCGCAAGGCGGAGGCGTCCATCGTCGGCGTACGGTCGCGCGGCCTCGGCCACTGCTTCGTAAAAGCGATCTCTCTCCTGTGGAGGCAGCGCGGCTATTCGGGACTTCCACCCGTAATCCATGAAGATTCGGCAATAGTCGACGGCCGAATTGCACACGAACGTCATCGGCAAGCTTTTGACATCGATCGATGAGAATCCCGTCTGTTCGAGCATCGAACGGAGCACGTCGGCTGACGCCAGTCGAAACGGATTGGGTTCATCAGGACCAGGGTCGCGCAACACGAAGAACGCCGCGGCGACGTCACGAATCACGGAGAAGAAGGGGCTGTGTGACGGCAGATCCCATGTGACGAGCGCGATTCGACCGCTCGCCCTCAGCACGCGATGCGCTTCTGCAAGGGCGCGCAACGGTTCGGGACAGAACATCAATCCGTAGACATTGCTGACGGCATCGAACGACCCGTCGTGGAACCGGAGATCCTCGCCGTCCCGCTCAACGAACTCGATGTGATGGAGCCCCTCGGCTGTGGCGCGCTCCGAGGCGACGTCGAGCATCTGGCGCGACAGATCGGTCGCCACCACTCGACCGCCAGGTTGCACTTCCCGCGCCGCGGCGAGCGCAGGATAACCAGCGCCGCACGCGACGTCGAGCACGCATGAGCCTGCGCGCCACGGTGCGGCGTCCCTGAGCCAGCCAGTCAGCGGCGCGAAGTTGAGCTCTGTCCAATCGAACCAGCTGGCCCACCCGGCGGCGACGGCGTTCCAGTGTTTCCGCTGTCGATCTTTGACGTGTGCTGTTTCCGTTTGTCGCCTCCGAGCTGGGCGCCGCTCACACCTTGATCGCGCGCGTCAGGAGGTAGTCAAAGCGGAGCTCGCCGTTGGCAAAGAATTCTGCCGCCACGGCGTCGTGCTCGTGTCGCCATTGTGACAGACGTGCGAGGTCATTCGAGAGCATGCGGACGAGAAGCACGGTCGGCCCGAAGGTTTCCTCGAACAGTCGGCGCGCATGGGCAGTACTGAGTGCCGGCAGATGAAGGGCGGCCGGTTCGAAACCGAGATCGCGGACACGCGCTCCCAGGTACTTCCGAACGCCTTCGGCGTGGCCCCACTCGAACGGCGACGGCGGCGCGGCGCCAGCCGTGGGCGGCAAATAGCGGAACGTGAGCCCCATGAGCCGCGGCGCCAGTCCATCGGGAGTCCATGCGGCGAACGCGATGCGGCCCGCAGGCTTCAGCACCCGCAGCATCTCGCGAGCGGCAGCCTCGGGCTGCGGACTGAACATGTGCGCGTATTGGCTGAGCACGACGTCGAAGGTGGCGTCTGGGAACGGCAGCGCCTCCGACGCCCCTTCACGCCACTCGATGTCGCGGCAATTGGCGAGCGCTGCGTTTTCCTTCGCCTTCGCGTGGAGTTCGGGCGTCGGATCGATTCCTGTCGAGTGCGCCCCCTGCTGCGCCGCGATGATCGCGACCAGGCCCGAGCCCGTGCCGACGTCGAGCACGCGATCGTCGGGCTGCACACCCGCGAACCGGACCAGTCGTGCCGCTTCCGGGGCGCTGCCGTAAGAAGCGAGTCGGTCGTAATCGCCGACGCTCCACACGTCCTGAACGGCCGGCGCACCTGTGATGTCTGGGGTCGTGATGGTCGGGGTCATGCTGGTCCTCCGTGGAAAATGGTTCAGACCACCATAGACCGACGGTGCCTCCAGCGCTCTCGACCAATTCGCACACCCAATGTGCAAAAATGCACCGCATGAACTGGGATGCCCTGCAGGCGTTTCTGGCCGTGGCCCGCACGGGCCGCATCTCCGTGGCCGCCCGGCGGCTGGACGTCGAACACACGACGATCTCCCGTCGGCTCACGGCACTCGAAGCCACGCTTGGCGTGCCGCTGTTTCTACAAGACGAACACCGGTTATACGCTCACGGCCCACGGACGCAACGCGCTGACGCAGGCCGAGGCGATGGAACGTGCGGCGCTAGCATTGACCGGGCGCGCTCGCGAAGAGAGCGGCGCGATCGCGGGGCGGGTGCGCATCGCGATGGCCCCGGAGTTCGCCTCGCACTGGCTGGGCCCGCAACTCAAAGTCTTTCGCGCGAAGCATCCGCAAATCGACGTGCACATCCTCGTCGGGACGCGGCAGCGCGACCTGTCGCGCGGCGAGGCGGAACTCGCCGTCCAGTCGCCGCGGCCGCGCCAGAAGGATCTCGTGGCGGTCCGAATTGGGCGGACCTCACTTGCGTTGTACGCATCGAAGACGATCAGGACGAACGCTCGATGGCGGATCACGAGTGCCGAGACGCTGCGGGGCGTGCCGCTGCTCACCTATACATCCGCCTTTCAGATGCTCCAGGACGCCAAATGGTTTCAGGCGATGCTCTCGTCAGTTGACGCGTACATGGAAACCAATAGCACGCACGCGTTGCTCGCCGCGGCTCGGGTGGGCGTCGGCGTTGCCGTCTTGCCTCGCTTCGTCGCACGCGGGCACGACGATCTCGTCGAAGTCTCAGACGCGGTGGCGACTCACGACGTGTGGCTCATTACGCATCCCGAGTTCAGACGCGACCCGAAGGTCCGTGCCACCGCGGACTTCCTGAAGCGGATCGCGATGGGGCCTGACGGGATCTGTTAGCCGCCTCTCGTGGTGGCGATCGCGGTTCAGAGCTCGAGATCAGATTGGCTGGTGCCAGAAGTGATTGAGCGAGCGAGGCTTTAGATAGTGGCGCGCTAGGAAGGTCTCGGACGATTGAGAATGTCACATCGATCAGCCTGACCAAACCCTGCGTGTCGCGGAACTTGTCGACGATAAGCGCGACTGGTAGATGCGTCCGCTTGAAACCTCGGAGGAGCGGGCCGGCTCCCTGACGCGGAACTAACATCGCGCCCTCTCGCGCCGACAGACCCTCAGGTACCGGATCGAAGGACCGCTGCGCACCAGTTTGGCAGTGCGGCCAGGGAGATCCTTCGGTGCGATACGACCTCAAGGGCAAAGTGGTGTCCGTCGACAAGCCTGGAAAACGCCTAACTGTGGACCATGAAGCTATTTCCGGATTCATGGGGGCGATGACGATGGCGTATCCGGTCAAAGATGAGCGCGCGCTCGATAACGTCTCTCCTGGCGACAAGGTGACGGCGAAGGTGGTGTCCAGCAGCGGATCGTACCGGCTGGAGAACATCAGCCTGATCAAATGAGGCGCCGCCGGTCCCATCCGATTCTCGTCGGCATCTCTCACCCGCGTGCTGTCGTCAATGACTGTGACGCCGTTGATGGTCGCACCGATAGGGAGGACGCGGTCGCGAATCTGCGCGACGGTTTCGTTGGTGGGCGCAAAGACATCGTCGGCCGTCCCAAGCCGCCCGTTACCTCCCAGCAGCATCAAGGAGCTGATGAGCGCGGCTTGAAAGAAATCTGTGATATCGCTTCTCCTTCGTGAGGCCCCAATGCGTTCGTCGGTAAGTGCTTGAAAACATACGCGAGCGCCTGCCCTTCCTCACTCTCGTACGCAAGCTGCGCCACAAGCGGCACCGTTATACAGGTCGCGATTCGGTTAGTGTTCTAGAACGAGGCCGGGTCAGGCGCTCACGGCTATAGTCGCGCGTCCTCCACGGGACTGTGCACGAAATGCCTGCGGTGTCGATTTGTGCCACCGCCTGAAGGCCCTGTTGAAGGCGGCTGCCTCGGAGTAGCCGAGCAGGTACGCGATCTCGCC
>JBKPDW010000464.1:0-9891 GCA_046728115.1 Acidobacteriota bacterium | reverse complement strand
AGGACGACACCTTGCCGCGCTCGCTTCGCGCCGTCCTCGATCAACTCGACCTCGAAATCCAGAAACTCCACGAGGAGGCCGCCATTGCCGCCTGAAAAACTTGCTTCAACCCGTAAGATCTCACGCTTAGAAAGTGTTTAGAGCGATCCGCCGCGCTTCGCCCAGAAGTGATCGAGGGGACCGCGGCCTCGGCCGATCGCCGGCGCGTGCGCCATGGCGCCGGCGACGAATCGCTGCGCCTGCGCCGCCGCTTCGGGCAGTGCTTTGCCCAGTGCCAATCCGGCGGCGACGGCCGAGGCGTACGTGCAGCCGGTGCCATGGGTCGAGCGGGTATCGACGCGCGCCGTGACGAACTCGTGAAAGTCGTTCTCGTCGAGCAGCAGATCGACGACTTCCGATCGTGCGCCGCGCGCGTGGCCGCCGGTGATGACCACCCCGCGTGGTCCCATGTCGCGGATGCGCCGGGCGGCCTCCCGCGCGTCCTCCATCGATTGGATGCGCCGCCCGCTCAACACTTCGGCTTCCGGAACATTTGGCGTGACCGCGCGTGCGCGCTGGAGAAGCTCGGTGCGCATTGCGTTTATGCCGTCGACGTCGAGCAGAGGCTCGCCACCCGTCGAGGCAATTACTGGATCGACGATGACGAGCGGTAGTTCGAGCTCGTCAATGGCGGCGATCACGGCCTCCACGATCGCGGCGGTGGCCAGCATGCCGGTCTTCGTCGCGTGAACCGTCAGATCGCTCGCCACGGCCTCGATCTGCGCGGTTACCAGATCGGCTGCGAGCGGCAACACCGACTCGACGCCCAGTGTGTTCTGCACCGTCACCGCGGTGATGGCGCTCGCACCAAAGACACCGAATGCTGCAAATGTCTTGAGGTCCGCCTGAATGCCTGCCCCGCCGCTCGGATCGCTGCCGGCAATTGTCAGCACTGTGCGCATACGTTAAGATCCGCGTCCATGCAGCCTACTTTGCTTGCCTCGCTCGCGACCCGCACCGACGCACGCGCGCTCCGAGTCGCCGAACAGGCAGGCGCGGTCGCGTTTGTCACTATTCTGACGGCCATCGCCGCGCAGGTCAGCATCCCGCTGCCGTTCACGCCGGTCCCGTTCACATTTCAGCCGATGGTGGTGCTCCTCGGCGCCGCGGCGCTTGGCGCCCGGCTCGGCGCGTCCAGCCAGGTGTTGTATCTCGCGCTCGGTCTCGCGGGGCTCCCGGTGTTCGCGGCGTCGCCCGCGCTTCCGCAAGGTGCAGCGCGACTGCTCGGTCCGACTGGCGGTTACCTGATGGCGTATCCGTTCGCCGCGTATCTGGCGGGACGCCTCGCAGAGCGCGGTTTCGATCGCCGGTATCTCACCGCCGTCTTCGCGATGGCATGCGGCCTCGCGATCGTTTTTGCCGGTGGCGTGACGTGGCTGATGCTCGTGACGCGGCCCGTCGAAGGGTTCCGAGGCGCGCTCAGAATCGGCTTCACGCCGTTCATCGTCGCGGATCTCGCGAAGCTGCTCGTTGCCGCCGGCGTCATGCCAAGCCTGTGGTGGCTCACGGGGTCCCGCGTCCGCTAGCTTTCCCGAACACGAGCAGAAATTCGAACGGCGGCACTTCATCGCGCGAGATGAATTGCAGTCCCGCGGCTCCTGCCGCGCGAATCACCGACTCCGGATCCACACGCTGATCGGGATCGGGACCCGGTCCGCCGGCGCCCGGCAGAAAGTCAACAATGCCCAACCGTCCCTGCGCCTTTAGCGAACGTGCCACGTTCTGGAGCAGGACGACCGGATCGCGCCGCTTGCCTGATTCGTCGAACTGCATTTCGTGGAACGACCCGACGATCAGCGCAGCATCCAGGCTGTTGTGCGGCAGCCGTGGATCGTCTGCCGTCCCAAGTACCGTTGTCACGTTGTTCAGGTTCTCGCGATCGACCCGGCCTCTGATGGCGTCGATCATCTGTGATTGAATGTCCTCGGCATACACGCGCCCGCGGGGCCCGACACGGCGGGCGAGACGGACCGAAAACCACCCGCCGCCCGCTCCCAGATCCGCGACGAGCGATCCTTCCGCGATTCGCAGCGCGTCCATAATCAGATCCGGCTTCTGCCATTCCTCGCGATCGGGGCCTTCGAGCAGCCCGAGATCCTGCGGCGCGAAGAGTTTCGGTTTTCGCTCTGGTTTGGATTGAAAGGAGAGCGATTGGGCCGGATGAGCCGGAAGCGCGGCCTGCGCGGGCGCGTAAACCAGAAGAAGAGCTGCAACCAGCGTCCGAGAGCTCATCGGCGACCCCGTGCTCGCTTCCCGCCAGATTCTTCTGCGTCTGGCGCCTTCGACGGCGGCCGTGCTTTTTTTGGCCCTCCCGGCCTTCCTGGCTGTCCCGCTCCCCCGGCGCCCACAATCCCGCCCCGGGTCATCGCCTCGACGGACAGGATTTCATCGAGCTGGCTCGGAGTCAGCAGGCCGCGGTCCAGTACGATCTCGCGGATCGGACGCCCCGTCTTCATCGCTTCTTTGGCGATGTCCGCTGTCGCGGCGTAGCCGATGTGGGGACTGAGCGCGGTGGCAGTGGCGGTGCTGCGCTCGAGCAGTTCACGAGCACGCGTGGCGTCGGCCTCCAGGCCGTCGATGCAGCGCAGCCGAAACACTTTCAGCGCTTCGCGCAGGATGGTCGACGCGTGGAGCCCGTTCCAGGCAATGACGGGCATCATCACGTTCAGCTCGAGCTGTCCTGCCTCGCATGCCATCGCGATCGTCGCGTCGCAGCCCATGACCTGAAAGCACACCTGGTTGACCATCTCGGCAACCGAGGGGTTCACCTTACCGGGCATGATCGACGATCCGGGTTGCACGGCGGGCAATATGATTTCCGAGAGTCCCGCGCGCGGACCCATGCTGAGCAGCCGCAGATCGCTGGCAATCTTCCCGACCTCCACCGCGAGGCGCCGCATGGCACCGGAGCAGGCAAGCACGTCGCCCATGCTCTGCGTCACGCGAAACAGGTTGCCCGCCGGCTTCAGCGGAAGATTTGTGTACCGGGCCAGACGATCGACGACGAGTCGGCGGTAATCCTCGCCGGCGTTGAGGCCGGTGCCGACAGCCGTCGCGCCGATGTTCAGCTCCCGCAGCTGCTCCGACGCCGCCACAACATCGTCGGCGCCGCGCCGGACGCATTCTGCGTAGCCGCGGAATTCCTGTCCGAACGTGATCGGAACGGCATCCTGCAGGTGTGTGCGTCCGGTCTTCAGAATGTGCGCGAAGACGTCGGCCTTACGCGCGAGACCGTCGGCGAGCGCATTCGCGGCGGCCGCGAGGGGTGCAGCGCCGAGCAGCAACGAGAGCCGCGTCGCGGTGGGGAAGACGTCGTTCGTGGACTGCCCCATGTTGACGTGATCGTTGGGGTGCACGCGGAGGTACGACCCACGCGGCTCGCCGAGCATTTCCGACGCGCGGTTTGCGAGCACCTCATTCGCATTCATGTTATGCGACGTGCCCGCGCCGGCTTGATAAGCATCGACGACGAATTGATCGCGCAGACGGCCGGCGAGGATCTCGTCGGCAGCCGCTATGATCGCGCGGCCGACTTCCGGATCGAGCCGGCCGAGCTCGACGTTGGCGTGGGCGGCGGCTTTCTTGACGAGAATCGTCGCGGTAACGAGATCCGAAGGCGCGCGCAGGCCGCTGATCGGGAAATTTTCTATGGCGCGCGCTGTCTGGATGCCGTAGTAGGCATCGGCGGGAACGCTCATCTCGCCCAGCGAATCGCGCTCTGTGCGCATAGAGAGCATGGATTGGGGACCTCTACCCCGTGGTCCCCAATCCTGTCAGTATACTTCCCGTATGCATTCGTTCTTCGAGAGTGTGCTCCAACTCATCATCCGCACGTCGACGGATTTGCCGCCCGATGTTCGTGCCGCGATGAAGACGGCGCTCGTATCCGAGCCGGCCGGCACGCGATCGGCGCAGGCGTTGAACATCATCGCGCAAAACATCGATCTTGCCGCAGACGGCGAAGGTGCGATCTGTCAGGACACCGGGATGCCGACGTTCGAGATCAAGACACCGGTCGGCGCGAATCAGATCTGGATGCGAGAGCAGATTCGCAAGGCCGTGGCGGAAGCGACGCGACGAGGAAAACTTCGTCCCAATTCCGTCGACTCGATTACCGGCGTTAACTCCGGCGACAATCTCGGCCCTGGCACTCCGATCATCCATTTCGAACAATGGGATCGCGACGAGATCGAAATCAAACTGATTCTCAAAGGCGGCGGGTGCGAGAACACCAACGCGCAGTACTCGCTGCCGGTCGACCTGTCCCATTTGGGACGCGCCGACAGGACGCTCGACGGTGTAAGAAAATGCATCCTCCACGCAGTCTGGCAGGCGCAAGGCAAAGGCTGCGCCCCTGGGGCGGTTGGCGTGTGCATCGGGGGCGATCGCACGTCGGGATACACGCAGGCCAAGGAGCAGTTGTTCCGTCCGCTCGACGACATCAACCCGGACGCGCGCCTGGCGGAGCTCGAGGCGTCGATCATGGCCAAAGTAAACGACCTCGAGGTCGGCACGATGGGATTCGGCGGCAATGTGACGCTGATCGGCTGCAAGATCGGTGCGCTGAACCGGCTCCCGGCCAGCTTCTTCGTCTCGGTGGCGTACGACTGCTGGGCGTTCCGCCGGCTGGGCGTGGTCCTGAACGCGACGACCGGGGCCATCGATCGGTGGCTTTATCGGGATCCCACCCATCCGATCGTCCCGATGCTCGATCAATCTGGCTTCACTCGAACGGGACGCGAGATCGCGCTGCAGTCCCCGCTCGACGAGACGGCGGTGCGGTCGCTCCGGGTCGGCGACGTGGTGCTGATGTCGGGCCCGGCGTTCACGGGCCGCGACGCGGTGCATTCGTATCTGATGAAGCACGAGCCGCCGGTCGATCTGCACGGCTCGGTCCTCTATCACTGCGGTCCCGTTGTCGTAAAGGAAGGCGACACGTGGCGCGTCACCGCAGCAGGACCGACGACCAGCATTCGCGAGGAGCCGTATCAGGGCGACATCATCAAACGTTACGGCGTCCGCGTCGTGATCGGCAAGGGAGGGATGGGCCCCAAGACGCTCGCCGCAATGAAAGAGTTCGGCGCTGTGTACCTGAACGCCATCGGCGGCGCCGCGCAATTCTACGCGCGTGCGATCACCAGGGTCGATGGTGTGTCGTTGCTGGAATTCGGCACGCCTGAAGCAATGTGGCACCTCACCTTCGACAACTTCCCCGCGATCGTGACGATGGACGCGCACGGAAACAGCTTGCACAAGGACATCGAACAGCGATCCGGCGAGCAACTGGCAGCGCTTGGGGGTTAGCCGATGGTCAGCGATTCAAGATTTCGTGTCTTCGGGCTTTCGTGCCTGCATGTGTTCTTCATCGCTTCGGCGGGTGAAGTCCTTTAGGGGCGGCCGCGCGTACCCGTGTTCCATCGCCGCGATATCGAGATCGGTGGTCTCGATGTCCGAGATCGCAAGCAACGGGAAAGGCGACAGCTCGACGAGATCGATGGACTTGAGGTAGCCGCCGCATGTCGAGCAGACCTCCACGCGTCGATCTTTTCGTTCCTCGTTTGGGGCCGCTGTAACGAACGGGGCGCCCTGCTCTTCGCAGTAGATGCAGCTGTAGGTCGGAAGCTCCCACGCGCTCGAGCAGAACGAGCAGCGCAGCGTGCGGTGTCCGGCCACGACTTCTGCCACCGCCGGCCACGATCCGCACGCGGGGCAGTAGCCGCGGCCCCATGCCGCGAGCGCGGCGCCGATAGCCGCGTGACCACCACCATCGAGCAGCATGCGCTGGAGCAAATGGACGAACGGGCTGACGGAGAGCTCGGCCGCGAGCCAGAGCAGGTCCGGTGCAAGTCCCCGGTGGGTCGCACCGATGCGAATTGCCGCTTGATCCCGTTTCAGCGAGGCGGCGAGCAGCGAGCCGACCTCGATGTTCCCGCTCTCGATGGCCGCGCTGATGTGGCGGGCGGCCTCACCGGCGCCACCCGTCTCGAGGACCTCGCAGAAGCGGGTCAGCGTTCGCTTGAGAACCGCCACTGGCAGCGGGATCGGCTCATGCGTCAGTACTGGAACGCCCCGGGTGAGTTTGGCGGCCAGGTACTTCGGCGGCAGTGACAGCTTCGGGAGTCGGCCGCTCTCGAGCGTGGTCGAGAGCTCGATGGTCAGACCCAGCAGGCGCCGCTGCAGTTCCACGGCCGGGGCGAGATCGGGTCGTGCAGCGCATATCGATGTCCATCGCCGCTCGGCCGTTTCGAGCAAGTCCGGCGTTTTTACGGGTAAAACAGCCACATAGGCCATGGAATTGTTATAATGCTCGCATGATTAACGTATCCGAGACAGCGGCGGCCAAAATCAGCGAGTTGCTGGCCGAAGAGAACAAGTCAGGCAGCGGGCTGCGCGTGTTCGTGCAGGGTGGCGGCTGCTCGGGCTTTCAGTACGGCCTCATGATCGAGGAAAACGGCCAGGGGTCTGGAGACCAGGTCTTCGAGTCTCACGGCGTGAAGTTGTTCGTGGATCCCATCAGTATCCGGTATCTGACCGGGGCGGAAGTGGACTTCGTAGACACCGTCACCGGCGGTGGCTTCACGATCAAGAACCCGCAGGCGACCTCCACCTGCGGATGCGGTCAGTCCTTCAGCGTCGACTGACCATAATTGGCGAATTGGGGAGTTGGTGAGTTGGTGATTTAGAATCACCAGGTCACCAATTCACCAAGTCGCAAATGTCCCGTCAACTTCCCGATCTCTCCACGCTTCGTCCTCCCGGCGGCAAGCGCTCCTCCAAGCGCGATCGGATTCTCGGCATCTTCCTGCGGCAGGAAGGACACGTCAGCGCCGACGATCTGTTCGATCGCGTGCGTCGCGAGGACAGCGGCATCGGTCGCGCGACCGTGTACCGGACGCTCCAATGGATGGTCGACGCCGGGATCGCGCGCAAGGTCGACTTCGGCGAAGGGCGCTCGCGGTTCGAGCCGTCGTACCGGCATCCGCGGCACTTTCACCTGATCTGCACGAGCTGCCACCGGTCCTCCGAATTCCTCAGCTCCGACATCGAGTCGCTGATCGAAGAAGTCGCAGCCGCGAGAAATTTTTCGGTCACGCAGTCAGTCGTGCAGGTGCACGGCACGTGCGAGGAATGCCGCACCGGCAAGCAGACGCCGACGCTCGATGGCACGACGACCGAGCTCGTGTTCGCGCGCGACGCGCTGCGCATGGCGATCGCCACCGAGAAAAGCGGCCTCGATTTCTACACACGCGCGGCGAGCATGACCAAGGATCGGCGCGGACGCGAGGTGTTCGAAAAGCTTGCCGAAGAGGAAAAAAAGCACCTCTCGACGCTCCAGCAGCGCTATCAGACGCTGCTGGGCACGGATCCGCAGCTCGAGTCGAGGCCGACGTTCCTGTTCTTCAAAGGCGCCGCCAGTGGTCTGTTTGCGGCGGGAACCGAGGAGTTGCGCAAGGGTGTCGGCGACCAGCAGGCGCTGCTCATCGGCATCAAGTGTGAACGCGGGTCGCACGAATTCTTCAAACGTTATGGAGAACGTTTCGAGGATTCGGAAGGCAAGCAGATCTTTCTGGAATTCGCCGACGAGGAGAGAACCCACCTCGAGCTCCTCATCCGCGAGTACAAGGACCTGCGCGAACGGGTCGGCGCGGACCGCAGGCGGACGCCATCCGCCAAAACTGCGCGGTGATCACCGGCGCGCGGCGACGCGCGCGACGGCCTCTGGTGCCTCGACTTCCTCGCTGAACAGAATCTCGAATGTGTCGAAGGCCTGGCGCAGCTCACCGGGATCCAGCAGATGCTCAGGTGATGTCGGGCCCCAGCCTAGAGCGCGCTGCCTGGTCGTAAAGGTTTCGTACAGGACGACGCCGCCACGCGCGACGGTTCGCCGCAGCGACGCAAAGAGATTGCGCTGCAAATAGCGCGTGACGACGACGAGATCGAAGCGCGAATCGGGAAACGGCATTTCGCTGAGGTCAGCGCACCATGCACGCAGCGTGACGTTCGCCACCGCCGCGGCATCGAGCGCCGTGCGCACCGCATCCACGTCGCGATCGACACCAAACACCCGGTAACCCGCCAGCGCAAGCGGCAGCGCATGTCGTCCGCTCCCCATGGCCACATCCAATGCCCTCGCCACGTGGCGCGGCGCTGGCGCGAGCCGCGCGGCCCATTCCATGATGAACTGCGACGGTGACATAATTTCGCGACCGTGGCTCAAGCGCTTGTCAGTGCCGTGATGATCGGGTTCGTCGGACTCGTGACGACGATGGTCGTGGGGTGGCAGGGGACCGACGTCTCGCGCCACATTTCCTTCGGCATCTTTTCCACGATGGTGACACTCCTCGCGCACTCGATGATGATGTTCTATCTCATCGGGAAGGGAAAGGCCGTCAAAGACGCCATGAAGGAGCACAACGTCGCCGGCGACTACTATCAGCGGATCGGCGCCTCGCGCAAGCCGGTTTTCTCGATGGGCACGCTGGCAATGGCCGTCACGATGGTGGCCGCCATCATGGGCGCGAGCGTCGACACGGGCGTGCTCCCACCGACGGTGCACGCGATGATTGCATACGGCGCCATTGCGGCGAATCTTGCCGCTTTGAAGACTGAACTCACTGCGCTCGTGGCCTCCAGCCGCATCGTCGACGAAGTGAACCGTCTCGTCGGTTCGTGACGCCGGTTCTCGAGCTCACCAACGTCACAAAGGATTATCGCGGACTCCGACCTCTTCGAGTCCGCCAGCTGGTCGTGACTGCCGACGAGTCCGTCGCGATCCTGGGCCTCGATCGCGCAGCGGCTGAGGTACTCGCCAATCTCATCACCGGCGCGATGCTGCCGGACACCGGCGACGTCCGCGTGTTTGGCCGTGCCACATCGTCAATCGCTGACAGCGCCGAGTGGCTGGCGCTCGTCGACCGCTTCGGACTCGTGACCGAACGCGCGGTGCTCCTCGATCACCTGACGGTCGTTCAGAACCTGGCGCTGCCATTTACGATCGAGATCGAACCCCCGCCCGATACGATTCGGCAGCGCGCCGAAGCTCTTGCAACGGAAGTGGGCCTGCCGATCGCAGCCTGGGCGGCCTCCGTGGCGGAGTTGGACGCGACGGCTGCCGCGCGGGTTCGGCTGGGCAGGGCGCTGGCTCATGATCCGAGGCTGCTACTCCTCGAACATGTCACCGCGAGTCTGCCGACCTCGGATGTTGCGGCGATGGGATCAGCGATCCGCGACATCGGCGTTCGTCGTCGCGCAGCGATTCTTGCTGTGACGGCCGACGACACCTTCGCAAGGGCCGTGGCGGGGCGCGTCCTGCGGCTCGACCCGGCAACCGGACGCCTGGTCGATCGCTCCCGTCGGGGCTGGTTTCCGCCTTCGCGCTTGCGTTGAGGCGCTGCCCTCATTCGTCGACTCGCGGCTACGGCGCGCCAGGCGCATCCGATGTCATGCGGAGGAGCAGGACTTCTCACGCCGACGCTCGCGCGTGGCGTTAGGCGAGCGAAGGCGGATTAGAATGTCTTCGAACCGAAAGGAGTGTTGCGTATGCTCATGAGTAAGTCGTGTGCACTGCTCGTGGTCGGATTGGTCGGCGGTCTCAGTGCGATCGCCGCAGCCCAGGCCGCCAAGCCTGCGTCCAAGGCAGCGGCCAAACCGCGCGTGTTTTTCATCGAGCCCAAGAACGGCGCGACGGTATCGAGTCCCGTGCACATGAAATTCGGATCCTCGGGCATCGAGATCGGCGCCGTTCCTCCCGGCGACCCTACAACGGCGCGACCGGGGATCGCGCACTATCACGTCGGCATCGATCAGAATTGTCTTCCGCCTGGTAAGAACATCGTAAAGGGCACTCCATCC
>JBKPDW010000463.1:0-16394 GCA_046728115.1 Acidobacteriota bacterium | reverse complement strand
ATCTAGGGAGGTGTGTGGCATGCTGAAAAGATTTGCAGCGGCCCTCGGGATTCTCATGGCAGCGGCGCCGGCGGGCGCGCAGGACTACAAGCCGGTTGAAGTCAACGTCGGGTTTGGCGTGGCATTTCCGCTGTCGAGCTTCAAAGACAGTTTCAACACCGGCTGGAACGGCGGGATTGGCGCGACGTTCAACGTCGGCCCCACCGTGGGCATCCTCGGGGAGTACATGTACCACCGCATGGATGGCCCGGATCGAACAATCAACGTGGTCTCCAACCCGATCGCGGGAGCCGTGAGCAACGGCCTCCTGCAAAGCAATCAACAGATCCACTCCTTCACAGGGAATGTGGTGGTCCACAGCAAGCACGACACCGCCGTTGGAGGGTACGTGCTCGGCGGTCTTGGCTGGTACCATCGCAAAATTCAGATCACTTCGCCGAGCGTCGGATACACAACGTACTGCGATCCCTACTGGTATGTCTGCTATCCGGCCCTCGTACCGGTTGACAACATCCTCGGCGACCGCTCGTCGGATGATTTCGGCATCAATTTTGGCGGTGGCATTACGTTCGGCACGGCGGCAAAGTTCTACGTCGAGGCGCGCTACCACTACGTGTGGGGGCCGACGATCACGCCACCCGCAGGGGCGACGACGACGCAGAGCCTGTCGACCAACGCACAGTACCTCCCGCTGACCTTCGGAGTTCGATGGTGACGATACGGGTCCGACACCACAGGAACAGCCGTCGTTGCCGCGACCGAGATGTCCGCTCGTCGTGGTGATGACGGTGATCGCGCCGCACGAGGCATGCTGTGCTTTCGGGCGATTGCGGTGATGGCAGAAGCGCCGGGTTGCAGGCTCAGGCCGGCGCGGCCACGTGCGGCGTGAGAAGGAGGATCTGATGAACAGACTGACAATGTGCGGTGCGGCGGCCGTTCTGGCAGTCGTCTCGATCCACGCCGGCGCCCAGGTGACGAAGACCATACCGGGCGAGACGATGACTGTTACGGTAACCGTCGAAGCGATCGACCAGTCGAACCGCGAAGTCACCGTGAAAAAGCCGGACGGCAACTACGAAGTGTTCTACGTACCGTCCGCGATCAAGCGGTTCGACACGCTGAAGGTCGGCGACAAAGTTACCGCAAAGTACTACGAAAACCTCGTTCTTCGACTGAAGCCGCAAGGCGAGAAGGACGTTGACACATCGTCGTCGGGCACGACGCGCACGGAGGCAGCGACCGCCGGTACGTTCACCCATCAGCGCACGATCACGGCGACGATCACTGCCATCGATCGGCAAGTGCCGTCTATTACCTTCACCGGGCCGAAGAACTGGAAGTACAGCACCAAGGTAAACGACGTAGAGGCGCTGGCCAAGGTGAAGGTGGGGGACAAGGTCGACATCACCTGGACCGAGGCCCTGATTGTGTCACTCGACGACGCGAGGTAGCCAGGCGGTCGGCCGAGCTGGGGCTCGATAGAAGATCAGGCTTCAGAGCAGGCTGCAAAGCTGTGGCGGTCAGCGCGCGTCGTGCGCGCGCCTTACCTCTTTGCTTCTGTGCCTTCTTTGATTTCGAGACGACGGCCGCGCGTCACCTGCTCCGGCGGCGTCGGCATCCGAATCTCGAGGACGCCATCGTTGAGCGTGGCTTTCGCCTGATCGGGCATCGCGCCCCTCGGGTAACGGGATCGTTCGACGGAAACTGCCGTAACTGCGCTCGGATCCGATACACGCCTCCCCGCTCGGTTTCCTCCTCCTGTCGCCGCTCGCCCGAAATTGTGAGGTCGTTGTCCGTTACATCGATGGAGACGTCGTCTTTGTAGATGCCTGAGCTTGATGGAAGCAGGCCGATCCTTGTCAGCTCGACGTGGATGGGCGATGATCGCGCGCCGGAGGTCAACGCATGCGCTTGCTCCACTCGGTCATGACGGTCGTTATGACTTTCGCGCTGGCTGTCTCTCTCGCCGCTCAATCGCAAATCACGACGGGTGTGATCGACGGTACGGTCGTCGACGCGAGCGGCGCCGTTCTCCCGGGTGTCGACGTCGAGGTCCGCAACGCCGAGACCAATCTCATGCGGAGCCTGGTCACGGATCGTGACGGGCGGTTCGTCGCGCCGCAGTTGCCGTCCGGACGGTACACCGTCACGCTGAAACTGACGGGATTCGCCACGCTCGTACAGGAAAACGTGCTCGTCACGGTGGGCGAGACGGTCAGACTCAGCGCTGCGATGAGGCTGTCTGGCATTGCCGAAACGGTCACGGTGACTGCCAACTCGCCGACGATTGAGACGTCCCGCACGGCATCGACCAGCACGCTGGACCAGACGACCGTCGAATCCACTCCGATTCTTGGCCGCAAGTTCGAAGATCTGCTGACGCTGACGCCCGGTGTCAGCATCGTGCAGGGGCCTGACGGCGACGAGATCACCTTCGCGGGCCAGCGCGGCGTGTTCAACAACATCAGCCTCGATGGCGGCGACTACACGAACGGTTTTTTCGGAGAGCAGGTCGGCGGGCAGCGCGCCGCGATCGACATCACGCTCGAAGCGGTGAAGGAGTTCCAGGTGATTGCAACCGGCGCGCCCGCCGAATTCGGACATACCGCGGGCGGCGTCGTCAACGTGATCACGAAGTCGGGAACGAACCAGCTGAAAGGTTCTTTGTTCTACTACCAGCGTTTCGAAGGGCTCACGTCGAACACGTCGGATGGCAAACCCCTCACCGACTTCCACCGCGAGCAGTTCGGCGGCACCGTCGGCGGGCCGGTGATCGAGAACAAGGCCTTCTATTTCTTCGCGTTGGAAGGCGTCCGCGAAAACCTCCAGCGGGCCAATCTGTCGGAGACCATCGGCACGCCATGTCCCGTGAGCGCTCCGACCATTGCGGCCAACGAAGCGCTGATCGCAACGAGCGCCGATTGCCAGCGGCTTGCGCTGCTGCAGTTTTTCCGCACGACGCGCGGACAGGACGAAGGGCAGCCGGTGCTCCACAACATCAACAACACCGCCGTGCTGGCGAAAGGCGACTGGAATCTCACGCCGACCAACAATCTCTCCGCGTCCTACAATTTCGATTATTCGAAGAATACCAATCAGACGTTCGACGTCGCGACCTATGGGAATTCGGCGAACGGCATCGAAGGACCGTCGAAGATCAACGTCTTCAACCTGAATCTGTTCACGACGCTGACCGCGAACAGGCTCAACGAGCTGCACGTGACCTACTCGCGCGAAAGCCGGCCCCGGTCCGCGGTGTCATCCACGGTTCCCGCCGACACCGCCATGGGTTTTGCGACGACGTTCCGCTTCGGCAACCCCTTCTTCCTGGGGCCGACCGTCGACGAGCTGGTGAAGCGTTTTCAGGTGAAAGACAACTTCTCGATTGTCAACGGCAAGCATCGAATCAAAGCCGGCGGCGAATGGCTGCACACGAACAACACCCAGATCTTTCGCGGGTTCTTCGAAGGACGCTATATCTTCGACAGCGTTCCCGGCTTCCTGCGCTATGCCTCGCCGGCGGCCCCCGGCGGCTTCGGACCGTTCACCGTGGGCTGCTCCAACGGTACCTACGTGACCGCACCCGCCACCTGTCCGTCCGGCTCCACGGCGAACGTGAGCCCGCTCCTGTTCTATCTGCAAAGCACCAGTCCCGACGGCATCGCGCGCGACGCGGCTGGGGCATCAGACATCTCCAATGAGGAATTCGCTCTGTTCGTGCAAGATAAATGGGAGGCCGGCCACGGTGTGACCGTGGACTACGGATTCCGGTGGGACGGTCAAAAGATGCCGAAAACCGTCGATCCGAAAACCACGGCGTACGCGCCGTTCCTGAACGATCCCCGATTTCCCTCCGACGGCACGATTCCGGATCAATGGAAGCAGTTCCAACCGCGTGGGGGAGTCGCCTGGGACATGAAGCAAACCGGCAAATCGGTTCTTCGGGGCAGCGCGGGCATTTACTACGCCCGTCAGAACATGCTCAGCCAGGTTGGATCGGTGACGACGAACGGCATTCAGCAGAAGAGCGATTTTCGAGACTCTTCCTTTACGGCGTTTGCCGACATGCCGGTGTGGCCCAACCTGCTGGCGCCGACCGCCGTGCCCGCGGGCACATTTCCGCTCTTCACCGGCATCCGCGTATTCGACCGCGACTACCAGAATCCGCGCGTCTACAGTGCCAGCATCGGTTACGAGCAGGAGGTCGCACCGAGCGTGGCCGCCTATTTCGACTTCACCGTGGCCAAAGGCGTGCACCTCACGCGCTTCCTGAACTACAACGTGCACGGTGCGGCCGCAGCCGCGACCCAGCCGCCGACGCGCGACACGACGACCTACGTAGGCGCTAATCCCTTCGAGCCGCAGCTGAGCGACGTGTTCGTGACCAACAGCCGCGGGCACGGACTGTACCGCGGCGCCACCTTCGGTGTCCGAAAGCGCCTGTCGCAGCACTATCAGCTCGAAGCCAACTACGTCCTCTCCAAGGACCAGGACGACGACTCGAACGAACGCGATCCGTTTACGGATCGCTCGTTCAACTTCTACAATCTGGATCTCGATTACGGGCCGTCGGACCGCGACATTCGTCACAAGTTCAATTTCTACACTTATGCGGAACTGCCGTATCTCGTTCTGCTCAACATCCGCATGCAAGGCCGAACCGCTCAGCCGATCACCACGTCGCCGCGAGTGCTGAACGGCCTCGACCGCGGCCGCAACTGGGATCGCAAGGACAACGACTACTTCTCGCTCGATTGGCGGCTTCAGCGGCAGTTCCGGGTCGGATCTGCGCAGATCATCCCGAGCCTCGAAATGTTCAATACGTTCAACAACGCGAACAACGTGAACCCCCTGTCGACGCCGGCTCTGTTCGACTTTTCAGGGTTCCTCAGGGTAGGTGTCGGCGATCCGCGCCAGGTTCAGCTTGCGGTGAAAGTAACGTTCTAGTCTGACAAGTCGTCGGACATCCGCCCGACGAGATCAGGCAACCGATCGAGTGCTGCGACCTCGAGGTAGCGGCGCTTGATCGCGTCAGGCAGATCGACGTGTTCGTGAGACCAGCTCAAATCGGCCGGGACGTGAGCGGCCCACCCTCCCAGCTCGAGGACGGGCACCACGTCGGATCGGAGCGAGTTGCCGACCATGAGGAAGCGGCTGGGGTCGATGGCGTGGCGGGACAGGATCGCTGCATATGTGGCGACGTCCTTCCGGCTGACGACCTCGACGAAGCGGAAACGGTCGCGCAACCCCGACCGGTCGATTTTGGACGTTTGGTGCAGAAGATCGCCCTTGGTGATCAGCATCAGCGGATAGGAAGCCGCCAGCCTTGCCAGGACATCGGCGACGTGCGGAAACACCTCGACGTCCTCGGTCAGCATTTCCTTGGCGACCTGGATGATCTCGCGGAGATCGCCGCCGGTAATGCGACCGTGAGTCAGCTCGATAGCCGTTTCAATCAACGACAAGGCGAAGCTGGACACCCCGTAGCCGTAGTACGGAAGATTCACCAGCTCGGTCCGATTGACGTGCGTCTCGACTTCGTCGGCATCGAGTTCGACGCCGGCGGCGGCAAGCAGGCGGCAGAATCGGTCGCGGCCGTCACGATAGCTGCGCTCGTTGTGCCAGAGCGTGTCGTCGGCGTCGAAGGCGATCAGGTCGATCAGCCTGTTGGGCACGTTGATCTCCGCATATTGCACGCAGGCGTCAGACGATCACCGCGCGAGCGGCAAACAATGGCCAAGCGAGGGCGGGATCGCCGTCCACGTGGATGCGTGCCTCGGCAGCGGACGGCTGGAGCCCGTTGAAAAGGAGCCGCCAGGCGGTTTCGTCCGTCATGGTCGCGGTCATGGCGCCCGCGCAGCGACGTCCAGTCTCGATGTCCCATGCTCCATCCGATTGCTGCAGCAACGTCCAGGTGCCTGACGCGGCGCCGGTAATGTCGACGACGACCGCCAGACCGGGGCGGCCTCGCACTCCCCGATAGGCGTGCGGCAGCGCATGCATCGCAATCGCAAGGACGGCGCGCAGCCAGCGGGCATCGGAGAAGGGGCCGGCCCCGACCGCATCGCGAATCTGGGCGCCGTGGTGCCACACTTCGGTGAATTCGCGGCCGATGTCGAGCCATTGTTCCGACCACGATGGTCCTGCCCACGAGACCGGCAGGATCGCATTGTCGGTCAGGTTCAGAGTCTCCATGAAATCGGCCAGCTCCATGCTCGCTCGTGCGTACAGGTCGGTCAGTACACGGGGGCTCAATCGGGCGGCGGAGCGTACCCACGTGGCGTTGAGCTCGTTGATGAGCGCAACCAGGTCCCCGCTGGTTGCCGGTTCTATTTTTGAGATGGCGCCGTCGCGATGCAACGAAAGGCGGCGAAGCGCCGTATCGAGCAGGTGCGCGACGACGTCACGAACACGCCACGCTGTGGCCACTGTGGGCCGCAACCAATCATCAGAAGTGAGGGAGCGGAGCACGCCAACGAGCTCGGTGCACAACGGGCGGAAGAACGGACGGGTGTCCTGAACCGGCAGCATCGTTACACTCAGTTCGCTCGTCTTATTCTCACCTTCCGTGGCCTGGATTGAACGAATCGATCGGACTGAACGACACTACACGATGACGTTGCAAAAGAGCGATCACTTCAACGGGAGGCGATTCGTCAATCCTACCGGCGCCACCGGTCAGCCATTCTCGGCCGTTCCCAGGATGCTGCTCGAGCCCCGCACGCCCTGGCCGGCGCGCCTCGACGATCCGCCCTGTCACCTATGTGGTCGTGGCTCGGGCGAGAGCGTGAACAGCGCCACAGCCGCAATCGCGTCCGCTGAGCGGGAAGGGCAAAGCGCCTTAGACGCCCGCTGCCGGGGGATCGGGGCGGGCGGGCGCGGCAAACCAGTCTCTCTTCGCCACGACTTTCGGCGCGGCGGGATCGAGAACGTAGTTCGGCGACATGATCTGCACGCCGTGCTCATTGAACAGATCCTGGATGTTCGCGTGCAGCGTGTTCAATGTGATGGCCCGCGCCTGCTGCTGCTCGAGGCACACGAGCAACGTGTACTTCACGTAGAAGTCCTCGAGCGACGCCTGCACCACGTACGGTTCCGGCTTGCGGCGAAGACCAGGCGTGCGCTCGGCCGCCTGCAGCAGGAGCGCGTGCACCTGGCGCCAGGGTGCGTCATAGCCGATCGTCACCGACGTCTGTGTGTAGACGCCTTCGGTATCCCCGAGTCGTGAGTAGTCGGTCGTCGTTTGTGAGACGACAACGGCGTTCGGGATCGTGACCTCTTCCCCCCAGATGGTCTTCAACTTGGTGGACAGGATGCCGAGATGCGTCACGGTGCCTTCGACCTCGCCGATCCGCACGAAGTCGCCCACGCGCAGCGCGCGAGAATAGGTCACCATGAAGCCGCTCATGATCTGATTGACGAGACCACTCGAGCCGAGCGTCACCATGAGGCCGAGAAAGACGGTGACGCCCTTGAAGGCGTCGGTCTGGCTGCCTGGCAAGTACGGATACGCCACGACGATGGCAAACATCCAGAGGAGCGTGGTCAACAGCCGGCGCGTCGGCTGCGCGGTCTCCGGAAAGACCCAACGCACCTGCACGCGCCCTCTCTCGACCGCGTTGAACCACATCCCGAGAAGCCGCACGACGAAACGCGTCGCTACCGCGATGACGAGCACGGTGAACAGCCCTGGAACGGCGTTCGCCACGCCCAGTCCCAAGTTCTCGGCGGTCATCACGAGAAAGCCGCGCATCGATTCGCCCCAGGGCCGCGTGTAGGGGAACCGTCGCAGGACAAAGGTGAGCGTGGCGTACACCACTACAAGGCCGATCGCAGCGGTCGCGGCCCTCACGATCCCCCGCTGCAACTCGAGCACACGCGAAGCCCGCAGCGCCTCGACGTCGACGAGGCCGGATCTCGCCGCTGTTCGTTCGGCTACGCTCACCAGCTTGCCGGCGACAATCCGATGCGCGCGCGCAAGACCCCACAGCGCCAGCGAGCCGACGACAAGCCCTGCGAAGGCGAGCATGGCAGAGCGGAGCAGGATTGGGGCACTGCGCGCTTCGGCGGCCTCGTTGAGCGCCTGCTGCAAACGCGCGACGACCTGGCTGGTCGTGTCTTGAAGCGTCTCTCCGGACAACACGTCGATATCTGCGGATGTCACCGCAAAGGCAACTCGTGAGCCGACACTGATCAGCGAGCTACCGTCGAACGGTTGCGACTGAACGGGTCCTGTCAGATGCTCGTCGACGAGATCGTCGAGCACGTGTTGGGCGGCGGCAGCCCGTTCGGACGGGCGTCGTCCCATTGCGCGGGCCCTGAAGACGACGATCGCGCGGTTGAAGAAGGTCAGCGTGAACGGTTCGTCCGACGGTTCGACAGTGACAGCGGATGGGAGGCCTCCACGCGTTTGCTCCGGGGGCGTCGGCTGCGTTGTGGCCTGGGCAAAGAGCGTGGAGCGCCCGGCCGCAAACACACCGAGGGTGAGAAACAGCGCGAGGTTCGCGGCCAGCCGAGACGCCGCTCGGGTATGCTCGCAGAAGCGGCTGTTGCTGACCATCACGTCCCGGGAGTCACCGAGTGACGGTCAGTAGATTTCCGGCACAAATTTGCGTCGGGCGATCGCCGCCTCGTCGTCATAGGCCTGCTTTTTCGACCGCTTGGGCAGCTTTACCTTGGGCCGATCGATCTTCTTGTGTGGAATCACCTTGAGGAGATGGGCGATCGTGTTGAGGCGGGCGCGCTTCTTGTCGTCGGATCTGACGATGTACCACGGTGCCATGCGTGTGTCCGTGGCCCTGAACATGGCGTCGCGCGCACGCGAGTATTCGTACCACTTTGCACGCGATGGCAGGTCCATGGGGCTGAGCTTCCACTGACGCAGTGGATCGCTGATGCGGGCTTCGAACCGCCGCTCCTGCTCCTTGTTGCCGACTTCCAGCCAGTATTTGATGAGCGTTATTCCACCGTCGATGATGTGCCTTTCGAACAGCGGGCACAGCTGCAGGAAGCGTTCGTACTGCTCCGACGTGACAAAGCCCATGACATGCTCCACGCCGGCGCGGTTGTACCAGCTGCGATCGAATATCACGACTTCTCCAGCGGCGGGAAAATGCGGCACGTAGCGCTGTATGTACATCTGGCTCTTTTCGCGGTCCGATGGCGCCGGCAGCGCCACGACGCGGAACACCCGTGGGCTGACGCGCTCCGTGATCGCCTTGATCGTGCCACCTTTGCCTGCGCCGTCTCTCCCCTCGAAGATGACAATGGCACGCAGCCCCTTCGCCTTCACCCATTCCTGCAGGATGCACAGTTTCGCCTGCAGCCGCACCAACTCCTTGTCGAAGGCTTTGCGTTTCATTTTTTTCGGCATCTGTTTCATCCGGTCTACGGTTGCCAACCGCCTCCGAGAGTCCGATAGAGTTCGGCGCGGGCGCGAAGCTCCGCCCCGATGTTCTGGGCCAGGAGCAGTTGTTGACCGAACAGGTCCTGATCCGCCGTCAGTATCTCGATATAGCTCGCCAAGCCGGAGTCGTACCGGGCGCGCGACAAATCCGACGCGTCCTGCAGGGCGACGACGCCCGCCTGCCGCTCCACGCGCTTCTCTGCCAGCTTTTGAATCGTCACGAGCGCGTTGGCGACCTCACGATATCCGTTCAGCGCGGATTGTTGATATCCAGCGAGCGCAGCGGTGTACCGCGCCTGCATCGCTTCGAGATTCCGGCGAAGGCGCCCGGCCTGGAACACCGGCTGCACCAGTCCGGCGCCGACCGCCCAGACGGCGCCTTCGCCGCCGAGGAACTGCGTGAGATCGGCGCTGACGCCGCCGAAGAATCCCGTCAAACTGATCGTCGGGAAAAACAGCGCTTTGGCAGCACCGATGTCGGCGTTGGCGGCAACCAGCAACTGCTCGGCTTCTACGACATCGGGCCGTCGTTCGAGCAGCGATGCAGGGAGGCCCGGCGGAATGGGCGGCGGCAGCTCCTCGGTGGGCGAAAGGCTCTCACGCATGATCGGGCCTGGCGGCTGGCCGAGCAGCAGCGAAATCGCGTTCTCGACGATGGCGATCTGCTGTTCGATCTCCGGGATCGTGGCGGCGGTCTGAGAGCGGTTGGCCTGAATGCGATCGAGCTCGAGTCGATTCGACACGCCTCCCTGGAGCCGGTTCGTGAAGTACAGGACCGTTTCATCGTTGAGGCGGAGCGTCTGCCGCGAGATCTCGAGCTGCAGGCTGAGCTCGCGAAGCATGAAGTAGTTGGAAGCGACGTCGCCGACGAGCGTCACGAGCACGCCTCGACGAGCCTGGTCGCTCGCCAGCACGAGGGCCAACGCCGACTCCTGCTGGCGTCGAAGACGACCGAACAGGTCCAGTTCCCAGGACAGCCGGAAGCCGTAGCTCCCGCTCTGATGGGTGGTGTCGTCGGCGGAGGTCGAAGCCTGGCGAACGTTGTAATCGGCTACGCCGTCGACCTGCGGGTAAAGAAAAGACTTCGCGATCCCCGCGCGTGCGCGCGCTTCTTCGACCCGCGCCACTGCGGCGCGCAAGTCGAGGTTGTTCGCAATGGCCTCGCGAATGAGCGCCTGCAAGGTTGGATCGGCGAACACCTGAAACCAGGGCGCAGCTGCGAGCGTTTCCGCCTGGGCGGTGCCCGAAACGAAGCGATATTGGGGTGGAGTCGGCATCTGAGGACGCGCGTAGTTGGGGCCGACCGGCGCACAGCCAACCAGGGCTGTGAGTGAAGTTGCGAACACGATTTGAAAGAGCGCGACGAGCCGCGGCATCGTCAATGACTCCCGTGGCCGGGCTCCGGGGCCAGCGCGTGGGGCGGCGCTGGCGCATGCACCTTGGAGCCACCGATGACCCGCTCCACGGCGACATAGAGCATCGGAATGAGGCACACGCCAAGGATTGTCGCGATCAACATGCCGGCGAACACGCCCATGCCCATCACCTTGCGGGCCTCCGCGCCGGCGCCCGTCGCGGTGAGCAGGGGGACGACGCCGAGGATGAATGCGAAGGCCGTCATCAGGATCGGGCGCAGGCGGAGCCGTGCCGCTGAGAGCGCCGCGTCGACGAGTCCCTTGCCCTGGTCGTGCTCCATCTTCGCGAACTCGACGATCAGAATTGCGTTCTTCGCGGCCAGCCCGATGAGCATGATCAGTCCGATTTGCGCGAAGACATTGTTCACGTAGCTCTCTGAGATATAGGTGCGAGCGAGCCACAGTCCCAAATAGGCGCCGAAGGCCGCGAACGGCGTTCCCAGGAGAACGCTGAACGGGAGGCCCCAACTCTCGTACTGCGCAGCGAGAATCAGGAAGACCAGGAACACCGCCAGCGCGAACACCACCGCCACGCCGGGCGCTTTGCGCTCCTGGTAGGACATGTCCGCCCAGTCAAAGCTCATGTCGGGCGGCAGCACTTCCCGGGCGGTTTCTTCGAGGGCATCCAGCGCCTGCGTCGACGAGTACCCGGCGGCAGGGACACCAGTCAGTTCGGCAGCCCGGAACAGGTTGAAGCGATTCGTGAATTCGGGCCCGGAGTTGGGTCGTGTCGTGACCAGCGTGTCGAGCGGCACCATGCCGCCCGCCTGGCTGCGCACAAAGAACAACCCGAGCTGCTTGGGATCCCGTCGAAATTCCGGCTCGGCTTGCACGTAGACCTTGTAGACGCGGCCGAACCTGTTGAAGTCGTTCAGATACGAGCTGCCAAGCAGCGCGCCGAGCGTCGTGTTCACGTCGTTCAACTGAACACCGGATTTGAGCACCTTGCTGCGATCGATGTCGGCGTAGATCTGAGGGACCGAGGCTCTGTACAACGTGGCGACGCGTCCGATCTCGGGCCGCTTTCGTGCGGCGTCCATGAAACGCTGGGTCTGCTGGGCCAGGTATTCCGGCGAGCCGCCGCTCCGATCCTGCAGCTGCATCGTGAACCCGGCGCCGGTTCCGAGTCCTGGAATCGCAGGAGGGCCGAAGGCCACGACGCCAGCTTCGGGAATCTGTTGCGAGAAGGCCCGGTTCAGGGCGGCGACGACCCCGCGCGAATGCGCCTCCTCGGCGTGGCGGTCGTGCCACGGCTTCAACTGCACGAAGAAGAAGCCCATGTTCGAGGAGTAGGCGGACGTGAGCAGCGAGTAGCCGCTGATGGTATTGAAGCCCTCTATCGCTTCGTTCTTCTCGAGAATCGCTTCGGCCTTGCGCATGACGGCATCGGTGCGCTCGAGTGATGCCGCGTCGGGCAACTGCGCGTTCACCATGATGTAGCCCTGGTCCTCCTCCGGTACGAAGCCGCCGGGGATGTGGCGGACCAGCACCACAACCACGTAGACCAACACCCCGATGAACGCCAGGCTCCGGAACATCTTCCGGACCAGGATGCCGGCGAAGCTGACATACACATCGGTTGTGACACCGAAGATCTTGTTGAAGGCGTTGTAGAACGGCGTCAGCAGCGTACGCTTGCCGGTCGCCGGCTTCAGCAGCAGCGCCGAGAGCGCGGGGCTGAGCGTCAACGCATTAATCACCGACAACAGCACGGAGATGGCAATGGTGATGGCGAATTGCTGGTACAGCCGCCCGCTGATGCCGCCCATGAAGCCCACAGGCACGAATACCGCACTCAGAATCAGGCCGATCGCGACGACCGGACCCGACACCTCCTCCATCGCTTTGACTGTCGCCTCCTTCGGTGGCATCCCGTGCTCGATGTGGTGCATGACGGCTTCGACCACCACGATCGCATCGTCGACGACGATGCCGATGGCGAGCACCAGGCCGAGCAACGAGAGCACGTTGATGGAGAAGCCGAGAAGCGGGAAGAAGATGAACGCGCCGACGAGCGAGACCGGAACGGTCAGCAGCGGAATCAGCGTGGCGCGCCAGTTCTGCAGGAACACGAACACGACGATGATCACGAGGGCGACCGCTTCGAACAGCGTGTGCACGATCTCGTTGATGCCCTCGGAGACCGGCAGCGTGGTGTCGAGCGAGACCAGATACTCCATGTCGCGCGGAAACCGTTTCGCCAGGTCGGCCATGGTCGTCTTGACCTGGCCCGCGACGTCGAGCGCGTTCGTGCCGGGAATCTGGAACACGGCAATGACCGCGGCTGGCTTGCCATCGTGGCGCCCCATCGCGTTGTAGAGCATCGTCCCGAGCTCGAGGCGGGCGACGTCCTTCAAGCGCACTTCCGAGCCGTTCGGGTTGGTCCGCACGATGATGTTCCCGAACTCCTCCTCATTCAGGAGCCGGCCCTGCGTGCGGACGGTGTAGGTGTACTCCGTGCCGGGTGGCGCCGGCGGACCACCGATCTGCCCGGCCGGCGTCAGCTGGTTCTGCTGGCTGATCGCGGTGGCGATGTCGGGCACCGTGAGCCCGAGCCGTCCGATCACGTCTGGCCGCAGCCAGACGCGCATCGCGTAGTCGCTGCCGCCGAACAGGTTGATCTGTCCCACACCGGGAATGCGTGCGATGGCGTCATTGATGTTGATGGTGGTGTAGTTCGACAGAAAGTTGCTGTCGTAGCTGCCCTTCGGCGATTTGATCGAGATGATGAGCAGCGGGAAAGCCAGCGCCTTCTTTACCGTGACGCCGTAGTTCTTGACCGGTTGGGGCATCTGCGGCATGGCCTGCGACACGCGGTTCTGCGTGAGCACGTTGTCCATGTCCTGGTTCGACCCGACCTCGAACGAGACCTTGAGCGTCAAGGTTCCGTCGTTGGCGTTGGTCGACTTCATGTAGATGCCCTTTTCGACGCCGTTGATCTGCTGCTCGAGCGGCGTCGCCACCGACGCCTCGACGTCGGTGGCACTGGCGCCGATGAAGGTCGTCGTGACCTGAATCATCGGCGGCACGATCTCGGGGTACTGGGCAATCGGCAGGCCGCGCATCGCGACGGCGCCGAGCAGGACGATGATGATCGACATGACCATCGCAACGATCGGCCGGTTGACGAAGAAACGAGCCATGATCTATTTCGCCTCACCTGCTGTTTGACCCGCGTTTGCTACGCCGGCCGGTGGTGCTTCTTTCGGGGTGACCGTCCCGCCGTCTTGAATTCTCTGCAGCCCTTCGACGACGACCCGCTCACCCGGTTTGAGGCCCTCCTCGATCACCCACAGCGAGTCGACTTTCTGTCCGACCTTCACGTTGCGAAAGGCCACTTTGTTTCCGGCATCGACGACGGCAACGCTATACAGGTTCTGCAGCTCCTGTACGGCGCGCTGCGGAACGAGAAGCGCCGCGGCCTTCATTTCGAGTAGCACCTTCGCGCGGCCGAACTGGCCCGGGCGCAGAACCATTTGCGGATTGGGAAAGACGAACTGCACACCGAGGGTGCCGGTGGTTGGATCGACCGCGCGGTCGATCGTTCCAACGGTCCCGGTTTGCGGATGGACGGTTCCGTCGGCAAGGGCCAGCGTGATGCCCTTCGCTTCCGGGGTGGCGCCAATGCGCGACACATTGCGTTTGGCCACGCGCAGGTAATCGGCCTCGCTCATGCCGACACGAAAGAGCATCGGATCGATCTGTGAGACGGTAGTCAGCAGCGTGTTTTGTCCGCGCCCTACGAGATTGCCCGGCTTCACCAGCGTCGTCCCCACCAGACCGCTGATTGGCGATGTCACGCGCGTGTAACTCAGGTCGAGCGTGGCCTTGTCCACGGCGGCCTTGGCGGCCTCCACCTGCGACCGGGCAGCATCCTGGGCGGCTAAGGCGTTGTCCAGTTCCTGCTGGCTGACGGCCTGCTTCGCCACCAGCGGCGTATAGCGCTTCACGTCGTTGCTGGCCTTCTCGAGCCTGGCTTCAGCCGTCGCCTGATCCGCCTTCGCCGCCGAGAGGCTGGCTTGCAGCGGCTTCGGGTCGATTTGGTACAGCAGGTCGCCCTGGCGAATGACCGAGCCTTCTCGGAAGTTCATGGTGTCGAGGAAGCCCTCGACGCGCGCCCGGATCTCGACATCCTGATTCCCGACGGTCTGACCGACCAGCTCCAGGTACGTGGGCACATCCTTCTGCGTGACAGCGGTCACGTACACTTCGGTGGGTGGCGGCGCCGCGACGGTCGCCTGTTTTTCACACGCTACGGCGAACGCGGAGGCGATCGCCACGGCGACGAGCATTGTCCGTTCTGTATCGGGTGGCATGGTTCTGGTCCCTCTTTCTATCTTTCCGTTTCAAGGCGCTCGTCGCGCCAGCTCGTGCTCACTGCTTGTGACTCCTTGCGAGATCGTCCAGTGTGAGTCGCAGGTACTGTGGAGTGCCGACAAGTTTTGCGCCCTGCCGCTCGATTCGCGACAAGGCGTCCGTGCCCACGGCGTCGGCTGATACGAGCTCATCAAGCTCGAGGATGGGCGGTTGGCTGGTCCAGCCGCAAACCTCCAGCAGATCCGCCACCTGCGCTTCCGCGAGACGCCCGACCAGTCGGACTATCAGGCGTTCGTTCTCGCGTCTGGTGACAATCCGACAAACCACAACGAAACACAGCCACGCAAAAGACGCTCCTGCGAATTCGAGGGCGATTCACCGGGGTGCGAGTCGAGTAGTCACCTTGGGTTGTGAGTTGACTCACAACGGCCGATGATCGCGTGTCGGCCGCCTGGGGTCGAATGCGAAGCGTCACGCAGGTCGTTTGAAATCCCGGACGACATCCAATCGGGCAGGGCGCTCAATGCCGAGCTTCTTCATGCGGAACCGCAGCGTATTGGGATGCAGTCCCAGCACTTCGGCAGCGTTGCCGGGACCGTTGATACGCCACCGGCATCGACGCAGCGTATTTTCGATGTGACGGCGTTCGACGCTCTCGAGTGTGCCGGTTTCGCTCGATGTCATCGACATCCGCTGTCCGGGTCCCTCGTCGAGCAGCAACGTATCGCCCGTGGAATGGATCATCGCCCGCTCGACGACGTTTTCCAGCTCGCGCACGTTGCCCGGCCACGAGTGCCGCTGGAGCGCCTCCAGCACGCCGGGGGGAACGGTCGTAAACCGCCGGTTCAGAACGCGTTGCCGCCGGTTGATGAAGAACCAGACCAGTCGCGGGATATCCTCGACGCGCTCGCGCAGCGGGGGCAGCGCAATTGGAAAAACGTTCAGCCGGTAGTACAGGTCGGCCCGGAAGCGGCCCTCCCTGACGGCCGCCTCGAGGTCGTGATGGGTTGCTGCGACGAGCCTGACATCGACCCTGCGCGTCTGCGACGAGCCGACGCGCTCGAACTCGCCCTCCTGGAGCACTCGGAGCAGTTTCGCCTGCACGTCTGCCGGCAAGTCGCCGATCTCGTCGAGGAAGAGTGTGCCCTTGTCCGCCAGCTCGAAACGGCCTCGACGCATCGATACGGCACCCGTGAAGGCCCCGCGTTCGTGACCGAAGAGTTCGCTCTCGATGAGGGTGGGGGGGAGGGCGGCAC
>JBKPDW010000462.1:0-4320 GCA_046728115.1 Acidobacteriota bacterium | reverse complement strand
TCGTCTCGTGGGCTCGGAGATGTGTATAAGAGACAGACTGGACACACAGCGAACCCGCCAGCGAGTCGGCCAGCCGTTCATCGTGCTCACGGGCCTGTCGGGTTCCGGCAAATCACAGGCCATTCGCGCGCTCGAGGATCTGGGCTACTTCTGCGTCGACAATCTGCCGACCACCCTCATTCCAACATTGGCCAGGTTGTCCGCGCGCGCCGGCGGCGGCATCGAAAAGATTGCCATCGTCGTCGACATCCGCGAGCGTGGATTCCTCTCGTCGTTCCCGAAGGTTTTTCAGCGGCTTCGAAAGATGCCGCGGCTCAACCCGGTGTTGATCTTCCTCGAGGCGAGCCACGCGACGCTGGTGCGCCGGTTCAGCGAGACCAGACGGCCGCATCCGCTGGCGCGGGATCGTTCGGTCGCGGAAGGGATCCGCGAGGAGCGCGCGCGGCTCAATGCTATCCGCGACATGGCCGACGAGATCGTCGACACGTCGGACATGACGGTCCATGAGCTGCGGACATTCTTCATGGGCCTGTCGCGGGCGCGCGGACGGCCGCGCCTGGTGATTACTGTGTTGAGCTTCGGCTACAAGCACGGCGTCCCGCTCGACGCCGACCTGGTGTTCGATGTGCGCTGTCTGCCAAACCCGCACTTCGTAGCCGCCTTGAGGCGCCGGACCGGTCGCGACCGTGCGGTGGTCGAGTTCATCCAGCGCAACGAATCGAGCCGGGCCTTCATGGATCGTCTCGAGGAATACCTGCGCTTCGCCGTCCCGTACTATGTGTCGGAAGGCAAAAGCTATTTGACCGTCGCCATCGGGTGCACCGGCGGCCGCCATCGGTCGGTCGTCATCGCCGAGCGTTTGCGCAAGGGGCTCGCCGATATCTCCGGTACGCAGATCCGGGTGCGCCATCGGGATATTGGGCAGTCGTGAGGGGGCAGGAAGGTCGGGAGGCGCCTTCCTGCCCTTCCTGCCTTACGATACACGCTTGTGATCGGAGTCGTCGTTGTGACCCACGGCCAGCTGGCGAACGAGCTGGTAAACGCCGCGGAAATGATCGTCGGAGACCTTCCGCAATTCACCGCGGTGTCCATCGGCTGGCACGAGGACGTCAATGACGCCCGCGAGGACATCGCCCAGGCCATCGAGCGCGTGCGGGGAGAAGAGGGCGTGCTACTGCTGACGGACATGTTCGGCGGCACGCCGTCCAACCTGGGTATGACATTCCTCGAAAAGGATCGGCTCGAGGTCATCACCGGTGTGAACCTGCCGATGTTGATCAAGCTCGCCGGACTTCGTTCCTCGTCGGACCTGCTCGCGGTGGCCAAAGAAATGCGGGAGCATGGCCGCAACGCAATCTGGGTCGCGTCGGACTTTCTTCGCGGGGAGAAGAGCTCGTGAGGTGCGGCGCCATGGTGACCAGTGCCAGAGTGCCACGTGCGAAGGTGCCCCGCGCCAGCCGTTCTGGTGCACCCGGCGCGACTGACCCTGGCACCGAAGGCCCGCGGCACCCTGGCATGCGGCACGTGGCAACACTATGACGTCGCGCTCTGTCATGGTCGTGAACCAGCTCGGCATGCATGCGCGCGCCGCGGCGAAGTTCGTCCACCTGGCCACGCGGTTCGAGGCGAACGTCCGCGTGCGGCGCGACCGGCGTGAAATGGACGGAAAGAGCATCATGGGGATCCTGCTGCTGGCGGCCGCCCGCGGCTCGATCCTCACGATTTCGGCGGATGGAACCGACGAGGGCGATGCCGTGGCCGCGTTGGCCGCTCTGGTGGAATCGGGATTCGGCGAGGACGCATGCAGCGCCTGAGCGGCATCGGCGTTTCGCCAGGGGTCGTGTCCGGCCGCGCGGTGATCCTCATCCAGCGCGCGCAGGTGCTGCGATATCAGATTGCGTCGGGCCGCGTGGAGCACGAGCTGAAGCGGTTGTACGAAAGCCGAACCCGAACGCGCACGCAGCTCGAGGAAATCCGTGCCCGGGTGGCGGAGCGCCGGCGCGAGATGGCGTCGATCTTCGACGCGCAGCTGCTGATGCTCGAGGATCCGATGCTCGTGCCGCGCGCCGCCGAGATCGTCCGGCATCAGCGCGTCAACGCCGAATGGGCCGTGCAGCAGGTATTTCACGAGCTGCGCGAAGTGTTCGACGATGTTGCGGATCCATATCTGCGCGAGCGCCAGGGGGATGTCGGCGATCTGGTGGGGCGGCTCCGGATGAACCTGCGCCGCGGCGTCGTGACGCCGCGCGACCTGCTCAAGGAGCTGGACGAATCGTCGGTGCTGATTGCCGACGAGCTGACGCCGTCACTCGCCGCGCAGGTCGACTGGACGAAGGTGCGCGGCTTCGCAACCGATGCCGGCAGTCGCACGCATCACACGGCGATCCTGGCGCGCTCGCTCGACGTCCCGGCAGTCGTCGGCCTGCATAACGCCAGCGAGCTCGTTCAGCCTGGACAGATCGTGGTCATCGACGGCACCGAGAGCGAAGTGATCCTCGATCCCACGGCGGAGCAGCTCGACCGCGCCGTACGGCACGGCGACGATCGCCGACCGGCCGCCTCCAGCGATCCGCAACGACTGCAGCCGGCGGTGACGGCTGACGGTGTACGGATCCGCATCGACGCCAATATCGAGTTCGCCGAGGACCTTGCAGGTGCCCGGTACCTCGGGGCCGAGGGCATCGGCCTCTACCGGTCCGAGTTCCTCCTCACCGGTGGAATCGACGCCATCGGGGACGAAGAGCGGCAGTACGAGGTCTACGCGCGCATGCTGGAGGGGATGGCGCCGGCACCGGTGACCGTTCGCACCTTCGACGTCGACGAAGATCAACTGGCGGCGCGCGGCGCGCAACAGGCCGTTGCGCCGGGATCGGAGCCGGACGACGCGCGGGCGAGTCGGCAGGGAATGCGCGGTCTGCGGTTGAGCCTGGTTCGACCCGAGCTCCTGCGCGTGCAGCTGCGCGCGCTTCTGCGCGCCGCGGGACGTGGCCGGCTGCGGATCATGTTTCCGTTCGTGTCGAGCGTGGAACAAGTGAGGGAAGCGCGCCGATTGGTCAATGCGGTGTCAGCGGACCTGTCGGCGCGCGGCGTGACCGTTCCGCGCGTGCCGATTGGCGTCACGATCGAGATTCCGGCGGCGGCGTACACGGCGGATCTGCTGGCGCGCGAGGTCGATTTCTTCACCATCGGCACCAACGATCTGATTCAGTACTGCCTGGCCCTGGATCGCGCGGACGAACGCGTGTCGCGTCTCTATCAGCCGCTCCATCCGGCGATCCTCCGCATGATCCTGATGGTGCGCCGCGCGGCCGACCGTCGGCATATTCCGGTGTCGCTGTGTGGCGAGATGGCGTCCGATCCGGCGCTGCTCGCGCTGCTCGTCGGCCTCGGCTTGACGGAGTTCAGCATGACGCCGGCGGCGATTCCCGCCGCCAAGCACGTCCTCGGCGAGCTGCGACGCGACGAACTGCGCGCGGTCGCGCGCCGAATCCTGCGCCTGGCGACCGTCGACGAGATCGAGACGGAGCTCGCCGCGGCGGTCGGCCGGTTGCCGGTGAGCAGGGAGTGAGACCATGAGCGCTGACATTACCCGCGTGGAAAAGCCCTGGGGCTACGAGCTTCACTGGGCGCACACCGATCGGTACGTCGGCAAGCTGCTGCACGTCAACGCCGGGCACGCCCTCAGCCTTCAGTACCACAACGTCAAGGACGAAACGATCTACTTGCATTCCGGCCGGCTGCTCTTCGAAATCGAGGAGAACGGCGCGCTGACCAGACGCGAGATGCAGCCTGGCGAGCGCGTGCACGTGACGCCAAAGACCGTTCACCGGATGACCGCGATCGAAGACAGCGATATCTTCGAGGTCTCGACGCCGGAGCTCGATGACGTCGTGCGGATAGAAGATCGCTACGGGCGGATCGGGTAATGAATTGGGTGATCTGGTAATTTGAGAATCTTTGGCGCTTTCTTGGGATCCCGGTCGGCGCCTAAACTCCGTCGATCTTTCGAGGTCCGTGTGACGATAGTGACCTGCTTTCGCTCGCTCTAAAGGACGCGTCCCGAAGGGCGACCCACCCAAGGACGCCAACCGGCAAGGGAGCGCCGAAGCCAATCAGTCGTCGAGACACGTGATAGCATGAGGCCGGTGCGGTTCCGGACAAGAGGGGAGCTTCCGCGGACGCTCTGCTGGACTTTTTCGGAATCGACAGGGGCAGGAATCCTGATCGGGCCTCTTCGACGACAGTAGTTCGAGAACTCTCCGCAGGGCGCTGTGCTGGTTGGACACATCCTGACCCACGCGGCGCAGCGGTGGCCAAACC
>JBKPDW010000461.1:0-9955 GCA_046728115.1 Acidobacteriota bacterium | reverse complement strand
TCGTCGTGGTGCCGGACGTAGTCACGGGCGGGCCGGTCTGCTCGCCGTTCTGGAATTTGAGATCGCCGTTGACATCGTTCCAGGTGTAGGTCGAGAAATAGTTCGAGTTGGGATTCACAAGATTGACGCCGCCGCCGCCGGTCGAGAGCACGTAATAGTACCGCCCGGCTGATGCTTTGGCGGCGGTTTTGCCGTCGCCCGTGACGTCGTACACGGCGCTGATCCGCGGTCCTGCCGTATGCCACAACACTACGTCCCTCACCTCGGGAAAGCTGCGCTGGATGTCCGGGAAGTACACGCTCGGCGGACTGCCCTGCTCCGGCAGATACCCTTCGAGGCGTTCGTACCGGACACCGCCGGTCACGGTCAACCTTTTCACGCTGTAACTATCCTGCGCGAACAGTGCCGTGACGTTGAGCGCGGACAGGTCGATCAGCGGGGTGGCATAGATATTCACCGTTTGCGACCGCGGAATTGTCGTGCTGTTGTAGAACGTCTGGACCTGATCGACGCGATGCGTCTCGTTCTGCGTCACCGCATGCGACTGGTCGAATCCAAAACGGATCTCGTGGCGCCCGCCGAGCGCCTGGTCGATGTAGTACTGCGCTGTTGCGTTGGCCTGATATCGATCCCGGTGCCGAATCACCTCGCTCGCGTTGTTCCCGTAGATGATGCTGGTCGCGTTGTCCGTCAACGATTGCTGGTTGCCGCCGTTGAAATAGGTCGGGAACAGAATCTTGTTCAGTCCGAACCTCGCGTCGATGAAGAGATTCCGCGTCAGCACGGAGTTCCACAGGCCCTGCACCACGTGAAACCGATCCTCTTCGTCAACGGTCGAGTCGGGAACTGTCATTGCCGCCGTATTCAACAGGCGATTGGGCTTGCTGTACCTCTGAATCGAGTAGAAACCCGTGAACCGGTTGTTCTGATTGATCTGCCACGTCGCGTTGCCGAGTCCTGACGTGATGTTCGTCTGGTCGAGCACCGTCTGCGAGAGCGCCACAGGTGTATTGACGTGCACGCGCCAGTCGCGGAACGAGCCGAAGAACCGCACCTTGTTTTGTACGATCGGTCCGCCGGCACCAAAGTTCGCGTCCGAGACGAAGTCCGTGATGTTTCCGTTCGGGCGGAATCCGTACTTCTGCAGATCCGGATCGACGTCGTTGCGGCCCTGCAGCTGTTCGCCGGTCCACGTGAAGGTGCCACGGCCGTCCCAGGTGTTCCCGCCCGTCTTGGTCACCATATTCAGGAACACGCCGGAGGTGGGGACGGTGATGTCGTGAGCGCCGGTCGACACCTGAATTTCCTCGAACGCGTCGAAGTCGTAGTAGTACCCGGCGGCGCCGATCGCCGCAGGGTCGCCAACGTTGACACCGTTCAGGAACTGCGAGTTCTGGGCGCTGACGGTGCCTCGCGCACTGTATACGCCTTGCAGTCCACCCGATGTGCCGCCCACGTCCGGCCTGCTGATCACCAGGCTGGGGACCTTCGATTCCACCAAGGCCCAGATATCGCGGCCGCCTGGTGTCCCCTGGATGAGCTGCTCGCTGAGATTCACGGCAACCGTGGCGCTCGTCGTATCGACCGTCGGGGACGCGCCTGCCACCGTGATGTTCTCGGCAAGGCTCGCTACTTTCAACTGGAAGTCGACGGGAGTGGTTTGACCGACCTGTACGAGCACGTTCTCGCGGTTGATCGTCTGAAAACCCGATAGTTCCATCGTGATCGTGTAGGTGCCCGGAACGAGCGATGGGAAGCGGTAAACGCCGCCCGCGTCTGTGATACCCGACATCGATGCGGAAACGAGCACGGGACTCTTGATCGTCACCGCCACTCCGGGCATGACGGCGCCCTGCTCGTCAATGGCCTTGACCAGAATGCTGCCGGTTTGTACCTGCGCCGCCGCGTCGCCAGCGATGCTGACAAGAACCGCCACGGCGAGCAGTCGTAAGATCCGTATCATGCATTCCTCCTGCGCACGCGTAACTGCGTCAACAGGCACTGTAACAATGCCGAGCGAAGGCGACGTATCGTTTTTCCAGGACACACATGTGCGCCTGCTGGCATCTTCGGAAAGTTGGATGCGCGGTGTTCCGATATGCTCCGCCTGCTATCAGCCTCGTCCAATGCTTCCGGGAGTGATCATGAAGCGGCTTATTGCGTCCGTTGCTGTCGGCTCGATCGCAACAGCGTTCGGTCTCTCACACACCCAAGCTCATGCGGCTGCAAAGCCAGGAGCGCTGACCATCGAGCAGCTGCTCGACATCCGTCATCCATCCAACCCTGTCTGGTCGGCCGACGGCCGCCAGATTACGTTCACCTGGGAGCGTGCGGGCGTGTCAACGCGGTATGTGTCGAGCCTTGACGGGCGTCCACCCCAACCGTTGAACGAAGCCGGCGCAAATGCGCCGCAGGGACGTGGCGGCAGCGCGACGCGAACTGAGTCAGATGGATCAACTTCTCCCGATACAACTCGCGTTGCGTTCGTGCGAACCGCAGGCGACAGCAGCGAATTGTGGATTCGCCATCTGTCCGACAATCGTGAGTCGAAGCTGACGACGCATTCAGCGCGCATCAGCGGCCTCTCGTGGTCGCCGGACGGCGAGTATGTCCTGTTCACCGTCGGCGGCGGGCCGATTCGTCACGAGCAGACGCCGGGCTACTCGGGTGTGAAGATCATCTACACGATCACCGAGAACAAGCAGGGTGAAGCCTTTTCGATACCCTCGGCTGGTGGAACGGCGGTACCGATCGCATCGGGCGGTTTCGGCGCGCGCAGGTGGCTCGACGCGCGGCACTTTATTTTCGAGCGCACCTCGAGCGATTTCAAGCGGCGCACGACCTACGTGGCGGATGTGACTGGTGGTGAGCCGCGCGTGTTGTACGAGGACGTCGAGCCCAAGTTCTACAGCATGACCGGTGATGCCGGCGCCAATGCGCAGCCATCTCCGGACGGCAAGTGGATCGTGTTCGTCAGCGATCGCGACGGGTGGGATCACATCTATGTGATGCCGGTCCCGGATCTACGCGGTTCGACCGAAGGCGTTCGTGTGAATGGCGGCGCGAACACGGGTAGCGTGAGCCTTTCAGAGGAGCGTCAAACCCCAATCCAAATCACCAAAGGCAAATTCGAAGCCTGGCGCCCGCAGTGGTCGCCCGACAGCACGCGCATCGCCTTCGACGCGAACGAACCGGATCACTACGGCGATCGGCATCTCTACGTGGCGACGCTGAACGGCAATCCATCCAACGCGACGATCATGGCCCTCACCACCGGCCGTGGAACCGACATCGCACCCCTCTGGTCGCCGGACGGCACCCGGCTGGTGTATCAACACACGGACGCGCACAACTCCGCTGACTTGTACGTGATCAACACCACGCCGAACGCGACGCCCACGCGTATCTCTGATTCAATGCCCGCAGGCATCGATCGCACGCAGTTCGTCGAGCCGGAAATGATCCACTACGCCGGACCCGACGGACAGCAGGTTCCCGCCTGGCTGTTCGTGCCGAAGAATCTCGATCGATCGAAAAAGCATCCGGCGATCGTCTGGATTCATGGCGACGGCGTGAATCAGAACTATGACGGGTGGCACGTCCAGCGCAATTACGCGGTGTACTACAGCTTCCATCAATACCTGCTGCAGCAGGGCTATGTCGTCATCGTGCCGGACTATCGAGGCAGCATCGGCTACGGACGCGACTGGCGGACCGGCGTTTACATGGACGTGGGTGGGAAGGACGCCAAAGACGCGTGGATGGCTGCAAACTATCTGAAAACACTTCCGTTCGTGAACATGGATCGCGTCGGCGTCTGGGGCCTGAGCTACGGCGGGTTTTTCACGCTCATCGCGGTCACCGATCAGCCGAAGCTGTTTCGCGCCGCCGTGGACGTGGCTGGCGTCGTGGACTACGCGATGTACTACGAGGATCCCTATCACGGCGGGTGGACCGCCAGCCGCATCGGCACGCCGCAGGAGCATCCCGACGTGTACGCGAACGCGTCGCCGCTGTCACACGTCGATCGGCTCGTGCGGCCGCTGCTCGTGCTGCATGGCACGTCGGATGTGAACGTGCCGTATCTGCACTCCGTGAGGCTGGTGGACGAATTGCTGAAGCGCGGGAAAGGCGATCTGGTGTCGATCATGACATACCCCGGCGAATTTCACTACTTCACGCGCGAGCACGTGCTGCGGGATGCGTGGCAGCGAGTGGATCAGTTCTTCAGCGTGAACCTCCAACCTGGCGGTACAATGCAGTAATGCGTCGCGTGCTCGTTCTCGTGTCCGCGATTGCGATGGCTTCGCCCGCGCTCGCACAGACACGCGGATCCGCGCGAAAACCGGCACCGGCTCCCGCCGCTGGACTCAAAACGATCGTGCCCGACATGAACTGCCAGGCGCCGCTCGGCGTCGGCGTCAAGACCCGCGTGTTCTTCTGCGAAGTGCTGGCCGGCCGCGACCCGGCCGGCGGAATGCTGATCGCCGTTCCACCACACAAAGGACCGGCGACTCTCACGTTCAATCTGCACAACCTCCACCTCTACTCCGAGGAGCTCGTTCGCGCGAAACGCGCGTACGCGCGTTACACCGCCACCATCGGCGTCCTCACCATGGACAACACGCTGATCAGCCGCGCCGTGGTGCAGAACGAATTTCGAACGACAGAAGATCTGGTGGATCGGGTCGGCGGCGGCGCCGGCCCGGGCGGGGTGAAGGCCGTGGCGCCGGCGGGATCGGAACTGATCGCGATCGCGATTCCGGAGGCCGAAACGCGCGTCAGCCTGCTTGGCGAGAAGGTCACCGTCGAAACGCGCGAGGGGACAGCCACCTACTCCCAACCCGGGCGCCCAATTGCCGTCGTCAGCAACGTGATGCTCGAATATCGGCCTGCGCCGCCACCCAAGCCAACGCCAACCCGCAAGGGGCGTGGCCAATAACAGCGCAGGGCATGGTCCGACCGCGAGTGGCGGTGAAACGAAAATACGCCTTAGCCGAGCGAGGAGCGCGATGCGATCATTTTTCTTCGTCCTGTTCGTGCTGTTCCCCCTTGTCGCCATGGCTCAAGTGAAACGCAGCAACCCACCGACGCTGTCCAAGCCCACTGGCTACACACACATTGTCGAAGTGTCGGCGCCGGCGAAGATGATTTACATCTCCGGTCAGATTGCGCTCGACAAGGACGGCAAGGTCGTCGGCGAAGGCGACATGAAGGCGCAGGCCGAGCAGGTGTTCAAGAACCTCGAAGCTGCGCTTGCGGCGGCAGGCGCCAAGTTCTCCGATGTCGTGAAGATGAACACGTTCATCACCGACATGGACAAGGCGCAGGCCGTCCGCGAGGTTCGCGCGCGCTATTTCGGCGACGTGACGCCGGCGAGCACGCTCGTGCAAGTCGTCAAGCTGGCCCGCCCGGAGTTCATGCTGGAGATCGAAGTCGTCGCAGCTGTCACGAAGTAGCGCGGCGGGGCGGTCTGGAGCATTCACGGTGAACGATGCGCGCGCGGACTTCATTCGCGCCTCCGTGTGGCACGGGCCGCTCGATCGCAGCGATGCGATCCTCGGCGGGCATCCGGAGATCGCGAGCCGCGACATTTTTACAGCCGCCATCCTCGGCGACGAGGCTGCGGTTCGCCGCTACCTCGCGTCCGATGCGCGGCTGGCCACGGCCAAAGGCGGGCCTCTCGGCTGGGACGCGCTGACGCATCTGTGCTTCTCGAAGTACCTCCGGCTCGATCCCGCGCGATCTGACTCGTTCGTGTCTGCCGCGCGGGCGCTGCTCGACGCCGGCGCAAGCGCGAACACCGGCTTCTGGGAGCCGGATCATCAGCCGGAACCGGAATGGGAGAGCGCGATCTACGGCGCGGCCGGCGTCGCGCATCATCCGGAGCTCACACGCCTCCTGCTCCAATACGGCGCGGATCCGAATGACGAGGAGACGCCGTATCACGCGCCCGAGACGTACGACAACCGGGCGCTCGAAGTCCTCGTCGACAGCGGCAAGCTGACGGACGACGGCCTGACCATGATCCTGCTCCGCAAGACCGATTGGCACGATCTCGACGGCATCACATGGCTCCTCGGCCGCGGCGTCGATCCGAACCGGACGAACCGCTTCGGCAAGTCGGCCTTGCACAATGCGATTCTCAGCGACAACGCGCTGGCGATCGTGGTGGCGCTGCTCCAGCATGGCGCGGACCCGACGCAGCGGACCGAACGCGCGGACGGCATTCGCAGCGCGCCTGCCGGGACGTCGGCCGTGGCCATCGCGGCCATGCGCGGACGCGGCGACGTGCTGGATCTGTTCGAAGCTCGCGGCGTGCCAATCGAGCTGCAAGGGCGCGATCGGCTGCTCGCGGCGTGTGCGCGCCACGACCGGAAGGGCGCCCGGTCGATCGCCGCGCAGGAGCCGCAGGCGGTCGCCGACGTGATCGCCGACGGCGGCAGCTTCCTCGCGCAGTTTGCCGCTAACGGCAACACCGAAGGCGTCGAACAGCTGATCGATCTCGGAGTGCCGGTCGCGGCGCGGTTCAGCCAGGGCAACAGCTACCTCGGGCTTGCAAAGGGGAGCACGGCGCTGCATGCCGCTGCGTGGCTGGCGCGCCACGACACCGTCAGGCTGCTCGTCGGTCGGGGTGCCCCGGTGAACGTGCGGGACGAAGACGGCCGCACGCCGCTGGCGCTCGCCGTCCGCGCGTGCGTCGACTCGTACTGGACGCGGCGGCGTTCGCCGGCGTCGGTGCGGGCCCTGATCGATGCCGGCGCCTCGACGGCCGGCGTGATGTTCCCCTCGGGATACGCGGAGGTTGACGCGCTCCTCGAGGCGCACGGGGCGCGCAGGCCATAGAGAGCTTCAGATAACCGGCTTGTGCAGCACCGGCGCCGGTTCCGACGCTTTCTTCTTCCCGCCCAGACCCTGAATCTGCAGCGTCGGCTGCTCCTTGAGGACGTGCTGCCGATAGAGCCTGGCCATTTCCTCGTGGCGCGTCGGATTCTCGATCTGTTGTTCGTGCTCGCGCGCCCGCGCCGCCATCTTCTCTTCGCGTGCGTTTTTCGCGATGCCGAGATCGTCCAGGTCGGTCTGGGCGCCCGCGCGCACCGCTTCTTCGTTCAACTTCATGGAGTGCTCGGTGGAAGGCAGGGGCACGGCCTTGCCGCCGGCGAAGATCTCGTGACGGCCGTGCTCCTCGTACCACTTCGTCAGTGTTGCGGTCATGTGCATCTTCTCGATGATGTTGCGCCAGCCGATGCCGGTGTTGTACGCGCAGAACGAGATTTCGCCCTGCTGCGTCGCGTAAGGAATGATGCACATCTCGGTGCGGCGGAAGTCGTAGTTGAAGAGATCCTGGAACCACATCCCCGCGATGAACAGGAAATTCCAGCGGTCGGCGCGGCGCTTGGCGATGTCTTCCTGGGTCCGATCGCCTTCGACCTTCCCGTAGCCGCCCGACTGGGCCTTCTTGGTCGCGCCGAACGTCTTGTCGAACTTCTTCAGCAGATCGGTCAGCTTGAAATGCGTCGGCGCCTTGAACGGGTCGTAGTTGCGGATGACGGCGAGCGCCATGCCGACGACCGACAGGAACTTGCCGCGGCCCGCATCGTTCACCTTGGCGACGTCCTTCGCCAGCTGCTCGGCCTTGAGGAACGCGGTGACCGGCACGGCCTCCTTCGTTTCCTTGTCGATCATCAAGCCCATGCCGACGCCGCAGTTCGGATGGCATCCGCACGTGAGCTGACCCCAGGACGCCTCGGGCCCATGCACGACGTCGGCCCAATCGGTGAAAGTGCCCATGAAGGAGATTGGGAACCAGTCGCGTGTCGGTTCGCCGAGACCCGTCTGGTTCTTCACGTCGTGCGCCAGGTGCGACAGCGTGTAGCGCTGGGCGGCGCGGCGCTCGGGCGTGACTTCCTCGTCGCGCCCGGTGAAGCTGACCGGCTGGAACGACAGGAAGTTGATCTTCTTCGGGTTGTCGAGCGCGAACTCGATGATGCGGCCGACCTGCTCATTGTTCACGCCGTTGACGATCGTGACGACCGGCACGATATCCACCCCGGCGCTGTGCAGATTCTCGATCGCGCGCAGCTTCACGTCGAAAAGATTGCCAACCCGGCGGTGCGAGTTGGCGGCGTTGCCGATGCCGTCGAACTGCAGGTAGGCGTAACGCAGCCCGGCGTCGGCCGCCGCTTTTGCGAACTCAGGGCTCTTCGCGAACTCGATGCCGTTGGTCGCGGCCTGGACGCTGTTGTAGCCGACCTTGCGCGCGTAGCGGACCGCGTCGAGGAACCACGGCGAGATCGTCGGCTCGCCGCCCGAGAACTGCACCGACATCTGCCGCTTCGGCTTGATGCTGATGGCGTTGTCCAGGACCATCTTGATGTCGTCCCACGACAGTTCGTGGACGAATCCGACCTGGTTCGCATCCATGAAGCACGGGTCGCACATC
Organism: Acidobacteriota bacterium; assembly: GCA_046728115.1. Taxonomy (GTDB): domain Bacteria; phylum Acidobacteriota; class Vicinamibacteria; order Vicinamibacterales; family CAVVIG01; genus CAVSWN01. The sequence goes on along the minus strand of JBKPDW010000461.1, from coordinate 1,512 downwards.
ATGTTGCAGCGGTTGGTCAGGTCTACCGTAAGGACCGAGCCGCGCCCATGCTTGATGGTGCTGCTCCCGTGGTTGTGCAGCTTCGCGTCGTTGTGGGCGCGGATGTCGCGACCCGGGAAGACTTCCTCGAGATGCTTGAAGAACGCGGTGTCGATGGCCATCACGTCCTCGAAGTGGCCGTGAATCGGGCAGTCCTTCACCATCAGGATCTTCCCATCGCGCTCGAGAATGGTCGCCTTGATCTCGCCGACCTTCTCGTTGAGCAGGACACTGACGTCTTTTTTACCGTCGAGGATCGCCTGACGCGCCTCGCGCACGCACGTCGGGCAGAGGGAGTCGGTTTCACGCGGCCAGCCAAGCGGCGGCTTGGTCTTCTCGTACGACTTCAGCAGAGGTTTGTCGGACCACTTTGGCGTAAACGAGGGGTTCTGCTTGATCTGATTCAAACCGTTGAACACGACCCAGGCCCCGTTCGCCGCAATCGCGAGCCCCTTTTCGACGTACTTGATGGGCGCGTGCATAAATTTCTCCTCTCTTTCCCGCCAAATGATAGAGCAGAAAAGACTTGCACGCTTACATTTTCAGCGAACGGTCCCCTCGCGCGGCGAACGGGCACTAGCCGCAGCCGGATGGTCACGGCCTCCTCTCCAACCCGTACTCGCGCGGGAACATTTGGGCGGAAGTCATCCTGAATGCACGAGCTGGCCTAGAATGAACGCGCTCGACCTTAGGAGGAGGGTGTAAATGATGCGAGCGATGCAGATCACGTTTGCGGTTGGGCTGGCGGTCGCCCTAACTGGCGTGGCGGCCACGCTGACGGCCGAGCAGCCCGGAAAAGTCATTCAGACGCGTGATGACTGCGATCCGGAAACGTTCAACGCCGGTCCACCTGACGGCCCTGGCCTCGGTCATATCTGCGACGGCAATGGCGAGACGACTTTCAACGAATTCATCGCGGAATTGCAGGCGACCCAGCAGGCTGAAGAGTGGCGCTTCACGCCCGGCCGGATGGGCAACCCGCGCAACATCGTCGCGCACAACCGCGGTGGCGAGGTGCACTCGTTCACGAAGGTCGCCAAGTTTGGCGGCGGGCAAGTGGACGTTCTCAATGCGCTCTCGGGCAACCCGGTCCCAGCGCCGGAGTGTCTCGCGCCGAGCGTCGGCGGCACGTTCGCCGGGCCGGGGCAGGATGTGAAAGTTGATGGCGTTGCGGGTGGTGACAAGTACCAGTGCTGCATTCATCCCTGGATGCGACTGACGGTCAAAGATCAGTAGGGCAGGAAGGGCAGGTCGGACAGAAATCGAAGGGCGCGATGGCGTCAGCGGTCTCGCCCTTCAGGTGCCCACCGTGCGAGGTGTCACAGTGCGAGGTGTCACAGTGCGAGGTGCCACAGCGTCGGGTGCCCTGGCACCCAGCACCTGGCACCGTGGCAACCTAGAACCTAGAACCTAGAACCTAGAACCTAGAACCTAGAACCTAGAACCTAGAACCTAGAACCTAGAACCTAGAAC
>JBKPDW010000460.1:0-2950 GCA_046728115.1 Acidobacteriota bacterium | reverse complement strand
CTCCGGGTTCACAGCACCGCATCCTTCACCATATTTTCAAGACGGCCGCGCTGGCCGACTCGCTGGGTGCCACCGTGTCATCCTTCGCGAGCGGCTGGGCGTGAACCCGTTCCGCCGCTCCGATGGTGAGACGAAATGGGGTTTAACGATGTGACATCCCCGGCTTCGGGTTACGCGAGTGTGCATGCTGGGCCTTCAAACTGTCGCCGGCGTGGCGGCCAAGCGGCGCCAGAGCACGTACGAGATCACCCAGAGCGCACTGGCAAACGTCGAAGGGACAAACGCCAGCGGAATGTCGCGTATTGACGTGTGAGCAATCAGCGCCGAGACCAAGTTGAAGGCGAAGCCTGCGTAGGCCCACTCCTTGAGTCTCGCGGGTATCGCGGGTATCAGCAGTACGACGACGCCCGCCACTTTAGCCCACGAGAGCTCGATGCGGAAGAAGTCGGCCGGGAAGCCGAGGCGGGCGAACGCCTGTGCTGCATCAGGCAACAGCAGGAGCTCGTAGTAAGCCGTGAAGCTCAATTGCAGGCAGAAGAGCATGGTCGCGATCCAGAAAACAACTGTGGCCTTTCTGGAACGAGTCATACTCAAGTCCGGATACGCGAGCGTCGATGGCTGCGCAGTGGCCGCACGTGCGATAGCTATGTTCATCATTGAACTCCTTGAGGACCCGAAGGCCGCCCGCGACGCGGCGTGCTTGGGGTCTTACGAGGATGACGGAACACGTGGAGAAAGCGTGACGGCACCAGCGGCTTCGCGACCCGCCGCTCAGTCGATGGTCGACACCTCGAGTTCGCTGAGCCGCGCCGGAGCGCCGATGACCTCGATCTCGGTGATCTTGCCGTTCGCGATCGTGAACCGGAGCGCTCTCACCAGTCGTCCCAGTGGCGCGACCACGACGCCGACGGTCCCGTCGACGAGCGCGGGCTGCGTCAGCCGCGCGAGGTGGCCGTAGGCCACAGCGCCCTTCGCCCAGGCGGCCGCTCCGCGGATCTCGCTTGGCGCACCGGGCATGTCCGTGCGAACGACGAGATCCGGATCGAGGACGGCGAGCAAGCCCTCGAAATCCCCGGCGCGCAGCGCCGCCATGAATGCGTCGACGACTTCACGTTGTCGGACGAGATCGGGGTCGGGCACCGCGCCGCCGCGCACACGACGTCGCGCCCGACTCGCAAGCTGCCTTGCCGCTTCTGCGGTACGGCCGACGATCGGCCCAATCTCCTCGAACGGGACGGCGAACATATCGTGCAGCACGAACGCGAGGCGTTCGGCCGGCGTCAGCCGGTCGAGCACGACCAGCAGCGCGAGCCCGACCGAGTCGGCCAGGAGCGCTTCCTGTTCGGGGCTGCTGCCCCCGCGCGTGCCGGCCGCGGCCGGCTCGGGTGCGTCGGCAATGAGGGGCTCTTCGCGCCGCGATTGGCGCGACCGCAGCATGTCCAGACATACGCGCGCGACGACGGTCGTCAACCATCCGCCAAGGTTCTCAATGGCCGCGGCATCGGTGCGGCTGAGCCGCAACCAGGCTTCTTGGACGGCGTCGTCTACTTCGCCGAGCGAGCCGAGCATCCGGTAAGCCACTCCGCGTAGATGGGTTCGGTGCTCTTCGAATCGGTCAGCCAGATAATCGCGTTCGCTCATTGGTCACACTTCCTCGGCTCGTTCCGTCATCTCTATGACGGACAAACGGCAGGCAATGTGACGGGCAGCCGAGATGCCCAGGTCTGCCAACAGGAGGGAGCGATGAAAATCAGTCTGACCAGCGTCCACGTCGATGACCAGCAGAAGGCCCTGCGGTTCTATACCGAAGTCCTGGGCTTTGTGAAAAAGGCCGACATCGGCAAAGGGTCATATCGGTGGCTCACAGTGGCCTCACCAGACGACCCGGACGGCACCCAATTGCCCCGCGGGTCGACAGATTCAAGTCGAGGATCCGGACGGAAATCCGATCGAGCTCCTCGAACCGGCTCGCTGACAGAAGGTGTTGTCCACAGCTTCGCGCCGCGCGCTTGGCGGTCCTGAGAGTTATCACATCTGTATCGCATTTGACATGTGATAATTTCAGCGCTAGCCTGATTCACATGGTCGGCGTCCGAGCTCGGCCGTGAGTCCAACGATGCTGCCGCTTGTTCCGTGGGTCCAACGCCGATGGTCGTTCGATTTGCCTCTGGGTGCCCTTCCCGCACTCATTGAGCGGCTCGTTGGGACACCGGTTCGTGCCATGGCGTTGGTGACCGGGTTACCTGAAACGATCCTCCAAGTACGGCCGTCACGCGGGTGGTCCGTCAAGGAACATCTCGGCCACCTGAATGACCTGAGCGAACTCGACATGCGCCGTCTCGACGAGTTCCTGAGTGGCGCGGCGATCCTGAGTGCGGCGGACCCATCAAACCATCGGACCGAGGACGGGAACCATCGTGAGACACCCATCGCGAACCTTCTGACAGCGCTCCGGGAACACCGTGAGCGCTTAAGCCTCAGATTCGAGAAGCTAACGGAATCGGAAGTCAGTGCGACAGCGGTTCATCCTCGACTCGGCGTGCCGCTTCGCGTGATTGACTGGGCACAACTCGTCGCCGACCACGACGATCACCACCTCGCCGCGGCGCGGATCGGGCTGCGTGCGCTCACCGGACCGACACCATGACGAGCAATCCCGAAGGACATTTGAGACTGACAGCCGATAAGGAACCGAACCTGTTCGAAATCCCCGAGGGCGTCACGTACTTGAATTGCGCGAACATGTCGCCGCAACTGCGTAGCGTTACCCAGGCCGGCGTCGCGGCCGTACGCAGGAAAGCATCACCCTGGACGCTGCGCTCTGGGGACTGGTTTGCGCCGACAGAACATCTCCGCACTCTATTTGCGAGCGTAATAAACGCGGATCCGGACGGCGTAGCGATTGTGCCATCCGTCAGCTACGGCATCGCACTGGCCGCCGCCAACGTTC